>CAZEFQ010000168.1:0-94806 GCA_964511505.1 uncultured Rhizobium sp.
GGCGGCCGCATCGCGGAAGAGCTGGTGTTCGGCCATGACAAGGTGACCACCGGGGCGCAATCGGACATCGAGCAGGCCACCCGCATGGCGCGCGCCATGGTGACCCGCTTCGGCATGTCGGATGAACTGGGCCCCATCGCCTATGCGGAAAACCAGGAGGAAGTGTTCCTGGGCCACTCCGTCTCGCGCACCCAGAACGTCTCGGAAGCCACGGCGCAGAAGATCGACGCGGAAATCCACCGCATCATCGATGAATGCTATGCCAAGGCCAGGAAGATCCTCACCGATAATATCAACGACCTCAATGTGCTGGCGCGCGGCCTGTTGGAATATGAGACGCTCACGGGCGATGAGATCATCGCGCTGTTGAAGGGTATTCCGCCGGTGCGCACGCCTTACGAAGAGCCGACCCTGCCGGCCCGCAATGAGGGTCCTTCGGTGCCCGCCGCCGGTAAGCCGCGGCCTTCAACCGGTCCGGGACCGATCATTTCCCCCGAGCCGCAGCCGCGCTGAAACCGGAAAATCTGATAGAATAGGGCGGTCGAAAGGCCGCCCTTCTTTTTCGCTCACATGAAAATCCTCGGCATCCTCAACATCACCGAAGATTCTTTTTCGGATGGCGGGAAATTCCTCGCGCCGGAAGGAGCGTTGGCGCAGGCCGAGAGCCTTTTGAAAGAGGGCGCCGACATTCTGGATATCGGCGCAGCCTCGTCGCATCCCGAGGCGAAGCCGGTGGTGCCGGAGACCGAAATCGCCCGGCTCGCTTCTGTGCTGCCCGCCTTGAAAGCCAAAGGTGCTTCGCTTTCGATCGATACGTTCGCGCTTCCCGTGCAGCACTGGGCGCTGGCGCAAGGCGTGGATTATCTCAACGACATCCATGGTTTTCCCGACGCCTCGCTCTATCACGAACTGGCGGCATCCAAAGCGAAGCTGATCCTGATGCATATGGTTCAGCCGGAAGGCGTTGCGGTGCGCACCGATGTGCCTTCGGCGGAAATCTTCGACCGGGTTGTGCGGTTCTTCGGTCTGCGCCTGGACGCCCTCATCAAGGCGGGTATTGCGGGCGACCGGCTGATCCTGGACCCCGGCATGGGGCAGTTTGTCGGCAGCGATCCGGAAAACTCCTTGATCCTTTTGCGCCGCCTGCCGGAATTAAAGGCCCGCTTCGGTCTGCCCCTGCTGGTTTCGGTGTCCCGGAAGGGCTTCCTGCGCCGGCTGGTCAACCGTCTCCCGGCCGAAAGCGGTGCCGCGAGCCTGGCCGCCGAACTGTTCGCCGAAGCCAATGGTGCCGATTTCATCCGCACCCATGCACCGGCGCCGCTCCGGGACGGGCTTAAGGTCTTGAAAGCCATAGGCAAGGACCGCGGCACAACGTGACGCCGGAGTGATAAAACGGCCGCGAAAGGCCTTGTAAGCGTATGTCTTTGTTAGCAAATCATGATAAAAGACTCGGGTCCGGTTTGAGATTTTCATGACTCGCAAATATTTCGGCACTGACGGCATTCGCGGCCGTGCCAACGCTTCGGTACTGACGCCTGAAATCGCGATGAAGGCAGGCATGGCGGCCGGCCGCATCTTCACCAGGGGCGCGCATCGCCACCGGGTGGTGATCGGCAAGGACACCCGCCTCTCCGGTTACATGATCGAAAGCGCGTTGGTCTCCGGCTTCACCGCGGTGGGCATGGACGTCTTCCAGTTCGGCCCCTTGCCCACGCCCGCTGTCGCCATGCTGACACGTTCGCTCAGGGCCGATATCGGCGTGATGATCACCGCCTCGCACAATCCCTTCCATGATAATGGCATCAAATTTTTCGGACCTGACGGGCAGAAGCTCTCCGACGCGGTGGAACTGGAAATCGAAAAGCTGATGGATGGCGGGCTGGAAGCCGGCCTTGCCAGCGGCAATGCCATCGGCCGCGCCAAGCGCATCGACGACAGCCAGGCCCGCTATATCGAATTCGCCAAGCGGACGTTCCCGCGCAATCTGCGCCTGGATGGCTTGCGCATTGTGGCCGATTGCGCCAATGGCGCCGCCTACAAAGTGGCGCCGGCGGTGTTGTGGGAATTGGGCGCCGATGTGGTTGTGCTCGGAGTCTCCCCCGACGGCACCAACATCAATCTGGAATGTGGCTCGACCGCGCCGGAAGCGATGTGCGCCAAGGTGCGCGAAGTGAGGGCCGATTTCGGCATCGCGCTGGATGGCGACGCCGACCGCGTGGTCATGGCGGATGAAGAGGGCCAGATTATCGACGGCGACCAGATTCTCGCTTTGATCGCCAAGAGCTGGTCCCGGAATGGGTTTCTCAAGGGCGGCGGGGTAGTGGGCACCGTGATGTCCAACCAGGGCCTCGACCGTTATCTCAGGACGCTCAGCCTCGGCCTGGCGCGCGCCCAGGTGGGCGACCGCTATGTCCAGGAAGAAATGAAGAAGGGCGGCTTCAATGTGGGCGGTGAGCAATCCGGCCATATCATTTTGTCCGACTTCGCCACCACCGGGGACGGTCTGATCGCGGCGCTGCAGGTGCTGGCGGTGCTGGCGGAAGAGGGCAAACCGGCATCACAGGCGGCGCATCTCTACGAACCATTGCCCCAGGTATTGGAAAATGTCCGCTTCCGCAAAGGTTCGCCCCTGGACGATGCGCGGGTAAAATCCTCGATTGACGAGGCCCATGCTAGGCTGGGCGCTTCCGGCAGGGTCCTGGTGCGCAAATCCGGCACCGAGCCGCTGATCCGGGTGATGGCGGAAGGGGATGACGAAAAGCTGGTGCGCGCCGTGGTGCGCCAGATCGCCGCCGCCATTGAAGAGGTTGCTGCCTGATCGACAAATTTTGGGGCCAATAATCCCATGGCCGATATTTCCATGGCCGACATTCCCAGGACGGCAAGGTTGCTTGTGATCGCCGGCTCCGATTCAAGCGCCGGGGCGGGACTGCAGGCCGATCTCAAGACCGCCCAGGCTTTCGGTGTCTATGCCCAGACGGCGGTGACGGCGCTGACGGTGCAGGACACAGAAGAGGTCCATTCCGTCCATCTGGTCCCGCCGGAAATCGTGCATGGCCAGATCGTGGCGGCGCTGAATGATATCGGCGCCGATGCCATCAAGATCGGCATGCTGGGAAGCGGGCGCATCGCCAGCGCCGTGGCCGATGTTCTGGAGAATATCGACTTGCCGCTGGTTCTGGATCCGGTGCTGGCGTCTTCCAGCGGCGCCACCCTGTTGGATGAGCTTGGCGTGGCGGTGCTGAAGACCAGGCTCATTCCGCGCGCCCTCCTGGTGACTCCGAACCTGCCGGAAGCCGAGACGCTCACCGGCATCCGGCCGCGCAGCCCGCATACCCTGCGCAATGCCGCCCAGGCCTTCATGATGCTGGGAGCGAAGAACATCTTCTTCAAGGGCGGACACGGCACGGGCGACACGGTCAAGGACGTGCTGGTGGGGAGGGTGGGCGAAACCGTGTTTGAATCCCCGCGCCAGCAGACTCCCCACACCCATGGCACCGGTTGCACGCTCTCCACCGCCATCGCTTCCGGGGTGGCGCTCGGCCTGGGACTGGAAGCGGCGGTGGCGCGGGCGCATCGCTTTGTGCAGAACGCCATATTGAGCGCTCCAGGGTTGGGCCGTGGGCATGGACCGCTCAACCACCGTCATGAGGGATGACCGATGAAGCATTTGTCCCATCTTTGTTTCACGTTCTTTCTTGCCGTGCCGGGCGCGGCGATGGCCCAGCTCGGCAATGGCGAAGCGACGCCGGACTGCAAGGATTGCGCGTCTTGGAGCAAGCCCCAGAAGCCGTTCAAGGTTTACGGCAATACCTATTATGTCGGCACCGCCGCGCTCAGTTCCATCCTGATCGTTTCGGACCAGGGTGACATCCTGATCGACGGCGACCTGAACGAATCGGCAAACGCGATCGCCGACCATGTCAAGGCGCTGGGGTTCAAGCTTTCGGACATCAAGCTGATCTTGAACAGCCATGCCCATTACGATCATGCCGGCGGCATTGCCCAGCTCCAGCGCCTGACCGGGGCGGAGGTGAGATTAAGTCCCTGGAGCGCGAAATTGCTGGCAACGGGCGTGCCCGGTCCCGACGATCAGCAATTCGGCATTCTCCACCCTGTCGCCAAGGTCATCAAAGCCGACACCCTGCATGACGGCGAAACGGTGCAGGTGGGACCCTTGGCGCTGACCGCGCATTTCACCCCGGGCCATACGCCGGGCGGCACCACATGGACCTGGCGAGCTTGCGAAAACGGCCGCTGTCTCAACATGGTCTATATCGACAGTCTTTCCACCGCCGCAGCGCCCAATTTCCGTTTCAGCGATCACCCGGCGCTGTTGAAGGATTTCGACAAAAGCTTCGCAGTCGTCGCAGCCTTGCCCTGCGATATCGTGCTCACGCCGCATCCGGATATCTCCAAGACCATGGACAGGCTGGCGCGGAGGGACAAGGGCGAGGCGGATGCCTTCGTCGACAGCAATGCCTGCCGCGCGGTGGCGGAGAGTTTTCGCGACGGCATGCAGAAACGTTTGGCCCAGGAAAAGGCAGGAAAATAAGGCTCAGCGCCCGACGAACGGATCGCGGACCATGATGGTGTCGTCGCGGTCGGGGCTGGTGGACAGAAGCGCCACCGGGGCGCCGATCAGCTCCTCGATCCGGCGCACATATTTGATGGCGTTGGCGGGAAGCTGGGCCCAGCTTCGCGCTCCTTGCGTGGATTCCGGCCAGCCCTGCAACGTCTCATAGACCGGCTTCACCCGGGCCTGAAGCGCCGGGTCGGCGGGCAGGTGATCGAGCTTTTTGCCGTCCAGTTCATAATGGGTTGCGAGCTTGATCTCGGCGAAACCGTCCAGCACGTCGAGCTTTGTGAGCGCGATACCATCCACGCCGCCGGTGATCACGGTTTGGCGCACCAGCACGGCGTCAAACCAGCCGCAGCGGCGCTTCCTGCCTGTCACGGTGCCGAATTCATGGCCGCGGGCGCCAAGCCGCTCCCCGGTTTCATCCTTCAACTCGGTGGGGAAGGGGCCTTCCCCCACCCGTGTGGTGTAGCTTTTGACGATGCCCAACACCGTGCCGATATCGCGAGGCGAAATGCCGGCGCCGGCCGCCGCCTGCCCGGCCACGGTGTTCGACGAGGTGACGAAGGGATAGGTGCCGTGGTCGA
The DNA here is from genome assembly GCA_964511505.1 of uncultured Rhizobium sp. Lineage (GTDB taxonomy): Bacteria > Pseudomonadota > Alphaproteobacteria > Micropepsales > Micropepsaceae > Rhizomicrobium. The sequence goes on from CAZEFQ010000168.1 coordinate 5,167, forward strand.
TATCCAAAAGGACCGCCTGGGCGCCTTCGAACAGCACGCGCTTGCCCGCCCGTTTCGCCGCATCGAGCTCGCGCCAGGAGGCACCCAGGAAGGGCACGATCTTGGGCGCGATCTCGCGCAAGGCGCGGAACAGGGCGTCCCCATCCGCTTCTGGCTGGCCGAACCCCCGGCGCAGCACATTGTGATGGGCAAGCAGGCGCTCGATCTTGGCGGGCAGGGAATCGGGATTTTTGAGATCCACGGCCCTGAGCGCCCGCCGCCCTACCTTATCCTCGTAAGCCGGCCCGATGCCGCGTTTGGTGGTGCCGATCTTCTGCGCCGCCGCGTCCTCGCGCATCGCATCCAATTCGCGATGCAGCGGCAGGACCAGCACGGCATTTTCCGCCAGCACCAATATCTCCGGCGTGATTTGCAAGCCGGCCCCGCCAACCCGCGCGATCTCATCCAGGAGCGACCAGGGATCCACCACCACGCCATTGCCGATAATGGAACGCTTGCCCTGGACCACGCCGGACGGCAGCAGGGAAAGCTTGTAGGTCTTGTTTCCCACCACAATGGTATGGCCGGCATTGTTGCCCCCCTGGAAGCGCACCACCATCTCGGCCCGGTTGGCGAGCCAATCAATGATCTTGCCCTTGCCTTCGTCACCCCATTGGGCGCCGATCACAGTGACGTTGGTCATATATTATTCCGTACCCGGATTATTCTGGGGCCGCGTGAGGACTCACGGGCACGGTGACCACTTATAGCACGGATTAGGCCCGGTTAAGGGCCAAGATGCCGCGCCAATTCACAAGCGGGAAGTTTTTCCGCGCGATGAAGCCGGGGATGTGGCTAGCCGCGGCAGGTCCCCGTCCGGTCTCAGTAAAAGACGTTATAGGCGACTTGGATGATCTCGCCCGAAAAACGGTCGATCAGGAGGGCATCATCGCCATCACGCACCCAGACTGTGCCGGGCGGCGGCGGCTCAAGGCCATAGGTCCAATAGTCGGTGAGCCAGTAATCCTGTGTCCAGAACAGGGACGGAAGGATTTCGCCGAACACCCAGCGATGGGCATACCAGCCGCGCGGCCGGTGGTAGACACCGACATGGAAATGGCGGGGCGCAGTGAAATTGCGATGGAAGCGGCTGAAGTCCGGACGCCCGCCGGGCCCGCGCATGGAAAAATCGCGTCCAGGGCCATTATCGCGGCCACGTTCACCATCGCGTCCATTGTCGCGCCCACGCTCAAAATCACGCCCGCGCCCATTATCCCGTCGATCGTCGCGGCCTTGCGCAACCTCAGGTCCGCGCGTGGCGTTGTTCGGGTTTTGGCCGCGCAGCATGTTGGGCGGCGTGGGTTGGGCCTGCGGCGCTGCCTGCTGGCCAGCGCTGGGCCGGCTGTTTTCCCGCTGGCGTTGGTCGGCCGTCGGCCCGTATTGGGCAAAGCCCGCGAAGCCGCGCTGTTGATCGCTCCGCTGTCCCTGCTGATTTTGCGCCTGCTCCTGCCTGCCATGGCCCTGGTCCGGAACCGCATTTTGTTCATGTCCGCCCCGCTGAAACCTGGGATCGTTATGGCCTTGCGCGAAGGCAGGCGCCGTGCTCAAGGCGACAATGGATGCAAAAGCGCCCGAAACCAGCCACTTGCTCATGCTGTCCTCCATACCGGTAGATTAAACCCGGAAGGGGAAAGCCAGGTTCCTTTTCTTTCCCGCCTCCCCTATGGTCCGGCCGCATTTTCGCCGGATTTGCAATGTCGGTTTTCCTGGTCCGCCCCGCCCGGCCTGATGAGGCGGGCCTGATCCTTTCCCTGCTCAAGGAACTGGCGGCTTATGAAAAGCTGCCCATCACCATCGGCGAAGAGGATATCGCCTTCGATTTTTTTGGGCTCAGGCCCCTGATCGAATGCGAACTGGCATTTGAGGGCGAAACCCCGGTCGGGCTTGTCACCTATTACTGGACGTATGCCACCTTCCGCGCCGCGCGCCGGCTTTATCTGGAAGACCTGTTCGTGCTGCCGGCGTTTCGTGGGCGCGGCTATGGCAAGGCATTGCTGGCCCATCTGGCCAGGAAAGGCCTGGCGGCGGGCGCGGCGCGGCTGGAATGGCAGGTGCTGGACTGGAACGCGCCGGCGATCCGCTTCTATCAAAGTATAGGCGCTCATCCGCATGAGGGCTGGTTCACCTATTGGCTGGAAGGCGATGCCTTGACGGCATTGGGGGCGGATTGAGTGTCACCCTGATCCTTGCCATGGCGGAAAATGGCGTCATTGGAAAGGACGGCCAGATCCCCTGGCGCATTGCCGAAGACTTGAAGCGTTTCAAGGCGCTCACTTTGGGTAAGCCCGTCATCATGGGGCGCAAGACCTGGGACTCTCTGCCGAAAAAACCGTTGCCGGAGCGCCGCAATATCGTGGTGACGCGGCAGGGAGACTTTCACGCCGCCGGCGCCGAGATCATGCCCATTGACGATGCGCTGAGGCTCGAAAACGCCATGGTGATCGGCGGGGCGGAGATTTATCAACTCGCTCTGCCTTTGGCCAGCCGCATCGAACTCACCGACGTCCATCGCGATTTTGACGGCGACGCCGTGTTCACCTTTGAGCGCAGGGGCTGGAAAGAAATCGCCCGCGAGGATCACGTCACGCCGGAAGGGCTGGCCTATAGTTTCGTGACGTTGCTCAGAGCCTGATCCCCGCCGCTCGCACAAGCTCGCGGCGTTGGCTTAGCTTTTCTTGGTGGGCGACGCTCACCTAGAAAAGCTTGCCCTAGCCGAGCGCAGCGAGGATGCGTCTCTCGGAATGATTCACTGGATCATTCCGTTCGCCTGCGGCGAACCGCTCCTCACTACTCGATAATTATCTTCGGCGCCGGCCTGTCCGCGGTCTTGAGCGCCTCCGCCACCTTCTCCGCCACGGCTGCGAACGCCTTGGCTTCGGGTCCATCCGGCGCCTCCACCATCACCGGCGTTCCGGCGTCGGAGGTTTCCCGGATGCGCGGCAAGAGCGGTATCTCGCCCAGGAACGGCGTGCCCAGTTTTTCCGCCGTCTGGCGCGCGCCGCCCTGGCCGAAAATATGATGGGCATGGCCGCAATCGGGGCAGATGAAGACACTCATATTCTCCACCAGGCCCAGGATCGGCACTTCCGTCTTGCGGAACATGGCGATGCCCTTCTTGGCGTCGATCAGGGCAATATCCTGCGGGGTGGAGACGATCACCGCCCCTTTCAGCGGCACGCGTTGGGCGATGGTGAGCTGGGCATCGCCGGTGCCCGGCGGCATGTCCAGCACCAGTACGTCAAGCGGCGCCCACAGCACATCGTTCATCATCTGGGTGAGCGCCGATTGCACCATCGGTCCCCGCCAGATCATGGCCTCGTCTTCCTTGATCAGAAAACCGATGGACATGGTCTTGAGGCCATATTTCTCGATCGGTTTGAGCTTCCTGCCTTCCGCCTCCGGTTTGTGGGTGATGCCAAGCAAGCGCGGTACCGAGGGACCATAAATATCGGCATCCAGCAGCCCCACTTTCAGCCCCAGCCGCTTCAGGCCGAGCGCCAGGTTGACCGCGACCGTGGATTTGCCGACCCCGCCCTTGCCGCTCGCCACCGCGATGATGTGACGAACGCCGGGAATGCCCTGCGGTGGAGGCGGCGCCTGACGGGCCGGGCCGCCCTGGCCTTGCTGGGGCTCCGCTTGGTGCGCGGCCCCCATTTGATGGGCGGTCAGCACGGCGGTGACGGACAGGACACCCGGCACCTGGCGGGCTGCCGCTTCACATTCCGCCCGCAACGGTTCCGCCGCAGGGCCCCGCCGGGCCGGGACTTCCAAGGCAAAGCCGACATGACCCCCTTTAACCACCAAGCCGGTGATCATGTCTTGCTGTACCACACTGCGGCCGCTGGCCGGGTCAATCACCTGGTCCAGGGCCTTCCATATGTCATCACGGTTCATCAGGGGCTTATAACAGCCGGTGCGGCGTCAGAGGAACCGGGGCTTTTTTCAGGGCCGGGAAGGCAATTTCGCCCTGTTTGCGTTCCCAACAGGGAGCTATTCTAAGGCAAGAATCCGGGAGCTTATCGTGATCCGCCGTCTTATCCTGTCCCTTCCCCTCGCTTTTCTCCTGGCCGCGCCTGCTTTCGCGCGCGGCGCGCCAGACTCCTTCGCCGATCTTTCCCAGAAGCTGCTTCCCAGCGTGGTCAATATCGCCACCTCCCAGATGCTGAAAGCGCAACCCAAGCAGGACATGCCCGCCCTGCCGCCGGGCTCGCCCCTGGAGGACCTGTTCAAGAATTTCATGGGGCCCAATACGCCCCGCCGGGTCACCTCCCTGGGCTCCGGCTTCATCATCGATCCCGCCGGTTATATCGTCACCAACAATCATGTGATCGAGAATTCCGAGCAGATCACCGTCACCTTGAATGACGGCTCGAGCCTGCCCGCAAAGGTGGTGGGGCGCGACACCAAGACCGACCTCGCTCTGCTCAAGGTCACGCCCAAGAAGCCCTTGCCCGCCACCCATTTCGGTGACAGCGACAAGGCACGTATCGGCGACTGGGTGATTGCCATCGGCGATCCCTTCGGCCTGGGTTCCACAGTAACGGCGGGCATCATCTCGGCGCGCAACCGCGACATCAATGCCGGGCCTTATGACGATTTCATCCAGACCGATGCTCCGATCAATCGCGGCAATTCCGGCGGGCCTCTTTTCAACATGGACGGTGAGGTGGTGGGGATCAATTCGGCGATCTTCTCGCCTTCCGGCGGCAGTATCGGCATCGGCTTTTCCATTCCCTCCAATATGGCGCGCGATGTGGTCCAGCAGCTGCGCCAGTTCGGCGTGGCGCGGCGCGGCTGGATCGGGGTGCGCATCCAGGGCGTAAGCGAAGAGGTGGCCGAGGCCATGCATCTGCCCGGCACCCAAGGCGCGCTGATCGCCGGTGTGACGCCGGGCAGCCCCGCAGCCAAGGCCGGCCTCAACGCAGGCGATCTGGTGACCGGTTTTGATTCCAAGCCGATCACAGATTTCCGCAATCTGTCGCGCGTGGTCGCGGCCACGCCCGCCGGCAAGACGGTCAATGTGGACGTGCTGAGAGGCGGGCGCAAAGTCAGCGTCCATATGGTGGTGGCCAAGCTGGACGAAACCACGCCCGACAAGCCGGGCAAGGCGCCGAGCGCTCCCAAACTTCCCGGCAATGGTCCTGCCAAGCCCCAATCCAACAACGGGCCGCCTTCCAAACTCTCGCAATTGGGATTGTCGCTGGGAGCGCTGGACGGAGCGGCGCGCGCCAAGTTCAAGCTCCCCGGCAATGTCGAGGGGGTAGTGGTGAGTGAGGTCAGCCCCGACAGCCCCGCCGCGGACAAGAATATCCGCCCAGGTGATGTGATCATCGAAGTGCAGAACCAGAAGGTGAAAAGTCCCGACGATGTGGAGAACCGGATTGCCGCCGACATCAAGGCCGGCCGCAAAGTCGAGCTGATGCTGGTGAGCCGGGGCGGCGATTCGACCTATGTGGGGTTGCGTCTGGATTGAGCGGGGGGCTGTGTGGGCATCCTGGTGATTTGTTCCTACAGGCCCAAGAGCGAAGCGGCGCGGCGGCTGATGGACGATCATGTGCCGCTGTTGCACAAACACGGCCTTGTCACCGAGCGCACGGCGATACGCGGCGCGGGCCGGAACGGCGAATGGGTCGAGATTTTCGAATGGGTTTCGGAGGAAAAGTCCCGTGCCGCGCCGGGCATCCCTGAAATCGGCGCTCACTGGAAAACCATGGCGGAGGCGATGGATTTTGTGCCTCTGGCTTCGCTGGCCGAGAGCCAGAATCCTTTCGCCCACTTTATCCCTCTGGCGTAATCTCGCTGTCGCGATAGCCCTGCAGATACAGGAGCGCGGTAAGATCGTTATGCGCAATGGAGGCCGCCGCTGCCTCCGCCACCAGCGGTTTGGCATGATAGGCGACACCTAACCCCGCTTTTCGGATCATCGCCAGGTCGTTGGCCCCGTCGCCCACCGCCAGACTGTCTTCCAAGCCGATGCCGAGCCGGGCCGCGGTCTCTTCCAGCGCTCTCAATTTTCCTTCCCGTCCCAGGATCGGCTCGCCGATCATGCCGGTCAGCCGCGTGCCGTCATCCAGTAGCGTGTTGCCATGTTCGGCGTGAAAGCCGGCCGTTTCCGCCACCCGCCGGGTGAAATAATGAAAGCCGCCGGACACCAAGAGCGTGTGTGCGCCATGCGCGCGCATGGTGGCGATCAGGCTTTTGGCGCCGGGATTGAGCCGGACCCGCTCGGCATAGGTCTTCTCCAGCGCCGAAAGCGGCAGGCCCTTCAACATGCCAACCCGCTCGCGCAAGGCGGCTTCAAACGCGATCTCCCCCCTCATCGCTCTTTCGGTGATGGCGGCGATCTCAGGCTTCAGTCCGGCCATGTCGGCCAGCTCGTCCAGGCATTCGACATTGATGATGGTGGAATCCATGTCCGCCACCAGCAGCTTCTTGCGGCGATGAGCGGTGGCGACGAGATTAGTGTCGAGCTTCAGTCCTTCCGCCAGCACCCGCGCCTCGGCCAGCAAAAGGGGCGCATCGCTGCTGACATTGTTCATCGGCAGGTCAAAGGCATGACCGGGCGAGAGGATGCATGCAGGCCCGGCGCCCAGCTTCTTGAAAAGGCCCGGCGCCGCGCCCTTGCCGATGACATTTAAAACTAACATTCTGGCAGAACCAACATACTGGCTCGATGCGCTTTGACGCTTGCTCATCACCGATGACGTTTGACGCCGTGCTTATTGCAGGACCCACTGCCAGCGGCAAGTCGGCGGCCGCTCTGGCGGTGGCCGAAGCCTTCAACGGCGCGATCATCAATGCCGATTCCATGCAAGTGTACCGGGAAGCGCCGATCCTGACCGCCCAGCCGCGAAAGGAAGACAAAGCACGTGTGCCGCATCTGCTCTACGGTCATGTTTCCGCTTATGAGGTCTATTCGGCCGGCCGTTATGCGGCCGATGTCGTCCTTGCGTTGCGGGACGTGCGCGAAGCGGGCCGGCTTCCCATCTTTACCGGCGGCACCGGGCTTTATCTTACGGCTTTGACGGAAGGTCTGGCGGATATTCCCCCCATTCCGGCGGAAATACGCGTGCGTGCCCGCGCCCTTCTGGATGAGATCGGTGTCGCGCGCCTCCATGCAAGGCTGGCCGAGCGCGATCCCCATACGGCATCGCGCCTGCGCCCGACCGATCCGCAACGGGTGCTGCGCGCATTTGAAGTGTGGGAGGCCACCGGCCGTCCTTTGGCGCATTGGCAGCAATCGCCTTCCGAGCCGGTGTTGAAAGGTCTCAAGCTCGCGAAAATCGTGTTCGATCTGCCGCGCCCGGAGTTGCGGACCCGCATCGCCCAGCGGTTCGGCAACATGGTGGAAAAGGGAGCGCTGTCTGAGGCGCACGCCTTGAAAGAGCTTGATCCAGCCTTGCCTGCCGCAAGGCTCCTGGGCTTAAGGTCCCTCATTGCCCTCAGCGAGGGCCGGCTCAGCAAAGAAGAGGCCCTGGAGGAAGCCGTTGCCGCAACGCGGCAATTCGCCAAGCGCCAGATGACTTGGTTCCGGCAGCGCATGGGCGATTATGTCTGGATGAACCCGAACGAAAGCAATATTATTTCCATATTGCGGCGAAATGATGCATGAAATTGCTTGACGGGGCAAAAAGCCACTTTTATGGTGCGCCGCGATGAAGGCATTGCTTGTATTCATTGGAAGGCCATCGCCCGGACGGGATTGACCCCTCACCGACCGGCAGGATGCATTTACCAGGGGCGGCAACGCCCCTTTCTCTTTTTTTGGCGCTTTTTTTGGATTGACGACATGGACAAAGACGACACCGCAGACAATGCCCTGGCCACCGCTGCCCCCGCCGGCACCATGACCGGCGCCGAAATGGTGATCCGCGCCCTCAAAGACCAGGGAGTCACCCATATCTTCGGCTACCCCGGCGGCGCCGTCCTTCCCATCTATGACGCGCTCTTCGCCGAGCAGGGCATCGTCCATGTGCTGGTGCGCCATGAGCAGGGCGCGGTGCATGCGGCGGAAGGCTATGCCCGCTCCACCGGCAAGCCAGGCGTGGTGCTGGTCACCTCCGGGCCCGGCGCCACCAACGCGGTCACCGGTCTCACAGACGCCTTGATGGATTCCATTCCGGTGGTCGCCATCACAGGCCAGGTTCCCACCCACCTGATCGGCACCGATGCCTTCCAGGAATGCGATACGGTCGGCATCACCCGGCCCTGCACCAAGGACAATTGGCTGGTGCGCGATGTGGCCGATCTCTCGCGCACGCTTCATGAAGCGTTCCAGATCGCCACCACCGGCCGGCCCGGCCCCGTGGTGGTGGACATTCCCAAGGATGTGCAGTTCCAGAAGGGCGTCTATCTGCCGCCCGGCAATGTCCAGCACCGCAGTTACCGGCCAAAGACCGAGCCAGACCCGGGCGCGATTGCGCGCGCGGTGGACATGATGGCGGCGGCAAGGCGGCCGATCTTCTACACCGGCGGCGGCATCATCAATGCCGGGCCGGAAGCTTCCAAGGCGTTGCGCGAATTGGTGGACCTGACCGGCTTTCCCATCACTTCGACCCTGATGGGGCTGGGCGCCTTTCCCGCCTCGCGGCCCGAATGGCTTGGCATGCTGGGCATGCACGGCACCTGGGAAGCCAATCACGCCATGCATGATTGCGATCTGATGATCTGCCTGGGCGCGCGCTTCGACGATCGCGTTACCGGCCGCATCAATGCTTTCTCCCCCGGTTCGAAAAAAATCCATCTCGACATCGATGCGTCGCAGATCAACAAGGTTGTTTCCGCCGATCTTCCCATTGTTGCCGATGCCGCGCGCGCCGTCCGCGAGATGGTCACCGCCTGGAAGGCGAAAAAGAAGCAGGTGGACAAGCCGGCATTGAAAGAATGGTGGGCGCAGATCGACACCTGGCGGGGGCGCAAATCGCTGGCCTATAAACCGTCCGACACGCTGATCAAGCCGCAATATGCCATCGACCGGCTCTATGAATTGACCAAAGATCGCGAGGTCTATGTCACCACCGAAGTGGGCCAGCACCAGATGTGGGCGGCGCAGCGCTTCAAATTCGAGCAACCCAATCGCTGGATGACCTCGGGCGGGCTGGGCACCATGGGCTATGGCCTGCCAGCGGCGGTGGGGGTGCAGCTCGCCCATCCCGGCGCGCTGGTGATCGACATCGCCGGCGAAGCCTCGGTGCAGATGACCATGCAGGAAATGTCCACCGCCATGCAGTACGACCTGCCGATCAAGATCTTCATTCTCAACAATGAATATATGGGCATGGTTCGCCAATGGCAGGAATTGCTGCATGGCGGGCGCTATTCCCATTCCTATTCCGCGGCGCTTCCCGATTTCGTCAAGATGGCCGACGCTTTCGGTTGTCTTGGGCTGCGCGCCGAAAAGCCGGCCGAACTCGACGACAAGATCCGCGAGATGATCGGCGTCAACAGGCCGGTCTTGTTCGACTGCCGTGTCGATCCGGCGGAGAATTGCTATCCCATGATCCCATCGGGCAAGGCGCATAATGAGATGATCTTGACCCCCGACGACGGCGGTGAAGTCAGCGATGCCGGAAAGATTCTGGTCTGACAATGGCGGCGAATGATGCGCAACAGGAGCGCCACACCCTCACGGTGCTGGTGGATAACGAAGCGGGCGTGCTGGCGCGGGTGATCGGGCTGTTTTCCGGCCGCGGCTATAATATCGAGAGCCTGACGGTGGCGGAGGTGGATCCCAAGGCGCGCACCTCCCGCATCACCATCGTCACTTCCGGCACGCCGCATGTGATCGAGCAGATCGAGGCGCAGTTGAACCGGGTGGTGCCGGTGCATCGCGTCACCAATTGGAGGAGCGAGAAAGGCGGCATCGAGCGGGAAATGGCCCTGATCAAGGTCTCCGGCACCGGGGAGAGGCGGGTGGAGGCGCTCAGGATCGCCGATGCCTTCCGCGCCCGGGCGGTCGACACCACCCATTCCAGCTTTGTCTTCGAGATCACCGGCGTGCCCAGCAAGATCGATTCCTTCATCGACCTGATGCGGCCCTTGGGCCTGACGGATATCTCACGCACCGGCGTCGCCGCCATCACCCGCGGCCCGGAGGCGATGTAGCGGCGAGAATGGCGGAAGCAAGCTTTCTCCCGCCGGCGATGATCGCGGCGCTGATTCCCTTCACCATTGTCGCTACGGTCACGCCTGGACCCAACAACATCATGCTGGCGGCATCAGGCGTGAATTTCGGTCTCAAGCGCAGCGTGCCCCAGATGGCCGGTATCCAGGCCGGCGTGGCGGTCATCGATGTCGCTGTGGGACTCGGCCTGGGCTTGGTCTTTTCCCGCTATCCCCTTGTGCGCGAAATCCTGCAGATTATGGGCGGCCTGTACACACTATGGCTGGCCTGGAAGATCGCCAGCGCCGGCAGTCTGGGCGGAGGCGAACTGCCCCATCCCATGAGCTTTCCCGCTTCCTTCGCCTTTCAATGGGTCAATCCCAAGCTTTGGACCATGGCCATCACCACCATGGCGCTTTATGTACGCTCCGGTCATGCCGTGGCCGACACGGTGCTGGTAACCCTGATCTCGCTGGTGATCAATATCCCGGCGATGCTGCTCTGGGCCGGCTTCGGCGCGGGGTTGAGGGACCTGCTCCAGGTTCCTTCCCGCATCCGGATTTTCAACCTGGTGATGGCGCTTTTGCTGGTGGTCAGCGTGCTCTTGATTTTCCGGGGCTAGAAAGATTGCCCTTGAGGGCCTCAAGCTATAGAAACCGGGCCGCTTCAGGGCCCATGGAGGGGACAATGCGGGTTTATTACGATCGTGACGCCGACCTTAATCTGATCAAGAACAGGAAGGTCGCCGTCATCGGTTTCGGCAGCCAGGGCCATGCCCATGCCCAGAATATGCGCGACAGCGGCGTCAAGGACGTGGTGATCGCCGCCCGCCCCGGCGCCAGCGCCAGGAAAGCGGAAGCCGCCGGCTTCAAGGTGATGAACGTCGTCGAGGCGGCCAAATGGGCCGATGTGATGATGATGGTGACGCCGGACGAACTGCAGGCCGATATCTGGAACAATGAACTCAAAGCCAACATGAAGCAGGGCGCGGCCTTGATGTTCGCCCATGGCTTCAATGTCCATTTCCGCTTGATCGAACCCCGTCCCGACCTGGACGTGCTGATGGTGGCGCCCAAGGGCCCCGGCCATACCGTGCGCGGCGAAAATCTCAAGGGTGGCGGCGTCCCCTGCCTGATCGCGGTCCATCAGGATGCTTCCGGCAACGCGCATGATCTGGGCCTGGCCTATGCCTCGGCCATCGGCGGCGGCCGCGCCGGTATCATCGAGACCAGTTTCCGCGAAGAATGCGAGACCGATCTGTTCGGCGAACAGGTGGTCTTGTGCGGCGGGTTGGTGGAACTGATCCGCAACGGCTACGAGACGCTGGTGGAAGCGGGGTATGCCCCCGAGATGGCCTATTTTGAATGTCTCCATGAAGTGAAGCTGATCGTCGATTTGATCTATGAGGGCGGCATCGCCAACATGAATTATTCGATCTCCAATACGGCCGAGTATGGCGAATATGTCACCGGCCCGCGCATCATCACGCCCGCGACCAAAGCCGAAATGAAACGGGTGCTGGACGATATCCAGAAAGGCAAATTCGCCCGCGACTGGGTTTTGGAGAACAAGGCCGGTCAGGCCAGCTTCAAGGCAACCCGCGCCAAGGGCGATGCACACCCAATAGAGGAAGTGGGCAAGAAGCTGCGCGCCATGATGCCTTGGATAGCCAAAAACAAGCTTGTTGACACCGCCAAGAATTGACCCGCGTAGCCAAATCATCCCCGGTCGCCGGTACGAGGAAAGGAAATCCAGCGCATTGCCGTCACAATAAGTTCACAAAACCCGCTGTTTTTTCCGGGTAGCGGTTAACGGGCTCAAAACCCAATCCATCTAGGTTTTCGGCGGGCGAGCACCGGGTTTTTCTTGTCTGCAATAATTTCAGCGATGGCGGCCGAACCCTGTGAGACAGCGGGACAATTGGCCTTTCCCTGGCCATCGCTTCACGCCGGCCAGACATGCGGTGAAGTATCCAACTGGCTCCAGGCCAATCCCGGGATATCCGCCGCCGCAATCCTGGATGACGAGGGCGCCATTGTCGGTATCGCCAACCGGCTGATCTACCTGGCGCGCTATGCCCGCCAATATGCGCCGGAGCTCTACAGCAAGAAGCCGGTGATGGTGATGGCAAGCAAGGATCCACTGGTGGTGGATGAAAATGTCCCGGTGAGCGATCTGGGCGCCACCCTCCTGATGGAGAACCCCAACGCCCTGATCGAATGCTTCGTGGTAACCAGGCGCGGGCGCTATTTCGGCATCGTCACCGGCGAGGCTCTGTTGCGCAGCAAAGTGAAGCTGGCGCAGACCCGCGAAAACCGCCTTCAGGAAGCGCTGCAGGCCGCCAAGGCTTCGGCCAAGGCGAAGGGTGATTTCCTCGCCTTGATGAGCCATGAACTGCGCACGCCCCTCAATGCCATTATCGGCTTTTCGGAGATATTGGGCTCGGAGATGCTGGGGCCGCTGGGCCATGCCCGCTATCTGGAATACGCCCATGACGTGCACGGCGCCGGCCGGCATCTGCTGGCGCTGATCAACGATATTCTCGATCTCTCCAAGGCGGAGGCGGGACGTTTTGAACTGAACGACGAAGAGGTGGTGCCGGCCGACCTGGTGGGCGAATCCGTGAAGATGATGCGAGTCCGCGCCCAGGAAGCCGGATTGACGTTAAGCGCCCAGCTGGAGCCCGGTCTTCCCAATATCGTCGTGGACCGGTTGCGGCTGAAACAGGTCCTGATCAACCTGCTTTCCAACGCCGTGAAATTCACGCCTGCCGGCGGCAAGGTGGAAATATCCGCTTTCGCCAGCGGTGCGGGGGACCTCATTTTGACGGTGCGCGACACCGGCATCGGCATGGCGCCGGAGTCCATTCCCGAAGCCTTGGAGCCCTTCCGCCAGATATCCTCGCCTTTCGCCCGCAAGGTCGAAGGCACCGGACTTGGCCTTTCGCTGGTCAAATCGCTGATCGAATGCCATGGCGGGCGGCTGGAAATCGAAAGCGCGCTGAAGCAGGGCACGCTGGTGCGCCTGGTATTGCCGGCGGAACGGACGATCCGGAAGCGCAACGCGCTCTCAGCTTAAGTCGGGTTTTCCAAACTGAACATCGCGGCGTCGTCGTCATACGAGAACAGCTCGCCGAAACGGGCCCAGGAAACGATGGTTTTCAGCGTCTCTTCGGCCGCGTCCTCGGCCATATAGTCTTCCAATTCGTCAAGAAAGCGCGTCTTGGGCGCGGAATGGCTGGTGCGTTCGTCCAGTACCCGTTTTATGTGGGCGGCCAGCGGCACCTGGCCGATCAGGGCACGGGCGAAAATCTCCTTGCGCTCGTTCAGTTCGCTGTCGGCAAAACGCTTGCCCATATGGGTGAGCTTGATGTCGCCGCCCTCGACATCGGCCAGGCGCAAAAGCTGCATGGCTTCCGCCACCGGAAACAACTCGTCCACTTCCAGTTCCTGCTCATAGGCGATGTCGGGCAGGTCTGCCTTGCCGTCATAGGGGGGCGCGGCCAGGGCTTCGACCAGGCCTGCGATGGTGTTGGGCGAGACATGGGTGAGCGGCATGGCGATATTGCCCGCGCCCACCACTTGGCGCATGCGCTCCACGCGGCGGGCGGTCATTTCGACATAGATCTGGTCGACATAATCTTCGAAGGCGATGGAAGTCCGGTCCCGCGGCTGGGGAAGCTTGATGGCGATTTCCGAGGAAACACGGCCCGGATTGGAGGACATCAAGAGTACCCGGTCGCACATCAGCACCGCTTCCTCGATATTGTGGGTGACCAGGATGATGCCCTTGATCGGCAGCTTGCGGTTGCCCCAAAGCTCGATCAGGTCGGTGCGCAGATTTTCCGCCGTCAGCACGTCCAGCGCGCTGAAAGGCTCATCCATGAGAAGAATGTTGGGATGCACCACCACCGCGCGGGCAAAACCGACACGCTGGCGCATGCCGCCGGATAGCTCGCGGGGGTAGGCGCTCTCATAGCCGTCCAGTCCGATCAGGTCGATGGCGGCCAGCGCGCGGGCGCGGGTTTCCGCCGGCGGCAGGCCCAGCGCCTCCAGCCCCAGTTCCACATTTTCCAATACGGTCAGCCAGGGAAAGAGGGCGAAGCTCTGGAACACCATCGCCACGCCTTGGGCCGGGCCTTCGATGGGCATACCCATATAGGTAAGCTGTCCGCCCTGCGGCCGCGCCAGTCCCGCGATCAGCCGCAGCAAGGTGGACTTTCCCGAGCCGGAGCGGCCGAGCAGGCCGACGATCTCGCCTTCCTTGAGGCTGAGATTGACGTCGTCCAGCACCAGCAATTCCTCGCCGCCGCCACGCGGGAAGGTGCGGCGGACATGAGCGACTTCCAGAAGATTTGTTCCTGCCATGATCTAACTCATGTTAGGCGGTATTTGCGTTCCGCCAGCCAGTATAGCGGCCGCCACACCAGGCGGTTTACCACCACGACAAAAAAACTCATCACGGCGGTGCCCAGGACCACCCGGCGGTAATCGCCCGCCAGAACGGCGGTGGCGATATAGGCGCCCAGGCCATGGGCCCTGAGCGTCACCGTTCCCCAACTCGCCACTTCCGCCACGATGGAGGCGTTCCAGGAACCGCCGGAGGCGGTGATGGCACCGGTGACGTAATAGGGAAACACCGAGGGCAGCGCCACCTTGCGCCACCAAAGCCAGCCCTTGAGCCCGAAATTGTCGGCTGCGTCGCGCAATTCCCTCGGCATGGTGCTCGCGCCGGCAATCACATTGAACAGGATGTACCATTGTGTCCCCAGCACCATCAGCGGCGAGAGCCAGATATCGGGATTGAGACTCCAATAGGCGATCAGCGACACCACCAAGGGAAACAGAAGATTGTTCGGGAAGGCGGCGAGAAATTGCGCCACCGGCTGCACGATCTGGGTAAGCCCGGGCCGCAACCCCACATAGATGCCGATCGGCGTCCATACGAGGCTGGCCAGTCCGATCAGAACCAGGACGCGCAGCATGGTGATGAATCCGAGGCCGAAAGCCTGGAAAAAATCGCTCCAGTTGAGATTGGCATGGGCGAAGGCCCAGATGCGGAAGAAGGCGAAGGCGCCAAGAGCAGTAAGGATCGCATACCAGATGATGTCGGCGGTGCGGCTGTCCACCTCCCGCACGGCGGCGCGCACGCCGAAAGAGGGCGGCTGCCAGTGATAGCTCCAGCGCATCATCTGCTCGAAAGGCGCGGTCATCAGATCGAGCAGGCGGGAGCGCCGGTACATGGTGAGCGCCCAGTTCTCCGGCATCTCCTCGGCCTGTTCGTTGTCGGCGCGGAACCGGTCGGCCCAGGCCACCAGCGGCCGGAACATCAACTGGTCATAGATCAGAATCACCACCAGCATGGCCAGGATGGCGTAAAGAATGGCGGAAAGATTCTTCTCCGCGATGGCGACCGCGATGTAGGATCCGATGCCGGGGAGCGCGATATTGGTCTTGCCCACGCTGATGGCTTCCGAGACGGTCACGAAGAACCAGCCGCCCGACATGGACATCATCATGTTCCAGATCAGGGCGGGCGTGCCGAATGGTGCTTCGATGCGCCAGAAACGCGCCCAGGCGGAAAGTCCGAACATGCGCCCAGCCTCGGTCAATTCCTCCGGCACGGTGCGCAGCGACTGGTAGAAGGAAAAGGCCATGTTCCAGGCCTGGCTGGTGAAGATGGCGAAGACGCAGGCCAATTCCGCTCCAAAAACCCGCCCCGGCGACAAGGACAGGAACCAGACCACCGTCACCGACAGGAAGGACAGGATCGGCACCGATTGCAGGATATCGAGCAGGGGCACCAGCAACGTGCCCGCACGCGGGCTTTTGGCCGCCCAGCTCGCATAGGTGAAGGTGAAGACCAGCGAAACGCCCAAGGCGATCAGCATGCGCAACGCGGTGCGCAGCGCATAGCCGGGAAGCAAGGCCGGTGAGAGGCTCAACTCATGGCTGGTGATGGTGGAAAGAGGCTGCACCAGTGTGAGGCTGGTGTCGGCGAACAGGATGATGAATCCCAGCACCAAGGCCGCCGCCAAGAGGTCCCAGCGGCTGGGCAGCAGGCGGCGCGCTTCGATCGAGACGGGAGGCAGGATCTTCATATCCGGCTTGCCTCGAAGAGGTTGAAAACAAGGCTCTGGATTGTTCAGCGCCCCGATAGGCGGGATCGCGTTCCGAGGCAACCCATTTTGCGCGGGGGATCGCCTGGACCGGATCGCCGCTGTCAAGCGCCGTGCTCGGCAACTGGATAAATATACACTAAAATATATGTTATTGCAGCAAGGTGCGTGAAAGTCCTTATACAAATCAAGAGTTTCTCTATTGCACGGTTAAGCACAATCAGCGTAAAACCGCGAAACGACGGGAAAAACGGTGATTTTACCGCCGCTTAGACCTTTCGTGGCATATTTGCAGTTGGCAACCGAAAAGCTCGGCGGGCGGAACGGCGACAGGTTTTATGACGATAGGCGTGCACATTGTGATTGCATCAGGCGGTTTTGCCGCCTGTGGTCACGCGCGCCCTTTTTATGAGCCCCGTCCTTCCCTCGGTTCTTCGCAAGCGCTGCTTCTTCTTAGCTGCCCCTAGCCCGGTGACGCGTGAGGTTTCGTCTCGCGTGTCCGGTGGTTGGGGGATGAAAGCGAAAGAGGAACCGAAGCGCATGATCCGCGACGAACAGAAGGACTTTTGTCATGACGACGACAGCTAACGGCAACACCGGCACACAAATACAGATTTTCGACACCACCCTGCGCGACGGCGAGCAATCGCCCGGCGCGGCGATGACGCACGAGGAAAAGCTCCAGATCGCCGAACTGCTGGACGAAATGGGCGTGGACATCATCGAGGCGGGCTTTCCCATTTCCTCGCCCGGCGATTTCAAGGCGGTGAGCGAGATCGCCAGGATCGTCAAGCGCGCCACCGTGTGCGGATTGGCGCGGGCCGGCTTCAAGGATATCGACCGGGCAGGCGAAGCACTCAAGGGCGCGCGCCGGCCGCGCATCCATACCTTCATCTCCACCAGTCCCGTCCATATGAAGCACAAGCTCAATATGGGCGAAAATGCGGTGTTGGAAGCGATCGGCGCTTCGGTGACGCGGGCCCGCAATTTCACCTCCGATGTGGAATGGAGCGCGGAAGATGCCACCCGCACTGTGCCCGATTTCCTCTGCAAATGCGTGGAGGTCGCCATCCATTCGGGCGCCAGCGTGATCAATGTGCCCGATACGGTGGGTTATTCCACGCCGCAGGAATATTTCCAGATCATCACCATGCTGCGCGAGCGCGTGCCCAATGCCGACAAGGTGATCTTCTCCACTCATGTCCATAACGATCTGGGCCTGGCGGTCGCCAATTCGCTGGCGGGCGTGCTGGCGGGCGCGCGCCAGGTGGAATGCACCATCAACGGAATCGGCGAACGCGCCGGCAACGCCGCGCTGGAAGAGATCGTGATGGCGTTGAAGGTCAGGAAGGACATCATGCCCTTCACCACCAACATCAACACCACCATGCTCTCGCGCGCCTCCAAGCTGGTCTCGGGCGTCACCGGCTTTCCGGTGCAATACAACAAGGCGATCGTGGGCAAGAACGCCTTCAGCCACGAAAGCGGCATCCACCAGGACGGCATGCTCAAGCATGTCGAGACCTACGAGATCATGCGGCCGGAAGATGTCGGCGTGCATGCCACCAGCCTGATGCTGGGCAAGCTCTCCGGCCGGCATGCCTTTCGCGACAAGCTGGAAGCCCTGGGTTATGTGTTGGACGACGCGGCTTTCGAAGACGCCTTCAAGCGCTTCAAGGATCTGGCCGACAAGAAGAAGCATGTCTTCGACGAAGACATCATCGCTCTGGTCGATGACGAGATCATGCGGGGGTCCGACACGATCAGCGTCAAGCAGCTGCGGGTCGAAAGCGGCACCGGCATCCAGCCGGTGGCGGCCTTGACCTTGGTGGTGGGGGGCGAGGAGCGGCGGGTGACGGCCGAAGGCTCGGGACCAGTGGACGCCATTTTCAATGCCATCCGGGCGCTCTACCCCCATACCGCGACATTGCAGCTGTTCCAGATCAACGCCGTGACCGAGGGGACCGATGCCCAGGCCAGCGTCAATGTGAGGCTGGAGGAAAATGGCCGCACCGTCACCGGCAAGGCCTCGGACACCGACACCATGGCGGCGGCGGCTTACGCGTATGTCAATGCGTTAAACAAGCTTCTGGTAAAACGCGAGAAGCAGGCGCCGGAGGCATTGACGGTCGCCCGATGAATAAACCCATGGTTTCGGTCCCATAGGCCGGGGCCGTCTTTAAGGAGCTGATTTTGCTGTATTTTTCAACTAATCTTCTGGTGAAGGACACGGACCGGGCATGTTGAGCAGTCTTCTTGGCGCGCTTTCCAGCGATATGGCCATCGATCTCGGGACGGCGAATACCCTGGTCTATGTGAAGGGGCGGGGCATCGTCCTCAACGAGCCCTCTGTGGTCGCCACCATTACCACGCGGGGCGGCAAGAAGTCCGTCCGCGCGGTGTGCAATGACGCCACGATGATGCTGGGGCGCACCCCCGGCAATATCGAGGCGATCCGGCCCATGCGGGACGGGGTGATCGCCGATTTCGAGGTGGCGGAGGAAATGATCAAGCACTTCATCCGCAAGGTGCATAACCGCCGTTCCTTCGCCAATCCCATGATCATCGTCTGCGTGCCGTCCGGCTCGACCGCGGTGGAGCGCCGCGCCATTCAGGAGTCCGCCCTATCGGCGGGCGCCCGGCGCGTCTTCCTGATCGAGGAGCCCATGGCGGCGGCGATCGGGGCGGGTCTTCCGGTCTCCGAACCGACCGGCTCCATGGTGGTGGATATCGGCGGCGGCACCACCGAGGTGGCGGTGCTCTCCCTCGGCGGCATCGTCTATTCCCGCAGTGTGCGGGTGGGCGGCGACAAGATGGATGAGGCGATCATCGCCTATATCCGCCGCCACCAGAACCTCCTGATCGGCGAGGCGTCGTCCGAGCGCATCAAGAAGGAGATCGGCTCGGCTTGCGCGCCGGCGGACGGCAACGGCATCACCATGGAGATCAAGGGCCGCGACCTGCTCAACGGCGTGCCGAAGGAAATCACCATCACCCAGCGTCATATCGCCGAGGCCCTGGCCGAGCCGGTGGGCGCCATTGTCGAGGCGGTGAAAGTGGCGCTTGAGGCGACGCCGCCGGAACTTGCCGCCGATATCGTGGACAAGGGCATTGTGCTCACCGGCGGCGGCTCGCTGCTTGCCAATCTTGATCAGGTTTTGCGGGAAGAGACCGGGCTGCCGGTCTCCATCGCCGACGATCCGCTTTCCTGTGTCGCGCTGGGCACGGGGCGGGTGCTGGAGAACACCAAGGGCATGCGTCACGTCCTGTCCACGGCTTTTTAACGCGGAAGATCGATGGCCGGTAACAGCTGGAAAATCGCCCGCCGCAGCAACACCCAGCTTCCGCTGGTGATCGTGCTGGCGCTGTCGATGGCCCTGGTGTTGTTGGGCCGGGCCCAGGCAGGCCTGTTCGATCATGCCAGGACGCGCCTCACCGATTGGCTGTCGCCGGTGCTGGTGACGGTTCATGCGCCGGCCCAGCTTTTCAACCGCTTTGTCGGTTCGATCGACGAACTGTTCGTGGTCTATCGGGAAAACCTGGCGCTCAAGGAAGAGAATGCGCGGCTCCAGCAATGGCGCAATGTCGCGGTGGTTATGCAGGGCCGGGTGAAACACTACCAGGAAATGCTGCACGCGGTTCCCGATCCCGCCGTCGATTCGGTGCTGGCGCGGGTGATCGGTCGCGCCAACCGGCCCTTCCTTCAGACCATGATCCTGGATGCCGGCGAACGCAGCCATGTCAAGCCCGGCGAGGCGGTGGTGGATGCGCGCGGCATGCTGGGACGCATCTATCTCAGCGGCGATCATACCAGCTGGGTGATCCTGCTCACCGATTTGAACAGCCGCATTCCCGTCACCATCGCGAGCGCTGACGGCAAGCCGGCTGCGCTGCAGGCCATCATGACCGGCGACAACAGCGCCCAGCCGCTGCTCGATACCCTGTCCCAAACCGTGACCCTGCGTCCGGGCGACCAGGTCATTTCCTCCGGTGATGGCGGGCTTCTGCCGCCCGGCCTCCCCGTCGGCACGGTGGTGGGCCGGCCGGGCGCGTATCGCGTCGCGCTTCTGGCCGAAGCCGCCTCGAGCGAGGATGTCGAGGTGCTGGCTTTCCGTCATCCGGCCGAAAGCCCGCCAACTGCCACGGAAACGCAGCTTCCCGCGGTCGCCGCCGGACTGCCTCCGGCGACTGCGCTTCCGGCGACGCCTGCACCCGGTTCTCCGCCGGCTGTAAAGCCGCCTTTGCCGTCCATGCCCCGCCCGGCTGCCAATATCTCGGCCGCGCTTCCATCGCACCCCATCCAGACCTCCGCCGACCCCGATCAGGACAGGGATGACTGAGCCATGGCCGCCCAGGAACGCGCGAGGCTGGTGATGGGTGCAAAGTTCCTCTCAGCCCTATTGCCGGTGTTGTGCGGTTTTTTGGCCGTGGTTCTGTCCAACCTTCCCGTCAGCCTGTTCGGCAGCGCCGTGCCGCCGCCGCTCCTGGGCTTCATCCCGGTCTATTTTTGGTGCCTGGTGCGTCCCGACCTGATGACCCCGGCCGCCACCTTTGCCATCGGCATCGTGCAGGATGTGATGTCGGGCGGCCCTCCCGGCATCTGGACGCTGAGTTTTGTCGTGGCCTATGCCGTGATCCAGCGCCAGCGAGAAGCTTTCGCCGGCCTGGCGGGCGTGGCGGCGGTGGTGGGTTTTGCCGCCGCCATGCTGGTGGTCTCCACCGTCGCCTATCTGATCAACGCGGTTCTTTACCATGTCCCGCCGTTGGGACCGGTGGTGGCGGAACTGGCGATCACGGTGTTGTTTTATATTCCCGGCGCGTACCTGGTGAGTGCCATCCATCACCGCCTGGTCGGCCCGCTGAGAAGTGATTTCTGATGCCGCTGTTCGATAAAAAGGACAAAAGCCGCTACGCCACCTTCACCCGGCGCAGCCTTGGCATGGGCGGCGGCATGGCCCTGGTGTTCGCCATCCTGGGCGGACGGCTTTATCAACTCCAAATCAAGGACGGCGCGGAATACAAGGAAGAGGCCGAGGACAACCGTGTTTCCCAGCGCCTGATCGCGCCGCCGCGGGGCCGCATCCTGGACCGCTTTGGTGTCGAGCTCGCCAACAACCGCCGCAATTACCGGGTCCTCCTGGTGGCGGAACAGGCGAGCGAAGGGGTGGAGACGGCCCTCGACACCATCTCCAAGGTGATCCAGATCAGCGACGCGCAGAAGAAGCGCATCGCCCAGACCATCGCCGAGAACAAGAAATTCGTGCCCGTGCCGGTGGCGGAAAACCTCAGCTGGGAACAATTTTCGCGCATCAACATGCACCTGCCCTATCTGCCGGGCGTGCAGCCCGATGTGGGCGAGACCCGCGACTATCCTTTCGGCGATGCGATGGTGCATGTGCTGGGTTATGTCGCTTCGGTGTCGCCGGAAGACATGAAAGGCGATGAGGACCCGCTTCTTTCGCAGCCCGGTTTCCGCATCGGCAAGCGCGGCATCGAAAAGACCTTCGACCGCGATGTGCGCGGCGAAGCAGGTGCCTCGCGCGTCGAGGTGAATGCCTATGGAAGGGTGATACGCGAACTCGGGCATGAGGATGGCGTGGCCGGCAAGGATGTCTGGCTCACCATCGATGCCGAGCTCCAGAAATACACCACCCAGTGCCTGGCGGCCGAAAGCGCCGCCTGCGTGGTGATGGATGTGAACAATGGCGATGTGCTGGCACTTGCCGCCACGCCCGGTTACGACCCCAACTGGTTCAACAACGGCGTCACCGACACGCAATGGCGCCAGCTCACCACCGCCGACTACAAGCCGCTCCTGAACAAGGCCATCGGCGGCACCTATCCGCCCGGCTCCACCTTTAAGACCGCGATGGCGCTGGCGGCGGTGGACAATGGAATGGACGATCTCGTCGTCGATTGCAGGGGCTCGATCCGGCTAGGCGATCATATTTTCTATTGTGATGCCTGGAGAATTGGTGGCCACGGCAATTGCACCCTGCAGCGTGGCATTCAGGTCTCATGCGACGTCTACTTCTACGAAGTGGCGAAGCGGCTGGGCATCGACAAGATGGCAGATGCGGCCCATGCGCTGGGACTTGGCGCGCCAACTGGCATCGAGCTGCCCGGAGAGTTGGGAGGGCTCATCCCGACCCGGGCCTGGAAGATGGCGCGGTTCGGCGTTGCCTGGCAACAGGGCGAGACCCTGGTAAACGGCATCGGTCAGGGCTATGTGCTCGCCACGCCGGTCCAGCTCTGCATGCTTGCCGCGCGGCTCGCGTCCGGCAGGGCGGTTTCACCGCGGCTGACCCATCAGGTCGGGCCCATGCTTCAGCCACGCCCGCAGCCCCCGCCGCTGCCCTTCTCGGACAAAGCATTCTCCATGGTGCGCCAGGGCATGGGCATGGCCGTCAACGCGCCAGGCGGCACCGCCTATGGCTCGCGGATCCTGCAAACCGGCTTTGAGATGGCCGGCAAGACCGGCACCGCCCAAGTACGGCGCATCACCAGCGAAGAACGCCATGGCGGGTTGACGCCGCAGAGCCAGCTGCCCTGGGCCTATCGCGAGCATGCGCTGTTCATTGCTTTCGCTCCGGTCGAACAGCCGCGTTATGCCGCTTCGGTTGTTCTTGAGCATGGCGGCAACGCAAAGACCGAGCCACAGGTGAAGTTCGCGCGCGATATCCTCACTTTCGCCCAGACGCGCGACATTTTGGGCAAGCCCACCGCCTATCCGGTCAGGTCGGCCGAAAGCGGCAATCCGGTGAGGGGCGGCTGATGGCAATGCGTGCCTATGCAGCGGCCAAGCGCACGCTCTCCGTCGCCGACAAGCTGATGGAAGTGAACTGGGGCCTGGTGCTCCTGATCGCCGTGATCGCAACTGCCGGCTTCGCCATGCTCTATTCCGTGGCAAACGGGCATTTCAATCCCTGGGCGACGCCCCAGATCGTGCGCTTCCTCCTGGGCTGCATCATCCTGGCCGCGGCGGCGGTGATCGATGTGCGCATCTGGATGAGCCTGGCGTATCCGGCTTACGGGCTGGCGCTTGTCTTGCTGGTGGCCGTGGTGGTGGCGGGCCATGTGGGGCTGGGCGCCCAGCGCTGGATCGCACTGGGACCGCTGGAGCTTCAGCCATCCGAATTGATGAAGATTTCGCTGGTGCTGGCGCTTGCGCGTTTCCTGCATGGAAAGAGCGTGGAGGAAGTGTCAAAGCCGCTGAACCTCCTGATCGCGCTGGCCATGATCGGCATTCCCGCCCTGCTGGTGGTGATGGAGCCCAACCTGGGCACCACGCTCATTATTGTGATGGATGGCTGCTCGCTTTTGTTCCTGGCGGGCCTTTCCTGGTACTGGATTCTGCCCACGGTGACGGCGGTGGGAGCGGCGGTTCCCATGGCCTGGCGTTTTGTGCTGCACGATTATCAGAAGGCACGGGTGATGACGTTCCTCGATCCCGAGGCAGACGCCTTGGGCGCGGGCTGGAACATCACCCAGGCCAAGATCGCCATCGGTTCCGGCGGGCTTTCCGGCAAGGGCTTCCTGCAAGGAACCCAGAGCCGGCTCAACTTCCTGCCGGAGAAGCAGACCGATTTCATCTGGACCAGCCTATGCGAGGAGTTCGGCTTCGCAGGGGCGATCGCGGTGCTGGTCCTGTTCGCCACGGTGATCTTCTATGGCCTGCAGATCGCCATGAGCGCGCGCAGCCAGTTCAGCCGGCTGCTCGCCATGGGTATCACCCTCAATTTCTTCTTCTACATCATGGTCAATGGCTTGATGGTGATGGGCTTGATTCCGGTGGTCGGCATCCCCATGCCGCTGCTCTCTTATGGCGGCACCGCCATGCTGACGGTGATGTTCGGTTTCGGGCTGTTGATGAGTGTGCATGTGCATCGCCAAGTGGAGATTCCCCGCCATTCGGGCGGGATTATTTGATATCCACAGCCTTCCTCACCACACCTTTGCTTTCCCCGTCCCAGGCGCTATAAGCCCCCTCCCGAAGCGCGGCAACACGCGTGGCTTGGTGCGGGTGATTAGCTCAGTTGGTAGAGCAGCTGACTCTTAATCAGCGGGTCGCAGGTTCGATTCCTGCATCACCCACCATCCAGCCCTAAGGCGGCGGACACGGCGAAAGTCTCCATCTCCGCCCGTTTGTCCTGGGACCAGCTTAGCGATTGAGTCTCCCAGGCCTCGGCCTGCTGCAGTATGTACGGCTCGACTTCGTCGATGCGGCAGCGGTCAACGGGGCCGACCAACCTCTGGAAAGCACTTGATCACCGCGGGAAACGCAACTGCCGGTGCAGCCGTTTGATAGTGGTTCTCCTCGGAAAAAACGCCGCGCTGTCTTTGATTTCGCCCAAATCGCCCATTACCGCGATATTTTGAGGCACAAATCGGTTGTGTGTTTGATTCCGCTCAATTGTCGTCACTGATTTTTTGAGCACCGTGTCGCTGTGAAAATTGATCTGGCCACGGTTGATTCAATGAAGACATGCGAACCGATGGTGGGTTTTCCCAAGCCCCATTCCCTAGGTGAACTCATTTTGTCGCTGGAAGCGTTGTGTGCTCGCAACCACGGCACCGAAGTGTCCGTCGAGGATGTCGTCAACCTTTTGGGACCGCGGTCTTTCGCGCCGATTATCCTAGCTGTCGGCTTAATCGCAATCACGCCCATTGATAGCGTTCCAACGCTGCCGACAACTTTCGGAGCCATCGTGTTTCTTACTGCGTGCCAAATGCTGCTCGGACGGCAATCGCTTTGGCTGCCGCGGGTGATAGCAAGGCGTGCGGTACCCGCTGACCGCTTGAAGAAAGCGCTTAAATGGCTCGAGCCATATGGAAGAAAGGCTGATAATTGGCTGGGCACGAGGCTCACCGCTTTCACCGATGGACCATTTCTGACTGTTATTGCGTTATCCTGTGCGCTCTTGGCGCTTACCATGCCGCTTCTGGAGCTGGCACCGCTGGTATCCACGCTGCCTGCGCTTGGTTTCGCTGCATTTGGGGTGTCATTACTCATGCGGGACGGTGTCGCCGCAATTGCCGGCATCGCTATCACGATTTTCACCTTGGCCATAGTGGCCGAGCTCGCACGACTGCCCTTCTGATGCTCATCCTTTGGGATCTGCGATGAATCCTCGCTGAGCCCGTTATTCCTACTCGACTAATACGGTGACTTGGTTCTCAGCTGCTCGGATTTGCTTTGAGCTTCATGAAATATTGCTCTGCCCATTTAGTCGGATAACTGGCCATCAGAAGATAAACGGGCACACCAGAAAAGGGAATCTGGGCGACGGAAGCGCTAAATAATATATGTTCCTGGTAGGCATTCCATGCGCCAATTGCGCCATCCACGAGTATTCCGAGGATGCCTGCGAGTGCGAAGAACTTCCAACGCCAAGCCATTTTTGCTCGTCGGTCGCTTCCAATATCTTCGAGGAGATCGCCAACCGTAATCCAGAAAAAGATCGCCACGACTAACGCACATGCAACAAAAATTGCCAATACCGAGCCCACCACAAACATTATGGAGATTGCATTCAAGACTGGATCGAGGCCGAAGGCCACGTCCGCGACAACTGCCGCAACAATGATCATCAGCAATATATTGTGCCAATTGAAATAGGGGCGAAGAAACATACCATGATAATGCCGACGCATTTCCCGCACCGCTTTGAGCGGGATCAATCGGGCAGGCAAGGCGATTGCCAATGAAGGGCCCGACCACGATGGTAGGGAGGTGCCGGACACCGGTTTTGAGCGCATGTATCGCCTTCTCGATTGATGGGTCTTGCGGCCGCGTGCACGCGGCAATAAAGGTGCAAGGTGGCTGAGCGGACGCGCTGTCTATGACCCGATGCGGACATCCGCAGCTGCACAAAAATCTCAGGTTTACGTGCTTGTCCTCTTGGTCTTACCATGGCACGGAATCGAGGGCCTTGTGGTTGGGCGTTCTCGGAACGACAGGAACTCAGGGATGAAACGCAAATCTTGTTTTAAGGGCGTCGTTGCCGCTGCACTCATTGCTTGCGGCGCGGCCGGGGCAGCATCGGCGCAGGGGCCGATCCCGATAAATGATCCGCCGGCGCCCGCGTCGGTGCCGGGTCATCTGGCGAAAGCCGCGCAAATTGCCGGAAATAATTCCTTTGCGTCGTTGCTGGCCTATTCGGGCTTGTGGTGCATGGGGCCCACCGAGAACCGGGAGGCTGTTTTTGCCCTGGCCGGTGCAAATTACCCGATGCCGCCGGAAAAATGGTTCGATAATCTTTATTTCCTCGGCAAACCCTTTGTCGGCGCCTATATCCTGAAAACCAGCGCCGGCCTGGTGATGTGGGACACGCTGGACAATCCCAAGGAGGCCGAAACCATGCTGGTGCCCGGCATGAGGCAGCTTGGCCTCGATCCCAAGGACATCAAGCTCATCATCCTGACGCACGGCCATTTCGATCATTTCGGCGGCGCCAAATATATGCAGGACACCTATCACACCCCCGTCGCCGAGAGCCAGGTGGATTGGGACCTGATGGCCGCCTACAAGGCCGACGGCTCGGATGCGCATCCCTATCCCCCGACCAAGGACCGGGTGCTTGCCGACGGCGAAGACGTGAAGGTGGGCGACGCCACCATCCACATCGTGCTGACGCCCGGTCACTCGCCCGGAACGGTCTCCTCCATCGTGCCGGTGAAAGACCATGGCAAGACCATCATGATGGCGATGTGGGGCGGCACGGCCTATCCAAGCACCAAGGTGGCGCTCGATCAGATGGGCGACTCGATGGACAAATTTAAAGGGGCGATAGCGAAGTACAACGCCGTGGGATTTCTCAACACCCACCCCAGGGCTTTTTATCTCCGGGAACGTCTAGCCGCGCATGACCCGAAGGCGCCCAATCCTTTGGTCATCGGCAATGCCGATACGCTGGCGAGCGTGGGTGTCATGCGCGAATGCCTGGACAACATGAAGGACTGGTATGGGGCGATGGGCAGAAAATAGCCCACGGATCGCGGCTAATTGGGGTATCCGAGTTTCAGCATCACATTCTTCTGGCCGTTCACCGTGCCCTTGTCGAGCCACTCGCGCGAGGCGGCGAACATCAGCAGATGGTTTTTCTCCCACATGGCGTTGTGGGAGGAACAGGCGAGGTCCACAAACACCTTGTCGCCGCCGATGTCGGCGTAGAGATTGCGTACATTCTGCGGGTTCACCTGGCCGTCATGCTGGCCTGAAAACATCAGGGTGGCGATTTTCGTATTCTTCGCCATCTCCTGCGTCCAGCCCGGTCCCCGCGCGGTCACCGGCGCGCGGCGGGCCGGAGGATTCCAGGACGCGCCCACAGGGTCGGAAGCCAGCATCTCTTTCCAGACGGAATCGAAGGTCCCTTGCTCATATTGTCCGGGGCATGGCGCCTGGCCGTTCCACAGCTTCACCAGATCGTCATGGGTCTGCACGTTGAAGGCCGAACCGCGCGATGGTGCGGGCTGCGCCGCAGCCGGCGGACGGCTCGCGCCATTGAAGTACGCGGGCGCCAGAAGCACCATCCTGTTCACCTTGTCGGGATGTTGCGCCGCCCAGCCTGCGGCCCGGGGACCGCCCTGCGACCAGGCGACAAGGTTGAGCTTGGTTCCGTGGCGCAGATTGAGGACATAATCCACCGCCGCGCCGACATCGTTCCAGTCGGAGACCAGGGTGGTGACACCGCTCGTCATGGTCGGCTTGCAGTCGGCGGGCACCTTATATTCGGCGCGCTGTGCGTCGTTGAGGTTGCATTTGTCATTCATCGCCGCGGGACGGGCGGAACGGCCATAGCCTTCCATGTCTACCGCGAAGACGTCGTACCCGGCATTGGCAAGATAGGCCATCCAGCTGTAGTCGGCGAACGGTACGTCGAAGCTGACTTCCGCCGGCGTTCCCGCGCCATGGACAAACAACACCAGCTTGCTGGGGTCAGGTGTGCCCCTGACCCGTTCGCGCAGATAGAGCTGAACGGTCTGTCCCTTCTCGGACGGTGCGGTAGAGACGACATTGACATGATGGTCATTGCTGGCGATCTGGTTCTGTGCCATCGCCGAAGAAGCGAGCAACACCAGGCCCACCGCCAATAAACTGTTTACCCGCATGCTATCCCCCCATGGATTGCGCCGAGGTTAGCATGAGAATGAAAAAACGCTAGATATTCAGAGGCACCCCGATGATACCCGCGGGGGGCCTGCTCGCGCTGCAGAGAAGTCTCAATTGTGCCTTCTGCCGGGGCCCACCAATCGCCCGTTGGGGTGCTGGATATGCACGGGAAACCGTGAGGGGCCTGGCCCCGCGAAAGGTCGACATTCGGGGCGGCCTAGCGATTGAACTTCTCCGCGTCAGCCTGCTGCATTGCCGGAGTGTACGGCTCAACCTTGTCGATCCGGCAGCGGTCAACGGGGCCGACCACCCGTCTGGAAAGCACCTGATCACCGCGGGAAACACAACTGCTGGCACCGGCCGTTTTGAAACCGAGAGTCAGATTCCAATCGAGATCTTCGCACTGGTCAAAGAACGTGATCTTGAACTTTTTCTTGAGCCGGTCCATCACCACAAGGCTCTTGTTTCCAGGCAACGCGGTGAAACCATCTATCTGGCCGGTCCGCAGGCAGGTGTCCTGCGCGAATGCGGATGTGGACAATATCAGACCGGCGCACAATGAAATGAACAGAAGACGACGATTATTCATGTTGTTCTCCTCGAGAATGGCGCCGCGCCGGGGAGAGGACCGGCGCGGCGCCTGCTGCTCACTTCGCGGCGATGATCTCGTTGACGACAGGCATGGCGCTGTCGGTGGTGGCCTTGATGCAATTCTGGTTGGTCACCGGGATATAGACGGCCGGCGGATACTTCGAATCCAATTCCTTGCAGAGCTCGGCAGCGGTATCGCTGATGCGAGTGCGGAATTTCGCGGCATCGCCGGGTTTGGAAAGGTCGAGGTCGGCGTAACTCACGACTTTCTCAACCGAAAGCGACAGGACATGCATGCCCTTCAGCTTCTGCTCCTTTGGGATAACCAGCAGCGGCGCCGTGACGGTGATATTTTCCGAAGGCTTGATGTCCTGTGCGAAGGCGGTCGGACAAAGAGCCGTCATGCCGGCAGCTGCAAAAATCAAAATCTTCTTCATCATGAGTTTTCTCCTTAAGGGTGGTTACTCATGAAGAATGCGTAACCATGACCCGGTCCGCTTTGATCTGCCTCAACGGCCGCCTTTGGTTTTTCGACGGAGCGCTCTCGGGAAGAAATCCCGTTTCTGGAGCGAGGGAAACGGCCTGCAAGGAAGAAGTTTTCGGCTAGTTGAAGTGCCAGTTGCCGTCCATGCGACGGCAAGCCGACCCCGAGCGAGAGTAGTGCCGGCCATTGACATAGCCGTCCTCCTGGAACTCGCGGCAAAGCATGGCTCCGTTATGATACTCACGGGTCGGCCGGAAATAGCCGTAGCTGGTGCGGCGATCATTCTGCCAATCGTAACGTCTGCCGATCGGGCCGTCGAAACCCTGGGCATAGGCCCGGAAGGCGTAGGGCCGGTCGCTGCAGCTGATATCTTTGGCAATTGAGGCGCCAGCGAGCCCTCCGAGAATGACCCCACCAAACGTGGCTGCGGTGTTGCCGGCGCCCCGGCCGAATTGGCTTCCCAGGATGCCTCCGAGGATCGCCCCGATGACGGCGCCGGCTGTCGTATTCTGATCCCGGCAATCCTCTCCATAGAAATAACGGGGTTCTGCCTGCCCGGGCGAGGAGAGGGCGGCCGCCAGGAATATGGCGGCAGACGCGAGAAGTGCTGACCGGCGCATGGCAAACCTCAAATAAAGTCCAACAAAAACAGAACATCCGATCCGGCGCCGCACTTTGTTTCAGATCAATTCCGGAACGTAAAAGTGGTCCCACAAAACGCGGCGTTTGCGCGGGATCAAGTGCAAAAGCGGCCGAAATTGCCACTAAATCCAAATGGATCTGACCATTGCATCAGCCGCATCAGTCCGGCCGCCTTCCGTGGCATTTCATGTTCATGGCCTGACCAAGATTTATCGCTCTGGAGAAATCGATGTCCCTGCGTTAAGGGGGATAGATCTGGACATCTTTGCCTCGGAAGTCCTTGTGCTTCTCGGTCCCTCCGGTTCTGGCAAGTCAACGTTTTTGAACATCCTTGGGGGGCTCGACAGGCCGACAACGGGTGAAGCGCGCTTCCGGGACCATGACCTCTGCAAAATGACCGATCGCGAACTGACGCTTTACCGCCGGGATCATGTTGGCTTCGTTTTTCAATTCTACAACCTGATCCCAAGTTTAACGGCTCGGGAGAATGTCGCGCTGGTGACGGAAATCGCCGCAAAACCTATGACACCGGAGGAAGCCTTGGAGATTGTAGGCCTGGGCAACCGGCTGAATCACTTCCCGGCGCAATTGTCCGGCGGCGAACAACAGCGTGTGGCCATTGCGCGGGCCATTGCAAAGCGCCCGGAGATATTGCTTTGCGATGAACCGACGGGGGCGCTGGACTCGCCAACGGGCATTGTCGTTTTGCAGGCGATAGAACGCATCAATGCAGAACTCGGCACCACATCGGTCATCATTACGCACAATATCGCGATAGCAGGCATGGGCTCGCGCGTCGTTTCCTTCGCGGATGGCAGGATAGCCAACATCGAGGCAAACACCGTCCGGCGAGCCGCCCAGTCGATAAAGTGGTGATCTGATGCGTGCCCTCAACAAGAAATTGTTGCGTGACCTCTGGCGGGCGAAAAGCCAGGCGCTCGCGATTGCCGCGGTGCTGGCCTGCGGGGTGGCAATCATCATCATGACATATGGCGCCATGATGTCGTTGAGGCAAACGCGAGATACATACTATGAGCGAAACAGATTCGGGGCGATCTTTTCCCAGTTGAAACGTGCGCCGCTGCCGCTTGCCGCAAACGCCGCGCGAATACCGGGTGTT
This sequence comes from uncultured Rhizobium sp., assembly GCA_964511505.1. Taxonomy (GTDB): domain Bacteria; phylum Pseudomonadota; class Alphaproteobacteria; order Micropepsales; family Micropepsaceae; genus Rhizomicrobium. Next base: position 36,375 of record CAZEFQ010000168.1, read on the forward strand.
TCCGCGGCGGATGCCCGCATCACTCACTATGCGGCGCTAGACATTGCCGGATTGGCGCGACCCGCTGCGGCCTATCTGGTGTCATTGCCAGAGGCCAGGGCTCCGTCTCTGAACAAGATCACACTCCGTAGCGGCCGCCTTCCGGAAAGGGATCGTGATGAACTGGTGATGAGCGAGAACATGGCGCTGGCCCTCGGCTACGCTCCTGGAAGCAAGATCGGGGTCATCCTCGCCGGGAGAAAGCGTCTTTTCACGGTGACGGGTGTCGCGCTCTCACCGGAATTCGTCTATGTACTTGCTCCGGGTCAACTGATGCCGGACGATCAAGCCTTCGGAATTCTCTGGTTGGATCGTTCATTGATGGAAGCCGCCTTCGACATGCATGGCGCTTTCAACGATATCAGTCTTTCCGTACTCCCCAATGCCTCCATTCCAGACGTGATTCGACGCCTGGACAACCTCCTGGCCCCCTATGGCGGATCGGCCGCCTACGGGCGCGACGACCAGAGCAGCCATGCCTATATCACCCAGGAACTCGATCAGCTTCGTACCATTGCAATGGTCATTCCGCCGGTTTTTCTCGGTGTGGCCGCATTTCTTATCCATATGGTGCTGTCCCGTCTGATCGAGACAGAACGCGAATCCATCGGCCTGTTGAAATCCTTCGGCTATTCCAACAACGAAGTTGGATGGCACTATGTGAAATTCTCCCTGGCGATAGCTCTGTTAGGGGCGGCGGCAGGATGCGCCGCCGGGTTCGGTCTTGGGCGGTGGATGACGGGCATGTACCAGAACTATTTCCGGTTTCCCTTCCTGGAATACCGGATGGATAATGCGGTCTTCGCAGCCGCCATCGCCATCGCCTTTGCCGCTGCAATGGCGGGCACCTTGAGCGCGGTCGGGCGCGCTATTCGGCTGGTGCCGGCCGAGGCCATGCGGCCCCCATCACCGCCCGCCTATCGCCGCACTCTCGTCGATCTTATGGGGCTTGAGGGCCGCATATCGGTGCCAACCCAGATGATCATACGCCACATTGGCCGCTGGCCTCTGAGGGCCTTTTTCACCGCAAGCGGCGTTGCCCTGGCAATCATGTTGCTGGTGGGTCTGTTCTTTTTCTTCGATGCCATCGACGAACTGGTTGATAGCTATTATTACCGCGCCAATCGTCAGGACATTGTGATCAGTCTCATCGAACAGCGCAGCGAAAAAGCCGGCTTTGAAGTGGACCGCTTGCCGGGCATACGCGGTGCGGAACCTGTGCTTGAGGTGGCGGCTCGCCTTTCCCACGGGCATCTCGTTCAACGCCTCGGGATCGTCGGGTTGCCCAATGACACGCGGTTCCGGGCGTTTGTGGATTCCGCCGGTCGCAGCTTCACGCTGCCGCAAGAAGGCGTGCTGATTTCCGCCAAGCTTGCGAGCTTGCTGGACTTGCGCGTTGGCCAGAAATTGGAAATCCAGCTGCTGGAAGGCACCCGGCAAACAAAGTCTGTGCCCGTTTCCGGCATTGTTTCGGAAAATGTCGGCCTGTCCGCTTACATGGACCGTCGTGCGCTCGGGACGTTTGCCGGAGAAAACGGCAGCCTGACGTCCATACAGGCCGCGATAGACAGCGCCGCCCAGGCGGCGCTGCTTGGCAGGCTGAAGCAGATGCCTGCAGTTGCCACAGTTTCAACCCGGGCCCAAGCGATTTCCTCCCTGCGAGACAATATGGCCAGGAGCATGGTCATCGTCATTTATTTCTATATTGGATTGGGGTCCATCATTGTATTCGGCGTCGTCTATAATGCCGCGCGTATTTCCCTTTCGGAGCGTGGCCGCGAGCTTGCCAGCCTCAGGGTGATGGGTTTTACACGCTCGGAAACGGGTTATGTACTGATCGGAGAGCTGGCCTTGCTGGTCGTTGCGGCACTTCCGGCCGGCTGTGCTCTTGGCTATGGTCTTGCCTGGCTGATGAGCCACGCAATGGAGACGAAATTGTTTCGCGTTCCTTTTGTTATCGCCCCGGCGACATTCGGAATTGCCATGAGTATCGCACTGGCTTCCGCCGCGCTTTCCGCCCTCGCGGTGGCGCAGCGTATCAATCGTTTGGACATGATCTCTGTCTTGAAGACCAGGGAATAGCCATGACCCCCGCCCAGCGCCGCATCCTTTTATGGTCTGCGCTTGGGATATCAGTCGCAGCTGCCTTGGCCTGGGCCTTTTGGCCACGTCCCGTTGCGGTTGAAGTCGCGGCAGTCGGACGGGGTCCGCTGCGGGTCGAGGTTTCCGACGAAGGCCGCACGCGGGTGCGCGAAATCTACCAGGTCTCGGCCCCCGTCGCCGGCAGGCTCTTACGCGTAGAAACACATGCCGGCGATTCCGTGACCGGCGGGCAAACCGTTGTTGCTTATCTTCAGCCCACAATGGCTGCTTTTCTCGATGTCCGGTCACGGGCACAGGCGGATGCGGCGGTCAAATCTGCGGAAGCAGCCCGAGCGCTGGCCGCCAGCGAGCTTGAAAAGGCCAAAGCGCAACTCGCCTTTACCGCGTCGGATCTCAGCCGCGCCAAACGGCTTTCACAATCCAACGCCATCGCGACGGTAGACCTGGAACGTGCTCAATTGGCTTATAATACCGCCCTGGCAGCCCGCAACACGGCGGAAGCGGCCCTCGAAGCCAAGCAATATGATCTCTTGGCATCACGGACCCTGCTTGTCGATCCGGCCGATTATGAGCGTCTGCAGCACCAGCGCCCCAGCATGAAGCTGCTCGCGCCGGTTTCCGGCAAGGTGCTTCGCGTTTTGCATGAGAATGAATCCGTCGTCCCTGCCGGGTCTCCCATCCTTGAAATCGGTGATCCCAAAAATCTCGAGATTCTTGTCGAGCTGGTGTCGCAAAGTGCGGTCAAAATACATGAGGGAAATCAGGCGCGAATCACGGACTGGGGCGGGCCGGGCGAATTGCCGGCCCGGGTGCGCCGCATTGAGCCCGGCGGCTTCACCAAAGTGTCCGCCTTGGGGGTGGAGGAACAGCGCGTCAATGTCCTTTTGGATTTCACCGGATCAGCCCGCACATGGGAGGCGATCGGGGATGGTTTCCGTGTCAACGCGCATATTGTCTATTGGGAAGACAAGGACGTTCTGCGGGTTTCGGCCGCCGGCCTGTTCCGCCATGGCGACGGCTGGGCGGTGTTCGCGGTGCGCGACGGTAAAGCTGCTCTGACGCCCGTGAAAATTGGCGAAAGTAATGACGAGTTTGCCGAAGCCTTAAGTGGCGTTAAAGCCGGAGACCTCGTTGTCGTTCACCCAAGCGACAGGATTGGGAACGGAACGTCTGTGAGCTATTAGCCCGTTCCAGCATCGGGACAACGCTAGGTTTTTTTGCGTTCTTGTGCAGCGGTCGGTTTTTTCCGTCCAGGATATGTGTGCGCCGACCTCAAAAAGCCTCTCGATGCCAGCCAACGAATCTATGACGAAGTGGGGTCGAATGGCACTTTGGTCACCCGGGTGACCACCTTCCGTCCCCCGCGACTTTCCACATTCAGTTGCACTTGATCGCCGATCGCGACCGAGGACAGATCGACATTGGGTGCGACCGCGTACATGTCGGTGCTGCCAAGCAGCAATTCCTGCTTGTTCAGTGCAATATAGGTGATCCAACCTTTTACCGTTGCTGCGAATGTCGAAAGCGTGCTCGCGAAAAGGAGCGCGATGGCGACGGCGATGGTTTTTCTGCTCATGGCGCCCTCCAATGCCTAGGTGCAGCCAAACGCGTCGAACAGAAGCTTGTGACGACCGCAACCTGCCGATCTTTGTGCCAAGTCCTGCTTGTCCTGCCCTTGACATGGATCAAGGCTGCCGCATTCCTCGGTTCATCAGCACGACCGGACCGGATTTTGGCTTCCTAGCGTTCGCCATCCTGGACAAGAGCTTTCTGTAAGCCGCGGCTACCTTTCGCCAACTGAAGAGCGACGACCAGGGCCAGGCCCGCGGCAAAGCAGCCTGCAATCTCGCCCTGGTTTAGCGGACTGAAATGAAAAAGTCCCTGGGCGCTTGGCAGATAGAGCGCCGCGGCCAGAACCGCACCCACCACCGAGACAAGAAGCCACAAAATCCGGTTCGGACGAAGCAGCGCTTCCGAAAGAGAAGTGCCAAAAGAGCGATTCACCAGGATCAGCCCGACGTTCATCAAGACAAGGACCGTGAACACCAGCGCGCGCAACTCGTCCGGCGGCAGACCTGAAACCGAGCCCAGGAAAAGTGTTGCAGTGACAATAACCAGTGCCGTGGACCCCTGGCAGAATGCCCAAATGGCGGTTCTCCCCGGCAACACCGGGTCGCCCGGCCTGCGGGGAGGCCGCGCCATAACGTCTTTTTCTTCATTCTCTGCCTCGAAGACCACCGAACAGGCGGGGTCGATTACCATCTCCAGAAGGGCAATTTGGATAGGCATGAGCATCAGAGGCAATCCGAACAGCAGGGGAATAACGGCCAATCCGGCTATGGGTATGTGGACCGCAACAATGTATTCGATTGCCTTTCGCAGATTGTCGTAGATTCTGCGCCCCAGTCGGATCGTGGCGACGATGGACGCGAAGTCGTCCTTGAGCAGGACCAGGCTGCTTGCCTCCCGGGCAACATCAGTGCCCCGGGCCCCCATCGCTATTCCGATATGAGCGGCTTTCATCGCGGGCGCATCATTCACCCCATCTCCAGTCATGGCGACAATCTCGCCATTCTGCTTGAGAGCCTCGACCAGCCTCAACTTCTGCTGGGGACGAATTCGAGCATAGGTCGATGTCGTTTTCACCGCTTCCGCGATCTCCGGATCGCTCAATGTCTCCAGGGTTGCGCCGTCAAGGACCTCCCCAGCGTCTATGCCTGCCTGTGCCGCAATAGCTTTCGCGGTCAACGGGTAATCGCCGGTGATCATGACCACCCGTATCCCGGCACTTTGGCACTCTCTTACCGCAGCGGGCACTTCCGGCCGCAACGGGTCGGCAAAGCCGATGAGCCCGACATAGCGGAAGTCAATCTCGCGCTGCGACCGGGGCCGTGAGCCGTCCTGCCACGACAGTCTCGCCTGGGCCACCCCCAGAACGCGGACCCCGCGCGCTGCAAAATCGTCAACCTCATGTAACAACCGTTCGCGCGCTTCACCCGACAATTTACACAATTCCGCAATCGCCTCTGGGGCTCCCTTGGCATAGGCGACCGCCGCGAACTCCCCGGAGGCGTCCCAGATGAAGGTGGTTGCCGGAAGGTCCGGAAGCAGGCCGTAACTGCCGAGAAGCGACGCCGGCCTGACGAGCTCGGCCTGCGATGCAGCGGCGTGGACCGCCTTGTCCATCGGATCAGTCGGAACCGGATCGCTTGCGCCAAGAGCCGCGTGGAGCGTGGCTTTCATGGTTTCTTGGAGGGGCAGACCGGTCGCCTTCCGCCAGACCACTCCGTCTGCGGCAATTAATTCGACCTGCATTTTGTTTTCCGTGAGCGTTCCGGTCTTGTCGGTGCACAAGACCGTTGCCGCCCCGAGTGTCTCGATGGCCGCGGCTCTTCTGGTCAAGACCCCGGCGCGCGATATCCGCCACGCGCCCATGGCCATGAACACGGTCAGAACGAGCGGGATCTCCTCCGGCAAAACCGACATGCCTATCGCAATGCCGGCCAGCGCTGCCTGCAACCAAGACCCTCTCGTGAACCCCAGGAGCAATACAACCAATGCGGCGGTGAGCGTCCCGATACCGGCAAAATCCCGCACCAGCCACTGAAGCTGCTTTTGAAGCCGGGGTTGTTCGAGATTCACCGATTTCAACGTTTGCCCGATCTTGCCTAATTCGGAAGACAGGCCGGTGGCAATTACACGCGCCGTTCCGGGGCCGCGAACCACCAGAGTACCCGCGTAAACGAAGGGCAAATCCTCTCCCCCCGGGGGCATCCATGACATGTCCTGACGCGATGGTATCTTCTGTACCGGGACTGATTCTCCCGTTAGTAACGACTCGTCGGCAAGTACCTCATCACCGGACAGAAGCAACGCGTCAGCCGGCACCCGGTCGCCTTCCACCAGGATAATGGTGTCTCCCGGAACCAGGTCGCGGGCTGGAATGCGCTGGCGTTGCCCGTCCCGCAGCACGAGCGCGCGGGGACTTGCGAGGTTCCGCAGGGATTCGAGCACGCGCTCGCTGCGGCCTTCCTGCAAGACGCTGATCGACACCGAAAGCGTGGCAAACAGCGACAGGACGGTGGCGTCCAGGGCTTCTCCCAACAGGAAATAGATTGCCGCTCCCGCCAAAAGAAGCGCGAACATGGGCTGTCGTATGATGTCCCATATGATGCGCCCGACATTGCGGCGTTCTGCACTCGGCAGCTCATTCGGGCCGAATTGCCTGAGCCTTAGGGCCGCTTCCCTGGCACTCAATCCCTGGTCTGGGCGAAGGTCCATGGCCATCACGATTGGCAGTGTGAGCCGCCCGGGATTTTACCGGGCGCCGAGATCGATTCGAAGCCTTCGTTAAAGCATATCGGCAACCGTCTTGGCGATGATCCCGCTTACGTCAATGGCGGCGAATTCGTTCGGGACGGTATTGCAAGTGACCAGGCGGGCGCCCGCCGAGAGAATGGATTGGGCGGCTCCGGCGACAAGAGGTCCGTGAACCCCCAAGACGATCGGGCCGGACGCAGGCGCGGTTGACTGTATCGCCTGTCGCATCGTGACGCCGCTGGCAATGATGTCGTCCAGGAACAGGGGAGTCCGGCCGGGCTCCAGGGGAATTGCCGGAGCGGTGATGCTGACGGACCTGTCACCCATGCGCTGCTTGGAGAGTACCAGAAAAGGCGCATCGCAATCGTGCGCCACCGCGCTCACCCATTGGCGGCTTTCCTCGTCGGGCCCGATAATCATGGGACGGCTCACATTTTTAAGGATCCAGGCGGCGATGGCCGGCCCCGCATGCACGACGCGGGACGGAATGGAGTAGATCTCGTCGAGGGTCTTGTAGCGATGCAGGTGAGGCTCGACGGTGGCGAGCCAGTCGAAAGCGCGGGAAATGAGCGCCGCGAAACTCTTCGAGGTCACGGCCTCGCCGTCCACGAAACGCCGGTCCTGCCGCATGTAGCAGAGATAGGGCGCCACAAGCCCGACCCGCCGCGCCCCCAGATCGCGGGCTGCATCGGCGGCGAACAGGAGTGCCGGTATCTTCGTGTCCGGGCGGGGCAAGCTGCAGACCAGGACAATGCTCCGTCCCGCAATGGCTTGGGCGAAGCGCAAGTGCGATTCTGCGTCCGGAAAGCGGGAGACTTCCAGCCCACCCAACTCGCCCCCGCAGGCCGATGCCAGGCGCGTGGCCATCTCCTGGTTGCCAGGGAGCGCAAAGAAGACCGGCGGACTCATGTGATCCCGAAAATTTCGGGATTGATCTCTGCATAACCCAGGGCATAAGCCAGTTCGCCCTCTGCCTCGGCATGCAGGGTGCAGAGCGGCGTGCCCGCCATCACCATTTGCCCCAGGCAGACATGAAGCTCAACCCCGGCGGCCTTGGCGTTGGGCGCCCCCGCCAGTTTGGCCAGCCGGGCGACACGGCGATTATCTATGAAGGATAGAACGCCGTCTTTCTTCGCGCAGAGCAGTTTGCGGAAGCGGGCGATGGGCGGCAGCCGCATGCCCCCTTGCGCCTCGCAGATGCGCTGGAATTTGTTCCAGGCCCGTCCGTCATCCAATGCCTTGGCGGCAAGCTCAACCCCGTGCCCCGGGGTCGAGGTGCCCGCCAGTTCCAGCACCGCCCCGGCCAGCTCAAGCGCCCGGCTCCGCAGATCATGGGGCGCCTCTTCCTTCCCGGTGAGGACGGACAGCACGTCCTGTGCCTCCAAGGCAGGCCCAATGCCGCGGCCGATGGGCTGATTGCCGTCTCCGCGCACGATGCGGGTCCGCAAGCCGAATTGCCGCGCAACAGAAGCCAACCCGGCGCTGAGCGACTCGGCTGCTTCGGCACTGCGCACTTTCGCGGTGGGGCCCACCGGCATGTCGATCACCAGATGGGTGGAGCCCGCGGCGATTTTTTTGGAAAGCACTGAGGCGATCATCTGGCCCTCGCTGTCTATATCGAGCGCGTGCTCGATGCGGATCAGAATGTCGTCGGCCGGACTGAGGCGCATGGCGCCGCCCCAGGCAATGCAGCCCCCCTCCCGTTCCACAACCCGGCGCAATGTGGCCTCATCAAGATCCACCGGCGCCAGTGTTTCCATTGTGTCGGCCGTGCCCGCCGGAGAGGTTATCGCGCGGGAAGAGGTCTTTGGAATCACAAGGCCCAGCGCGGCTGAGATCGCCACAACAATCGGCGTGGTGCGGTTTCCGGGAAGTCCGCCGACCGAATGCTTGTCGGCGATGACGGGACCCGGCCAATGCATGCGCCGGCCGGTGTCCACCATGGCGCGGGTAAGAGAACAGATTTCGTCCTGCGCCAGCGGCTTGGCGGCGCAGGCCGTTATGAAAGAGGTCGTTTCGATGGCCGAATAGCGCCCGTCCACAATGTCTGAAATGACGAGATGAAAACCTCTTTCGTCGAGCGAATGGCCGAAGATGCGGCCGCGCACTAGGCTGAGGGATTCCACGACGGGTCCATGCCGGGCAAAGACCGGATCGCCCTCCTGGACTCCGAGAGCCCGCCATGTCGCATCCGACAGGCCGGCCTCGTCACAGTCCAGGAGATCGGATTCCACCTGATACAGCGTCGCGATGGCATGGCGGCCGCCGGCCGTGAGCAGAATCCGGTTGTGGGAGGTGAAGCCCTCGGAACGCGAAACCGGACAATTCTTGTGCAGGAAAACGACGGTTTCCGAATGGGTGTCAAGGCCGAGACGGCGCGCTTTCAGGGCATAATCGCTCATGACAGCACGACCTTCTGGCCGTGGTCCGGTACCACGCAATTCCAGTTCAGTCTTTCTTCCAGGGCATGGCGGAGCCCATCGGCTCCGGCCGGTTCGCCATGCACGATGAATGCGCTTCTTGGCGCTTTGCCGAAGCCCTGTGCCCAGCGCAGAAGTTCCTCGCGGTCCGCATGCGCCGACAGCATGGAAAGATTATGCACGTCGGCGCGCACGGGTATGTATGTGCCATGAATTTTTATACTGGACGCGCCTCGAACCATCGCGTCTCCCCGTGTGCCGCCGGCCTGGAAGCCGGCAAAGAGCACGCTGTTGCGGGGGTCGGAAGCATAATGCGCCAAGTGATGCAAGACGCGGCCCCCGGTCGCCATGCCGCTGGCGGAAACGATGATCTTCGCCATCCGATTGGCTGTGAGGGCTTTGGACTCCTCCGCGGTCCGGACGTAGTGGATGTCTCCTCCTACCAGGCGAAGCTCACTGGGGCCCAGCCTTTGGTCTTTGGGATGCCGCCGGAAAATATCCGTGGCATCAATCGCCATGGGACTGTCGAGAAAAACGGGAAGCAGGCGGGGAAGCCGTCCCGCTTCCTTGAGGCGGGCGATATGATAAAGCAGGCTTTGCGCCCTGCCTACCGCAAAGGCCGGCACAATGACCGTCCCGCCACGATGGATGGTTTTGCCGATGATATTCGACAAGACATCGCCGGGATCGGCCCGGTCGTGCAGGCGGTCGCCATAGGTCGACTCCATCAGGAGATAATCGGCGGGACCGATGGGATCCGGATCAAGCATCAGGGGATCATTGTAGCGGCCGATGTCGCCCGAAAAGGCCACCTTTTTGCTTTCCCATGTCACAATCGCGGAAGCCGCGCCCAGGATATGGCCGGCGCGCACGAAGCGCAGCCGTGCGCCACAGGCAAGGCCGGTATCGGCGCCGAATTCCACCGGCCGTAGCTGCGTCAAAGCCCGCCGGGCGTCGGCTTCCGTATAAAGCGGAAAGGCGGGATTGTGCTTGGAAAAACGGTGACGATTGGCGTATTCGGCGTCCTGTTCCTGCAGATGGCCCGAATCCGGAAGCAGGATGCCGCAAAGATCGGCAGTTGCCTCGGTGCAAAATATCGGCCCGCGAAATCCTTTTTTAACGAGCAGGGGCAGGTATCCGCTGTGATCGAGATGTGCATGGGTGAGGATGACGGCGGAAATGCCCGCGGGTTTGAAGGGCGGAGCATCCCAGTTCCGAAGCCTGAGCGCCTTGTATCCCTGGAAAAGGCCGCAATCCACCAGCAGGCGGCCGCCGTTACCCTGCAGCAGATATTTCGAGCCGGTGACCGTGCCGGCGCCGCCAAAAAAAGAAAGTTCGAGCGCCACGCTGCCGGACCTTTCAGGTCTTTCCGTCCAGAACTTCTTTTTTTGCCCGCTCATAAAGCTGCTTCATCACGCCTTTGAGAACGGTGTCGGAAACATCCACCTTGCCCTCTGCGAAGTCCGCATGCAGGCGGTCAAAGACGGGGTCATGGCCCTTGCCTGTTACCCCGGCGCGGACAAGGCCGGCCGCATAATCCGCCAAGGCCGCTCCTGTAAGGGAAAGCCTGCCTCCTGCCCATTCGCCCAGGAGCCTGTTGCGCATGGACATCGCCCGGAAATGCGCTTCCTCGTCATGAGCCCATTTGGCTTCATAACCCCGTTCCCGTTCGTCAAATAGGTCCGTCATTCTGGCCTCCCATGCGTCACTGTCCCGGCCCCGCGATATTGCCGCGTTGATCCGGATCAAAGGGGATCGCGCCTGCTGCGGTAAAAAGTAATCATGATTGCGTTGGAGGATTGCATCGCATTATGCGGCTTGACTGAAAAGGAAGTCGCGGCCATCGCTGAACATGAGCATGTGCCGGCGATCGCCGCCGCCATCCTGGGCCAATATCTCTTGTCTCAGAAGGGCGGAAGCCAGAAAATCCGCGATATTCTGGTGGACGACATCCGGGCTGCCTTGGCTGCGGGTGACAGCAAACATGCCGCCGAATTGGTATCCGCGCTCCGCCATTTCATGAGCTATCCGCAAACCGGCGATACCAGACCCTGACTCGCATGCCTCGGCATGTCGGCAGAGATATTTTCGGCAAACCGCGTGTTGATCCGGATCAATCACGGCTCCGGCAAAGGATGCAATGTTCAAAACGATACAAAGGAGGTTTTCATGTTTAAAAAAACGATACGACTGCTTGGCGCCGTGGGCATGCTCTCGGGCCTTAATACCGCCGCCATGGCGCAATCGGCTGCGCCCGCCGTTGAGCAGATCATTGTTACGGCGCCCCTGATCGTGGAAGTGAAAAAACCCGCGAATGCCACCGCGGCGCAAAGCGCCGGGGCCGGCAAGGGTGTCTTCACCGTGCTCACCGCTTCCAGCAATGTGAGTTTCGCCGATCTCGACATCACCAAATATGCCGGCATCAACACGCTGGAAAAACGCATCTCCGACACGGCCACCGCGACCTGCAACCAGCTCAAGCGCAAATATCCAGAAAGCGTCTATGTGCCGGTCCAGACAGCGGACTGTGTCAAGTCGGCAACCGACCAGGCGATGAACCAGGTCTTTGCCATCATGGTCGCGTCCGCGAAATAAGGGTTTGTCATAAAGACGCACGATGTGCGGCTTGGCCGTCATCGTGCGTCATTGGCAGCTGATGCCTACCCCAGGTCTTTTTTCAGCATGGTGATGTGTGCTTCGACCGCCGCGCGGACATCCAGCAGGTTCGAAAGAAGAAGTTTCGCCACCACAAGGCGCGAATCCGTGCCATCCATCGATGCGAGCCGGCCGCGTTGATTGACGATATGCCGTGAACAGGTGGCCAGGCAATTTTCCGCAATTTCCAGCCGTTCGGAGATCTGGGCGAACCGGTCCTCTTCAGCGATAAGCAACCGGGTCCAGAGCGAACAGCGCACGGTATCTTGCTCGCGCTCCAAGAGGCCGAGAAAACGGCCTATATTGGCCTGGGCTACGAACTTTGCAGCCTGATCCATATCCATCCCCGTACCGCATCGTACATAGGACCATCGGCAAGGCTCAACGTCCAGCCTTAGCCGCGGAAAAAAAAAGCCCCGCCGGGGGCCGGCGGGGCAGTAAAGGCGCTTGCTGGGGGAGCGAAAAAGCGCCCGAAATCAGCCAATGGACAAAAAATCTTCGACTGCGACCACGCCCGGGACCGACCAGGCGGCATTCTTCACCATCTCGCGTTCCTGCCAGCCATGAACCCGGCCCTTGAGGCTGACATGGCCGTAATCCAGCACAGAAACCTTGATGTTCTGGGCCTCAACCTCGGCATTGCGAAGAAGTGCGCTTTCGATTTTGCGCTGGATATCGGTCGGCGCAACGCGCGGCTTGATCGTGATTTCATTGATGACTCCAGCCACGCCGGAAAGCTTGCGAACCTCGCTTTCCGCCGCCTTGCGCTGGAAATCCCAGTCCACAGTCCCGCTTAAGGCGATCCAGCCATCCTGGACCTTCACCTGGATGGAATCCGCCGGAACGGCGGAATTCCAGCGCAGGATATTGGCGGCACGTCCGGCAATCTCGTCGTCGGCGGTCTTCTTGTCGAACGGATACCGGACTTCGATCTCTTCCGCGATGGCACGCACGCCTTTCACCCGTTTGACGGCGGTCTCGGCCGCGACTTTTTCCGCATAGCTGCCGACATGGCCGCTCAGCGTCACCACGCCGTTGTTCACCGCCACGCCGATATGGGTGGCATTCACCCTCGGTTCAAAATCCAATTCATCCAGAATGTCCTGGCGCAGGGATGAATCCGTCATTGCCTCTCTCCATCGTTGAGCGCCCAGTCTGCAGAGATCGGCGCGGCCGGTAATTGATCGAAATCAAACCAAAGCGGTGAGGGAGGGCTTGATCGAAAACAAGGAGCGCCCGCCCGTCCGCGGCTACGAATAAAAAATGCAAGAGGACAATCAGCCTCCCCGTAGCCGCCTTCCTGTCTGGTACTATTTTGTGGCCGGCCTTGCCGGATTGGCCTTACTCGGCTGGTTTTGGCAAGCGGCGGGCCATGTCGAAACCATACCCTATAGCCAGTTCGAGACCCTGGTTTTCCAGGACAAGGTGAAAAGCGTCACGGTCGGCCAGGACACTATCACCGGGACTCTTAAGTCTCCGCTGCCCGACGGCAATACGCAGTTCGCGACATTAAAGGTCGATCCCCAGATCGCCGCGGCGCTCGCGGAAAAGAATGTGGAAGTGCAGGGCACGCCCGACAGTTCCTGGCTTTCCACTCTTCTTTCCTGGATCGTTCCGGCGCTCGCCTTTTACCTGATCTGGTCCTACCTGTTTCGCAGCAGCAGTGCCGGCCAGGGGCTCACCGGATTGAGCGCTTTGGGAAAATCCCGCGCCAAGGTCTATGTCGAGCGGGACATCAGAGTCACCTTCGCGGATGTGGCCGGCGTGGATGAAGCCAAGTTCGAGCTTCAGGAGTTGGTGTCATTCCTGAAAGACCCCAAAGCCTATGGACGGCTGGGAGCGCACGTTCCCAAGGGCGTGCTGCTGGTCGGGCCGCCTGGAACCGGCAAGACCTTGCTGGCGCGGGCAGTGGCAGGAGAGGCGGGCGTGCCGTTCTTCTCCATTTCCGGTTCGGAGTTTGTGGAGATGTTTGTGGGCGTTGGGGCGGCACGCGTTCGCGATCTTTTCGAACAGGCGCGCAAAGCGGCGCCTTCCATCATCTTCATTGACGAACTGGATGCATTGGGGCGCAGCCGCATTGCCGGCGCGTATGGCGGCATCGACGAAAAGGAGCAGACCCTTAACCAGCTGCTTTCGGAGTTGGATGGATTTGACCCGCGTGTCGGCGTGATTCTTCTCGGCGCGACCAACAGGCCTGAGATTCTTGATCCGGCCCTTTTGCGCGCCGGGCGCTTCGACCGCCAGGTGCTGGTGGACCGGCCTGATCTCGGCGGACGGCTCGCGATTCTCAAAGTGCATGTGCGCAAGATCAAGCTCGACGGGGCCACGGATTTGACAAAGATCGCCGGCCTCACCACGGGCTTTACCGGCGCCGATATCGCCAATCTGGTTAACGAGGCGGCGATTGCCGGCACGCGACGCGGCGCTACGGCAGTGGCCCTGGAGGATTTCACCGTGGCCATCGAGCGCATTGTGGCGGGCATCGAAAAGAAAAGCCGCGTTCTCAATCCGGAGGAGCGCCGCCGCGTCGCTTATCATGAAATGGGGCATGCCCTGGTGGCGGCCAGCCTGCCGGATGTCGATCCTGTCCAGAAAGTGTCCATCATACCGCGCGGTGTCGGCGCGCTCGGCTACACGCTGCAGCGCCCGACCGAGGACCGTTTCCTGCTGACCGCCTCGGCGCTCAAGAATCGCATCGCCGTCCTGATGGGCGGCCGGGCCGCAGAACGGCTTTTGTTTGACGGGAATGTCTCCAGCGGCGCGGCGGACGACCTGCAGCGCGCCACGGAAATCGCCGTGGAGATGGTCACCAAATATGGAATGGACGCCACGCTTGGACAGCGCACCTTCTCTCCACCGCCGAACCCTGCCGCTCTTTCGGGCTTTCAGGACCAGCTTTTCTCGGCTTCGCCGCAGACCGCGCGCGAGATCGACCTGGCGGTCAGGATGCTGCTGGAAGCGGGGGACGAAGCGGCCCGCCGGATCCTCTCCCAGCGGCGGGCCGACCTGGAAACAGGCGCGCAATTGCTCTTGACCCGGGAATCGATACAGGCGGAGGATTTCGCCCCCCTCCGGTCCCGCGCGGAGGAACAGGCAAAGGTCGCCTGATTGTCGCTGAGCCCACGGTCTGGAGATGGAATGCCCGCCGGCGAAATTTCCACCATTGCCTTGCAGGTCCAGAAGGTGGGGCAGTTGTTCGACACCCTGGATCCGTTGCCGTTCCGCGAACGGGACCTCGACCGCGAGGCCGAGGAATATATCGTGAGCTGGGCGCGGGAGCTGCCGCATCGCGACCTGTTGCGGATCGTGGTCCACCTGCCTCCGGCGGAAGCGCAAAGCGAGCAGGCGCGCATCCTGGGTCAGGCCATGCGCCGCTATTTTCACTATCGGGCGGAAATCACCGACGGGGAAGTGAAAGAGCTTTTCCGCCGCGGCCGTTTCTCGCTGGCCATCGGCCTTGCGGTGCTGGCCGCTTGCCTGGCCGCGACCCGTTTTCTGGGTGCCATGCTGCAGCCGGGGCAGCTGCACGCCTTTCTCAACGAAAGCCTGATCATCTTTGGCTGGGTGGCGAACTGGCGGCCGATCGAAATTTTTCTCTACGACTGGTGGCCGCTGGTTCGCAGGCACAGGCTGTTCCAAAGGCTGGCCGGTGCGGAGGTTGTGGTTCAGCCGAGCGACCAGGTTCCGAAGGCGGACAGCCCTTAAGCGTGCCCGAACCGAAGACCATGCGACAGTGAGGGATGTGACCATGCCTTACCGGGACAACCGCGATCTGCCCGCCACGCTCCAGGACCGTCTGCCGGCGCATGCCCAGGATATTTATCGCCAGGCTTTCAACCACGCTTTCATGGCGCATGAAGGTGACCCCCGGCAAGAAGAGGCAGCGCACCGGATTGCCTGGGCGGCCGTGAAGAAGAAATACCGGAAAGAGGGCGAAATCTGGGTCACACGGAGTTGAGCGGCCGCGCCCGGGGAAATTCGACCTCACGCGCCGTCTTGTCATCCCGCAACCCCAGAAAAACCGGCTGCCGCAGCTTTTTATCGGCCGTGAGTTCCTGGTAGGAGATTTGCGCGACCAGACGCGGTTTGAGGTAGGTTTGTCCCTTTCCGGGCGGTGGTTCGAAGGCGGGCTGTTGCACGCGGAGCGGCTGGAATTTCTTGTAAAGCGCGGCCAGTGTGGGCCGGTCAAAACCCGTCCCAACCCTGCCCGCATAGCGCAGCTTTCCTTTTTCAAAGGCTCCCACCAGCAATGCGCCAAAATGCGACCGCTTCCCCTCCGGCGGCGTATAGCCCAGGATGACGAACTCATCTTCGCGATGGACTTTCACCTTGAGCCAGGACGTGGAGCGTACGCCTTCATAAGATGAGCCAAGGTCCTTGGCGACAAGGCCTTCCAGTCCCTTGCGCCGGGCCTCTTGGTAAGCCTCCAATCCATTGCGGCCCAGCTCCCGGCTCAGCATAAGCGCCGGATTGGGACGAAAGACATTTTCCAACATCGTTTTGCGTGCTGACAACGGCTCGTCGCGGAGGTCCCGGCCATCGCAATAGAGGCAATCGAACACGACGTAGACGGGCGTACCGGCCCCCTGCTGCAGGGATTGAAAGTGGGACACGCCCTGCCGGTCGAACACCACGGCTTCGCCGTCCAGGATCAGGCTGGCCGGCGGGAGCTTTGCCACCGCCATTGCGATCTTGCCGAACTGATCTGTGCGGTCCTTGCCGTTCCGGGACCGGAGCCTCACTTGGCCCCGCCGCTTAAAAGCCAGGATGCGGTCGCCGTCATATTTTTCCTCATAGATCCAGCCCGGCCGGTCAAACGGCTCCGCCACCAGGGTTGCCAGCATAGGCTTCGCCCGCGCCGGAAAATACGCCTCTTTGGTCGGGGATCTCTTGGGCATCGTTCCTGGGCAAAGGCCGTTATGACGGCACTCGATAGCGATCCTCAAAGACCGAAGGGGTAGGTCTCCGGCATCCCTTTGGGCCGCTCAAGCGGCAAGGGCGTGATGGCACGGCTGTCCTCAAACCAGATCAGGGCATCGAACTGTTCGCTCATGACGGCCTGGAAATAATGGCTGAGCAATTCCGTGTCCGGGCGATAGACGACCCCGATGGCGCGTTCCAGCCGCACCTCTTGCAGCAGCGCGCGCAGGTCAGGGCGGGTCCGCCAATCGGTGAGCGATCTTGCATGTCCGGCATGGCGAAAAAGATATTCATAACTGTCCGGCCGCGCCGGACGTACCGCCTTGACCTCCATCGGCGAGTCCCAGTCGGATGCCGCCGCCACCGTTCCGCGATCGGTGCCAAAGCCGATCGCCGCCATGTCCGAACCATAGGCGGTGCGGCAAAGCTCACCGATATTGAACTCTCCCTCCCAACCCATGGAGGTGGCCGCAGCGTTGCCGATATGGGAGTTGTGCGCCCATACAACCGTCTTTGCCTTTTTTCGGTGCTTCACCAGAAGCTGCAGAGTATCGAACATATGGCGATCACGCAGGTTCCAGGATTCGCGCGATCCCCGGTACATGATCCGGTAATAGCGTTCGGCCGCACGGACGATGCGGGCGTTCTGCGCGGCGTCAAAGAAATCATTCCCGTCCCTGGCGGCATAGTCCAGGCGCGCCTTGAGCAGGTTCAGGAGTTGCTCCTGGACTTCGGCTTCGCAAGTTTCTCCACCCATGACCGCATGGTGTCCATAACGGCCGGGATCGTCCTGCCAGGGCGTGAGACATCCATAACGCCGCCGCGCTGCGGCGGCCTCCTGCGGGTCGATCCTGTCCAGGTAGGAAAGGACCGCAGCCATGGAAGTGGATAGGCTGTAGATATCCAGTCCGCGAAACTCGACCCGGTCCGCTTCCGGCCGCGGCTGATTGAATTTGCGCAGCCACTCGGCGAATTCCAGCACTTCCTGGTTGCACCACATCCAGCTGGGGAAGCGCGAGAACGCCCGTTCGCCCTCCAGATGCGAAGAGCCATGCCGGACATAACGGTCGATCCGGCCGGCATCGGGCCAGTCGGCCTCCACAGCGACAATATTGAAACCGTGATCCCGGATCAGGCAGCGCGTGATCGCCGCCCGGGCACGGTAGAACTCACTGGGTCCGTGTGTCGCCTCACCCAGTAGGACGATTTCCGCCGCGCCGAAACGATGGAAAAAATCGCCAAAGCCATCGGCCTGCTCGGGCGGCGGCAGATCCTCGGCGGCCGATGAGAGGATGCGAACCGCGTCGCTTTGGGAACGGTCCAGTGGGCGGGTGCGAATATCCTGAACCATGCATCCCTCCTAAGCAGGGGCCGCCGCGGGCTTACGGCTGCGAGAAAGAAGTGCGATCACCTGCGCATCGCTGACCTCGCCGAAATCGCCGTAGAAATAGCCTACCGCACCAAAGGGCTCCGGCGTGGCGAGACAAACCACCAGATCGGCGTCGCCGCGGAAATCGTCTGCTACGCCCGCCGGCGCCACCGGTATAGCCATCACCACCATTGCCGGATCGCGCCGCCGTACCGCTTTGAGCGCGGCCCGCATGGTATTGCCGGTGGCCAACCCGTCATCCACCACAATCACGATTTTGCCCTTGAGATCGGGGGCCGGGCGGCCTGCCAGGTAGAAGCGGCGGCGGCGCTCGATTTCCGCCAACTCTCGCGCGCAAATGGCATCGAATTGTTGGGGGGTCGTGCCCGTCACCCGGATCATTGCCTCATCGCGAATCACGATCGGCGCACCGCCGTCAATCACCGCCCCGACCGCCAGTTCCTCATGCTGGGGGGCCCCGATCTTGCGCACCAGCAAAAGGTCCAGCGGCGCGTCCAGTATGTCCGCGACATGGGCGGCGACCGGCACGCCCCCGCGGGGAAGGGCAAGAACCACGCATGCCCGGCCCTTGAAAGCCGCCAAGGCTGCGGCCAACCGAAGACCTGCATCGTCGCGGTCGCGAAACAGCATGGGTTCCTCCTTAGTGGAAGTTTTCCTTGAGATAACGTTCGAACCAACTCCTGGCCAAAACCATCACACCCTCCATGGCGCCGGGTTCCGGAAAGAGATGGGTGGCGCCAGGGATGATCTCCAAGCTGCTGACGGCCTTGAGCTGGCGCGCGGCCAGTCGGTTCAGATCCAGAACCTCCCGGTCATTGCCTCCGACGATAAGCAGGGTCGGGGCCGTTACGCGGGCGAGCGCCGCGCCTGCAAGATCGGGCCGTCCGCCGCGTGAAACGACCGCCGAAACCTTGTTGCCGAGTTCCGCGGCCGCGACCAGCGCCGCCGCGGCTCCGGTGCTGGCGCCGAAAAAGCCCAGGGGCAAACCGGTTGCCGGTCCCCGCCCGGCCCATGCGACGGCATCCAGCAGGCGCTCCGCCAGAAGGGCGATGTCGAAGACATTGGCCCGGTTGCGCACGGATTCTTCCGCCGGATGCAGCAAATCGAACAACAGTGTCGCCATCCCGGCCTGGTTCAGGGCATCGGCGACTTCGCGATTGCGCGTGCTGAACCGGCTGGAGCCGCTGCCATGCGCAAAGATCACCAATCCCGAAGCCCGATGCGGTCGCCGGAAGAATCCGGGAAGCCTGTTTGTCCCGACCAACACTTCACTGGGGGAGATCGTCTCGACCATGGGAAAACTCTAGCAACCGCGAAAAAAGCCGACTTGACCCTGATCAACTCCGCGCAGCTTTGCGCTGGATCAAGGTTATTTTGCGTCCCGACGGCAGGATCACTGTGAGTTCTGGATCAAATGGCATGTCTTTGCTCTCCGCCACGGTCTCTTCCATTGTCCTGCTCCCGCCTCGAAAGACCAGCGATTGCGCGGTCTTCACGGCTCTGGAACATCGCAGGACCATCCGGGACATCGGCGCGGACAAGCTGCCGCCTCAGCTTCTTTCCAATCTCCTATGGGCCGCTTATGGGATCAACCGCAGCGCCGGCCCCTTTGAGACGTCCGGCCGGACGGCGGCCTCGGCCAGCAATTCACAGGAAATAGATGTCTATGTGGCGATGGAGGAGGGCACGTTTCTTTATGAAGCCGAAGACCATCGCCTTTCCCGGATCACCGATGCCGATTTGCGGGCCGCAGCGCTGACGCCGGGGCAGGACAATTCCGGTTCGAAGGCGCCGGTGGTGCTGATTTATGCGGCGGACATGCGCAGGCTGGAATATACGCGCGGATATCGCGAACCCGGGTTGCAAGACCCGGAAGTTCAGAAATCCTATTACTATGTGGATACCGGCTTGATCGCGGGCAATGTGTATCTGTTCGCGGCCGCGGAAGGGCTGGCAGCCTGGTTTCACAATTGCGACCGCCCCGCGATAGCGCGGAAGTTGAAGCTGCGCGAGGGACAGCATGTTCTTTTCGCCCAGTCGGTCGGCTATCCCGACGGCGAATGAATTCCCGGCGGATTGAGGCCGGTCAATTTTTTCCTTTGCCCGACAGTTAAATTGCATCCGCAGCGATGGAGAAAAGCATGCGGATTGCTGGCATTTTCCTGGCGGGAGTTCTTTCAAGCTCGGCCGCGGTGGCGAATCCGGTCAGCCTGGAAATGGACAAGCCCACCATGGTCCAGGGCGTTGAAACGGTCTGCACCGGGGTCGGCGAGGAGGCGCGCCAAGACCCGGCCTGGAACGGCTACAGCCTGAAGGTGGAGGTGGCCGGAAACGGCGGAGTCTATCTGGCGGACGAGATCGTGCGGGTCCGCAAAGCCGGCGCCGATCTTCTTTCCGTGCAATGTGCCGGTCCGTGGGTTCTTTTCAAGCTCCAGCCCGGTTCTTACCAGATCGTCGCGGAAATGGATGACGCCACCGCCTCTTCCCTGGCCTTCGTGGCCGGAGGAAGCCAGGGAAGGGTCATCCTTCGCTTTCCAAACATGGGCACCGGTCCCTATCCGCGGAATTACAGCGATGAGATGGCAGAGGCGCTTGGCATCAAGAACGGCCGTTTGGATGCGCTCGCGCTTCATCCCAAGCCGCAGGACCGCCTGACGCCGAACCTGACCGCCGGTCTGGGAAAGAAAGGCGCGCGTCTGGACCTGGATTGGAAGCTGAACTGAAAAGGAAGCGCCATGTCATACAAGAGCCTGTTGGTCCATCTCGATCTCGGCAAGGACAATGCCGGCCTGCTCGATTTCACCGCCGATCTCGCGCGCAGGTTCGACGCTCGCGTGATCGGAATCGCCGCCGGCCAGCCATCGGTCACGCTGGTGGGAGACGATGTCAGCGCGGGCGAGGCATTGATGGCGGATCTGGAGGAAATCAGGCGTCAGCTCGAGGCTGCGAAGGCCGCCTTCCACCGGCGGCTGGATGGCGTGGCCCGCAGGACGGAATGGAGGTCGGAAGCGGGGTACGAAATGTTGTCCTCTTATATCGCTTCGCAGGCGCATCTCGCCGATCTCATCGTCAGCGGGCCGCAACTGGCATTTTCCTTCCTGCACAATGCGAAGCGAACCAATCTCGGCGGCCTCGCGTTGGAGGCGGGTCGGCCTCTCCTGATTGTCCCGGACGGGATAACAGCATTGAAGGCGGACCATGCTTTTGTCGGCTGGAATGACAGCCGCGAAGCGCGGCGCGCCGTCGCCGATAGCCTGCCTCTGCTCAAGCTTGCCAAGGAGGTTTCCATCGTCGAAATCGCCGACGAAGCAAGGATGGGAAAAGCTCGAAACCAGATATCGGAAATTCGGGATTGGCTGGATTGCCACGCTATCAAGGCCCAGTCATTGGTCCTGCCGGCCCGAACGGTGGACGGTGGTGATCTCCGCCGTGAACTCGGCGAGCGGCAATGCGACCTGTTCGTCGCGGGTGCCTATGGCCACAGCCGCTTGCGGGAGTTTGTCCTCAGCGGCGTAACCCGCGATCTTCTGCTCAACCCGGATTATTGCGTTCTCATATCTCATTGAGGCTTCTGTCCACGCAGGCCGCAATCTCATTCATGCCCGGTTCATTTTGCGGCCTCTAGGAAGGCTTAAGGAGAATTGGATGCCAAGCTTTCGCAAAGTGCTGTTTCAGGTTCACCTGTGGGTCGGGCTGGCGGCCGGCGTCTTTTTTATCCTGCTGGGATTATCCGGCAGCCTCTTGGTCTATCCCGAGCTTTTTACGTCTTCACCGCCCGCTCCCAAGGCAACGGCTTCCGGCACGCCGCTGTCGCTGGAAGCGGTGGTCGCGGCGGCGAGAAAAGATATGCCGCAAGCCGGCACCGGTTCCGCCACAATCACCTTGCCGCGCGTGGCCGGCAACCCGATCACCATCCAGTTCAGCAGCACCGCCGGAGGCCGGGGAGCGCGGGGCGTGGGGAATTTTCGCGGCAGCCAACCGGCAGCACGGGACGAAGCGGCGCGGCGCCCGGGTCCGGCAGGGGTGAGTGCACAGCGCATCTATGTCGATCCCGTATCGGGCGATATTTTGGGTCATGCCAGCGCCGCACCGCGAAATTCTCCGGTGGGGCTGGCGCGTCAACTTCACGAATCCATGCTGATGGGAGCTGCCGGCAGAACTCTGGTGGCGTGGCTGGGCGTGGGCATGCTGTTCCTCGGCTTGAGCGGGCTTTATCTGTGGTGGCCCAAGAAAGGCCAGTGGAAATTCGCCTTCGGCGTGCGGCGCACGGCGCGGGGTTTCCGGCTTTACCGGGAAATTCATGGCGCGATCGGTATCTGGTTCTGGCTGGTGTTCTTGGTCGTCACCGCGACCAGCATTCCGTTGGGCTTTCCCGGCGTCATGAGCATGCTCACGGCTTCTTCCCCCCGCAACGAGAGGGTTGCTTTCGTGCAGCCTCAAATTGTGGATGTGCCTGACAATGTCGTGCGGCTGCCGCTCAGACAGTTGGTTGCCGGCGCGGAGAAAGCTGCCGGCGCAAAGGCGACTGGTCTGGTCGTTCCCTCTCAGCCCAACCGTCCGGTCAGCGTGACTTTTGCGAACGGGAACGGTCCTCCGCGCTCCATTGCCCTCAATCCCTATACGGGACAAAGCTTCACGCCTGCGGCCTCGCCCATTGTCAACCCGGGCATTACCCGGCGTGCCATCGAACAACTCCATGGCGGAGAAGGAATGGGGCCGGTCTGGCGCTTCCTGGTGTTCCTGTCGGGCTTCCTGCCGCTGATATTTGTCGTCACCGGCCTTCTGATGTGGATTAAAAAGCGCACGGCCCGGATCGTGCAACCAAAACCCGCGTTTTCCGGGGCTTCGTAGGCTGATGCTTGCTGTGGCCAAATCGGGGCAGTTCGCCATAGCAGGGCTGTTTAGAAAGGGCCCGGCAGGTCTGGCCGCGCTTCTTGCTTTCTGTTGCTATCCGCTTTCGCCGACCTATCCGGCCAGTCTTGCTGAAGGCCGCAGGATGGCGATGGATGCTTGTTCCACCTGTCATCAGGTGACCCGGAGCCAAAAACCCCCGCAGCCGGTGTTCGATGCGGATGAGGCAAGATATATTTCCGCCCCTTCCTTTGCCGTCATCGCCAAAAAATATCGCGGCCGGTCCCAGGCGCTTGGCCGGGTCATCCGTGACCCAAAGCACCCCATGCCGGAGCAAGATTGGGACGCGCGCGACCTGCGCGACGTGATTGCCTATTTGCAATCGATCCCGGCTCCGTAAAACCAGGATACCCCGCCTTCTTTGCGCCGGATCAATGCCTGCCCGGGCGTTTCTGAAGATGCTTCAAAAATGTCTACCCTGCATCATCCTGACATTATCGCCATCGGCGGGTCGGCCGGGAGCATCGATGGCATCTGCAGGATCATGAGGCATTTTCCTTCGGACTTGCCGGCTACGGTGCTTGTCGTCACGCACAGGCCCGCCGGCATGCAAAGTCACCTCCCGCAGATCATTCAGCGAGAGACCGGCCTTGCCACCCGGATTGCCCGGGAAGGAGACCCACTGTTGCATGGCTGCTGTTTTGTCAGTCCGCCCGCGTATCATCTGACCGTCGACCCGCAATCTCACATCCGGTTGGTCGGTGACGGCTTTCATCGCGGCAGGGGCGTGGACCTTCTTTTTCATTCCCTGGCGGCGAACGCCGGGAAACGGACGATCGGCGTGATACTAAGCGGCATGCTGGCCGATGGATCGGCGGGACTTGCCGCGATCAAGACGGCTGGAGGCGTCGCGCTGGTGCAGAGCCCGACTGACGCTGAGTTTATCAGCATGCCGCGTCACGCTCTTGAGCGCGATGGTCCTGTGGACTTTGTTGGGCCGGCTGATCTGCTTGCAGCGGAAATATTGCGGCGGGTCGGCGCTGTGCCCTTGGCCAGGCAGCTTCATTGACGACAAGTTATTCTTTTGTCGTTGGAAGGTGACGCAGGCTGGCTACAATGCCATCGTTGATCCCATGTTCCGGTGCGAGGGAGTCATGAATCGCAAGCAAGCCCGCAAGCCGACCGATTTCGCCGTTCTCGACCGCTATTGGCAGGCCGCCAATTTTCTTTCGGTGGGTCAGGTTTATCTGCAGGCCAATGCGCTGCTTCGGGAGCCGTTGAAACTGGAGCATGTCAAGCCCCGGCTCCTTGGTCATTGGGGCACCACCCCCGGGCTCAATTTCATTTATGCGCATCTCAATCGCATCATAAAAGAGCGGGATCTCAACATGATCCTGATCACCGGGCCCGGCCATGGCGGTCCCGGACTGGTGGCGAACGCCTATCTCGAGGGGTCTTACACCGAACGTTTTCCGGCCATCGAGCGCAACGCCAACGGCATTGAGCGGCTGATGCGCCAATTCTCCTGGCCTTATGGCGTACCCAGCCATGCCGCGCCGGAAACGCCGGGCTCCATCCATGAGGGCGGGGAGTTGGGCTATTCGCTGGCACATGCCTATGGCGCGGCATTCGACAATCCGGACCTGATCGTGGCCTGTGTCGTGGGCGACGGGGAGGCGGAGACCGGCCCCCTGGCCACCTCCTGGCACTCCAACAAGTTTCTCGATCCCCGGCGCGACGGCGCGGTGCTGCCCATTCTTCATCTCAATGGCTACAAGATCGCCAATCCTACCGTGCTTGCCCGCATCCAACGCAGTGAGTTGAGCGCCTTGCTCAAGGGCTATGGCTATGAACCCATATTCGTTGAAGGCCATGATCCCATGCCGATGCACCGCAAGATGGCATCGGCCCTGGACAAGTGCATCAGCACGATCCGGGCGGTCCAAAGAAGGGCGCGCACCGGACGCGGCTCTTTGCGGCGTCCCCGCTGGCCCATGATCGTCCTGGTGACACCCAAGGGTTGGACCGGACCCAAAAAGGTGGATGGACTGCCGGCGGAAGGTAGCTGGCGTTCACACCAGGTACCGATCACCCACATGGATAAAAAGGGGCATGTCGCGCTGCTTGAACGCTGGATGAAAGGCTACCGGCCTGACCGGTTGTTCGACCAACACGGCAAGCTCAGCGAAGAACTGGCCGCCCTGGCCCCCACCGGACACCGCCGGCTGGGCATGAATCCCCATGCCAATGGCGGCGAATTGCTGGTGCCGCTTTCCTTGCCGCAGTTCCGGGATTTCTCGGTGACGGTTAAGGCACCGGGACAGGTCCAAGCTGAGGCCACCCGTATATTGGGTGAATATCTGCGGGAAGTTTTCACGTTGAACGCCGGCAACAATAATTTCCGGCTCTTCGGGCCGGACGAGACCGCCTCCAATCGCCTTGATGCCGTCTACCAAGCCACCGGCAAGACCTGGATGGCCGCCCGGCTTGCCACCGATTGCGATCTGGCGCCGGACGGGCGGGTGATGGAGATACTCAGCGAACATATGTGCCAGGGTTGGCTGGAAGGTTATCTTCTCACCGGCCGGCACGGATTTTTCAGCTGTTATGAGGCCTTTGTCCACATCGTCGATTCCATGGTCAACCAGCACGCCAAGTGGATCAAATCGTGCAAGGACATTGCCTGGCGCGCTCCCATCGCTTCCCTCAATTATCTGCTCACCAGCCATGTCTGGCGCCAGGACCATAACGGCTTCAGCCATCAGGACCCCGGTTTCATCGATCATGTGGCGAACAAAAAGCCGGAGATCGCCCGCATCTATTTGCCGCCGGATGCCAATTGCCTTCTGTCCGTGGCCGACCATTGCCTGAAGAGCCGCAACTACATCAATGTGATTGTGGCCGGCAAACAGCCCGCTTGGCAGTGGCTGGACATGGACCGCGCCGTGCGCCATTGCGTGGCGGGGGCCGGCATATGGGAATGGGCCGGCCACAAGGGAGAGGATCCCGATATCGTCATGGCTTCGGCCGGCGATGTCCCCACCATGGAGATGCTGGCGGCGGTGATGCTTCTGCGCGAGCATGTGCCCGGCCTGCGCATCCGCGTGGTCAATGTGGTGGACCTGATGACCTTATGGCCGGCAGATGAGCATCCCCACGGCCTCAATGACCATGATTTTGGCTCCCTCTTCACCAAGGACCGGCCGGTGATCTTCGCCTATCACGGCTATCCGACGCTGATCCACAAGCTTACTTACAACCGCGCCAACCACGCCAATTTTCACGTTCACGGCTTCAATGAAGAAGGCACAACCACCACGCCTTTCGACATGGTTGTTCTCAACAAGCTCGATCGCTTTTCCTTGATGCGCAACGCAGTCCGGCGGCTTCCGCAGCTGGCGTCGCGGGTGGCGGAGATAGACGAGATCTATTGGGGCGCCATGGAACGCCACAAGCTCCATATCAGCGAGCATGGCACGGACATGCCGGAAGTGGCCGATTGGCGCTGGACGCCGGGATAGAGACGCGATGAATATCTTGGCGTTGAACGCCGGCTCTTCTTCGCTCAAGTTCCGGCTGGGACCGCCCGAAGGTCCTGCCCGGTTCACGGGTGAGGCCCAAGGCTTTGGTCACACGCCGGCATTCGATATCAGAGATGCGAGCGGCGCAAAAGTGACGGAAGCGGCCCATCCCACCCTGGCCGATGCCGCCAAAGCGGTGCTCGATTTTGCCGGCCGCCAGGCAAAACCCGACGCCATTGGCCATCGCTTCGTCCATGGCGGTCCCGGTCTCCTCAGCCACCGGCGCATCGACGTCGAGGTGCGGGCTGCGCTGATCGCCGCGTCCCAGTTCGCCCCTTTGCACAATCCGCCGGCACTGGAGGTTCTGGCGCTCAGCGATGCCGTGTTCCCCGGATTGCCGCAGGTCGCCTGCCTGGATACCGCCTTTCATGCGGACATGCCGCTTTTGGCGCAGCGCCTGCCGCTGCCCGCGAACCGTCTTCCGCCGGGCCTTCGCCGTTACGGCTTTCACGGCCTTTCCTGCGAATCCATCCTGGAGCAGTTCGATACCGTGCCGCCGCGCCTGGTGATCGCCCATCTGGGCGGGGGTGCCAGTGTCACTGCCGTCAAGAATGGCCGCTCTCTCGACAGCAGCATGGGATTGACTCCCACCGGCGGCCTGATGATGGAAACCCGCAGTGGCGATCTCGATCCGGGCGTGTTGATCTACCTGTTGCGCCGGGGCGAGACGGCGGATTCGCTGGAACAGCTTGTCAATCGGCAAAGCGGCCTTGCCGGCATATCCGGCCAGGCTGATTTGCGCGCGGTCCGGGCTTTGAACGATGCGAACGGGACACTGGCTTTGGAGATGTTTGCCATCAGCGCCGCAAAGGCCATAGCCGCGATGGCCGCGGTGCTGGACGGCATGGATATGCTCGTTTTTACCGGCGGCATAGGGGAGCATGATGGCGGCATGCGGGAGGCGATCGGGGCCCGGTTGGGCTGGATGGGAAAATTTTCCGTCCAGGTGCTTCCGGCCAGGGAGGAAATCGTCATCGCCAGGCACACCGCCAGGCTGGCGGGGGCGGGAACCATCCCAGCTTAAGCCCGGAATTCGCAGGTCCGGGGCTGTATTTGCATGCCGGTCCGCTTCCTTTCCCGCTTGGACTTGATCTGGGACAAGCCGCTCCCGGCCCGCATGTGCTTTCCTTCCGTCGTGAAGGAAAAAGCTCATGCGCGCTGTCGATAAGACCGAATTCTACAAGGCTGCCATGGAACGGGCGGACTGGCAGCCGGAATGACCACGTTAACCAGATCCCTGCGTGATTTCTGGGCCTTCCTGGTCACGGAAGGGGTCATTTTGATCGTGCTGGGCATGCTGGCGATCGCGACGCCTCCCGTCTTCGGCCTTTTCTTTGTTGCCCTGCTGGGTTGGCTGTTGATAGTCAGCGGCCTGACGTCATTGATCGTCACCGCACTCACCCCTTACGCACCCGGTTTCAAATGGGCGCTGCTGTCCTCGATGCTGACGGTTGTGGTCGGAATCTTTCTGTTCCTTGGCCCAAAACAGGACATGACGGTCATTGCCTTCTCCCTGGCGGCGTTCCTTTTCCTCGACGGCCTCCTTTCCATCCTCATTGCCCTTGAGCATCGCCGGAGGCTCACTCTCAAATGGATTTGGCTCCTGATGATCGGCGCCGCCGATCTCCTTTTGGCGATGGTCATGACGATCATTCTTCCGGGATTGGATGCGTGGCTGATAGGTGCCATCGTGGGGATCGACATGCTGGTGAGCGGCCTTGCCCTGGTCGTTACCGGCATTGACCTGCGCGCCCTGCCACGAGCGCACCCGCATCATGCCGGTTCACATCCACGCAAGGGCGCGGCCTGACGACGGCCGGCACGGGAATGGCCGGCGATCCAGGACTTAGTCTTCGGTCTTTCCCGGAAATGTCTCCGGAAGTGCGGCGAGCACCGGCAGGAAAGCGAACGCCACGGCGGTAATCATGATCCCGGGAATCAGGGGCATGCCGGTGCGATCCATCAAAATCTGGGCGATGTAAGGCGTGGCGCCCCCGAAGATCGCGGTGGCCGATGTTGCTCCCAGCGCGAGTCCGGTAAGACGTCCCTCGCCGGGAAACTGCTCTGCGGTCGCAACCGCCCCAACCGCGCTGACGCCGCCCGCGATCAGGGCCAGGACAATCGCCCCAAAAAGCGCCCAAGGTCCGGAATTCCCGCTCATCGTTGAAAACAGGGGAATGGAAAGAAGGGCGCCTGCCGCTGTAAGAACCGCCAAAACCGGCTTGCGGCCGAAACGGTCCGACAAGGCTCCCGTCACCGGGGTCACCAGGATGACCGCCAGCGCCGCAACGGCCGAAAGCCACAGCGATTCGCCTTCGCCGAACGATCCCGTGGAGGTGAGAAACGCCGGCACATAGGTGATCCCGACATAGTAGGTGATCGAACCCAAAGCCGAGATGGCAAAGGACCGGGCGATGCCGGCCCGGTGATTGAGGAGGGTGTAGTACAAAGGCTTTAACGGCACCGTTCCGGCGGTTTGCTGGCGCCGGAACTCCGGCGATTCTTCCATGGTCGCGCGTGCGATCCACACGCTCGCCGCCAGGCCGGCACCGAAGAGAAAAGGGATCCGCCATCCCCAGGCCTCCAGGGCCGTGGCGCTGACCACGCTGACCGTCAGGGCGGACAGGCCGACGGCCAACAGGCCGCCGATCTCGCTGGCCGCGGAGGCAAGGGAGGTGATCAGGCCGCGCCGGCTGCGGGGTGCGCCTTCCAGCATATAAGCCACGACCACGCTGTATTCGCCGCCCACCGAAAAACCCATGACACCGCGAAGAAGGAAAAGAAGCCAGCCGGCCAGGCCGCCGATCCGGGCATGGGTGGGAAGCAGAGCGGTGCCAAGCATGGTCAGGGTCATGATGGCGACGGACAGGAGCATCATCCGGCGGCGGCCGAACCTGTCCCCCACATGGCCAAAGACGATCGCCCCCAGCGGGCGCAGAAGATAGGCGATGGCGAAACCGGCCAGGGTGGTGGCAAGCGCGGCTTTGTCGCCGCCAAAGAACACGCGCGACAATACGGTGGCAAAATAGAGGTACAGGGTGAAATCGTACCATTCCACAATGGTGGAGAAGGCCGCGACGGCCAGCGAACCTCTCGACATACCGGTCTTCCGTTCTTCGGGTTCCTCCATAAGTGCTGGCACGGCGATCAAGTCGGCTCGGCGGCCAGCTTCCGTGGGCTGGTGCGGCTCAGGAGCAAGACAATCGCCGCGGAGAGCGCCGGCGCGATGGCGAGCATGGCCATTCCCATCGCGAAGCTGCCGGTGGTTTGGCGCATCAAGCCGAGAAGGTAAGGACCGAAAAAGCCGCCGCCTCCGGTGCCTATCGCATTGATGAAGGCAATTCCGCCCGCCGCCGCTGCGCCGCGCAGATAAGCGGAAGGCAACACCCAGAAGGGGCCTTGCAAAGCCAGTGCCCCGATCAGCACCAGCGACAGCGCCAGCAGGATACCCAGATTGGAGTGAAGGAGGCTGGCGGTGAAAAGAGACATCGCCATCAGCATGGCGGGCAGCGCGACATGCCAGATGCGCTCACCGCTTCTGTCGCTGTTCCGGCCCCAAAAAATCATGGCGAACAGGCTCGCGATATAGGGGAGGGCGACCACAAAGCCCGTGGCGAGGTTGGAGACGCCCATGCCTTGCACGATCTGGGGCAGCCAGAGCCCGACGCCGTAATTCCCCATCGCATAGCCGAAATAAACAACGGCCAGGGCGTAAACGCGTGGATCGGCAAAAACCGGCCAGAAGCGCACATGCGCGGCCGTGTCCTCGCCTTGCAGCTCCCCGGCAATAAAAGCCTTCTCCTCCGGGCTGAGCCATGGCGCCTTGCCCGGCCGGTCGGGAAACAGTCCCAACACAAAAACAGAGAGAAGGATCGCCGGCGCGGCTTCGATCAGGAACAGCCATTGCCAGCCTTTGAGCCCGTAAAAACCGTTCATCCCGAGAATGAGGCTGGAGAGCGGCGCTCCTGCGATATTCGCGAGCGGCAGCGCCGCCATGAATATGGCCACCAGGCGGGCGCGGTAATCCTTGGGGAACCAATAGGTGAAGTAGAGGATCATGCCGGGATAGAAGCCCGCTTCCACCAGTCCCAGGCCTATCCGCACGGCATAAAAGCCGGTTGCGCCGGATATGGCAGCGTTCAATGCCGAAAGCACGCCCCATGAAAGCAAGATCAGGAAGATCCAGCGCCTTGCACCCACCCGCTCCAAGACCAGGTTGGCGGGGACTTGGAAAAGAGCGTAGCCGAGAAAGAACACGCCGGCGCCGAAGCCATAGACGGTCGGGCCAAAGCCCAGGTCGCGATTCATGGTCAGCGCCGCGAAGCCCACATTCACGCGGTCCATGATGTTGACGAAATAGAGCAGCGTCATCAGCGGTACCAGCCGCCAGGCGCATTTGGCGAAGACCTGATCGCGTTCGGGCATTTTTCCCCCAACAGGGACTTGGACCATACCCTCGTTTGCTGGTCAAATACTGGATATATGCCTATAAGCTCCGAACCGGATTTTTGACAAACGCATGATCGATTGGCCCCAACTCCTGTCGCGCAATGCCGCTGGTCTTGCGACCCCCGCCCTGATCATCGATCTCGAAGCCTTCGAGAACAACATCCGCAAAATGGCCGATCATTGCCGCGCCGGCCATATCGCGCTCCGGCCGCATGCCAAGACCCACAAAAGCGCAGACGTGGCCAAACGCCAGCTCGCGGCCGGCGCGATCGGTCAATGCTGCGCCAGCCTGGACGAAGCGGAGATGCTGGCAGGCGCCGGCATTTCCTCGATCCTGATCACATCGCCGCTGGTGAGCGAATCCTCCATTCAGCGCCTCATGAGATTGAACGCGACCTGTCCCGAACTTCTGGCCGTGGCAGACAGCCGGGATGCCGTGTTCCGGTTGTCGCAGGCGGCTACCAGCGCGGACAGGGTTTTACGCCTGCTGGTCGATATCGATGTGGGTCATCACCGGACCGGCATTGCCCCCGGAGAACCGGCCTGTGCCCTGGCCCGGTTGATAAGCGACAATCCCTTTCTCGAATTCGCGGGGATTCAAGGCTATGCCGGGCATCTGATGCATCTTCCCGACCGCCTCTCGCGCCAAAAACAGTTGGCGGCGGCTTTGGGCGATCTGCGGAATACACGCGACCGGCTCGCAGGCATGGGTTTGCCGCCGCGCATCATTACCGGCGGTGGAACCGGGAGCTTTGATATCGATCCGTCAGAGCAGATCCTGACGGAGCTGCAGGCCGGCTCCTATATTTTCATGGACCGGCAATATAACGAGGTCTGGGCTGGTGAGTCCGCTGCCCCGTTTGCGACCTCGCTCTTCGTCTTCTCCACCGTGGTAAGCGCCAATTTTCCGGGGATTGCCACCACCGATGCCGGGCTCAAAGCCTTTTCCACCGATGCCGATCCACCTTTGATCGTCTATGGCCCCGGCATGGCGTATTCCTTCTTCGGCGACGAATATGGCCGCCTCACACTGGCGGAAAATGGCCGGGCGAAAACCGGCGATGCGGTGGTCTGTATCGTCCCCCATTGCGATCCGACCGTGAATTTGTACGGCTCATATATCGTTGTCCGCGGGGGCGAGATTGTGGACCGCTGGCCCATCGCCAGCGGCAAATACCGGCAACCGGCGTCCGGCGCGCATTTTTGAGGATGACGGCGGCGGTCGCGCCTCTTACCATATCTGCGAATTTCTGAGGGGGACTGCAATGCGCCGTTCGGCTTTCCTCATTCTTGGCGGCCTCCTCCTGGCGGGGTCGTCTGCCGCCCAGCCGCCGCCTGCCGATCTCCTCCAACAGTTCGACAGCCACATCAATCCCAATGATATCCGCGACTGGATGAAGCAGATGGCGGCCGAGCCCAATCATGTGGGTTCGCCGCATGACAAGGCCAATGCCGATTTCATCCTGGCCCAGTTCAAGAGCTGGGGCTGGGACGCGCATATCGAAACCTACAAGGTGCTGTATCCCACTCCTGTCAGCGAAACCCTGGAAATGCAGGGCCCCAAGTCCTTTACCGCGACCCTGCAGGAACGGCCGATCCCAGGCGACTCCAGCGCCAGCTTCAAGGAGCCGCCGCTGCCCGCTTACCTCGAATATCAGGGCGACGGCGATGTCACCGCGCCCCTGGTCTATGTCAATTACGGCTATGTCGACGATTACAAGCGGCTGGAGCAGCTCGGCATCTCGGTCAAGGGCAAGATCGCCATCGTCCGCTATGGCCAGGGCTGGCGCGGTCTCAAGGTCAAGCTGGCGCAGGATCATGGCGCGGTGGGCACGCTGATCTATTCTGATCCCGCCGATGACGGCTATTCCATCGACGCCCCCTATCCGGAGGGCGCGTCGCGCCCGCCCCAGGGCATCCAGCGCGGATCCTCGATGGATATGATGATCTATCCGGGCGATCCGCTGACGCCGCGTGTCGGTGCCACCGATGACGCCAAGCGCCTCAGCCGCGAGGAAGCACCGACCATCCTGAAGATTCCCGCGCTCCCCATCTCCTATGCCGATGCCAGTGTCCTGATGGCGGCGATGGACGGGCCCGTGGCGCCGGCCAATTGGCGCGGCCATATGAACATCACCTATCGCGTCGGCGGCGGCGGGCCGCCGGTGCATCTGGCGGTCAAGTCCGAATGGAGTCTCAAACCGGTCTATGACGTGATCGCCACCCTCAAAGGCGGCAGCGCGCCCGACCAATGGGTGATCCGCGGCAATCACCATGACGGCTGGGTGGCCGGCGCCAGCGATCCCATGGCGGGCATGACCGCGATGATGGCCGAAGCCAAGGCCTTGGGCGCGATGCGCAAGGCCGGCTGGAGGCCCAAGCGCACCATCGTTTACACCAGCTGGGACGGGGAGGAGGCGCATCTCCTGGGTTCGACCGAATGGGCCGAGGACCATGCCGCCGAGATCCAGAAAAAGGCGGTGGTCTATCTCAACAGCGACGGCAATGGCCGCGGCATTCTCAATGTCAGCGGCAGTGAGGATATGGAGAAATTCGCCGATGATGCGATCACGGGACTGATGGACCCCGAAACCGGCAGACCGGTGGCGGAGCGCCGCCGCGCCCGGTTGCGCCTGGCGCAGGGCGATGATCATGCCCGCTTCATGGGCCGTGTAGCTGCTGATCCCGCCAAAGACATGCCGGTTGAACCTTTGGGTTCAGGGTCGGATTTTTCCGTCTTCTTGCAATATCTGGGCATCGAAACATTGGATTTCGGTTATGGCGGCGAAGGCAGCTCCACCGGCGTCTATCACTCCCGCTATGATACCTTTGAGCATCACAGCCGCTTCGTCGATCCCGGTTTTGTCTATGATGCGCTTCTGGCCAAGACCATCGGCCGGGCCGTGCTGCTGGCGGCGGACAGTGATTTGCCGCTGCAACAGAGCAGCGACTTCGCCCAGGCTGCCGCGCAATATGACAGCGAATTGAAAAAGCTGGCCGACGACAACCGCTCCGCGGCGGAAACCCAGGCCAAGCTGCTCGCCGCGGGCGTCTATGATGCGGCGGCGGATCCCACCAAATCGCACGCCAACCCGACGCCCTTGAAGGCGGTGCCCCGGTTTGATTTCGGCCCGCTGGACAATGCGATCGCCGCCTTGACCAGAAGCGCGGCGGCTTATGACGCGGCCGTGACGGCGAAAGCCCCGCAGCTTTCGGCCAAGGACCGCGCCAGACTGATGGCGCTGATGCAGCCGTTGGACCAGACGCTTTTGTCGGAAGTGGGGCTTCCCGGACGGAGCTGGTACAAGAGCCTGCTTTATGCGCCCGGACGCTTTACCGGCTATGGCGCCAAGACCATGCCGGGCATCCGTGAGGCGATCGAGGAGGAGCGTTTTGACGACGCCGCCAAATATATCGGGCTTACAGCCGCGGCCTTGAATGCTTATGCGGCGAAGCTCGATCAGGCCACCGCGCTTCTGTCCGGCAAATCATCTTCCTGACGGGTTACACCGGCTCGCGCGTCTTGGCTTTTTTTGCTACCGGCTTGGATTCCCCGCCCGGCCATCCGGCCAGAGCAAGAGCGGCGACCTCACGCAATTCCTTGGCACTGGCGCCGGATGCCGCCTGGACGCAAATCCCGTTCGCCATCGCCGCCAGATAGCGCGCCAGGGTTGCGGGATTGGCGGTCTTGGGAAGGTCGCCGGTTTTGCGCGCCTGTTCGAAGCGCGCTTTCAGCGCCGCTTCTTTTTCCGCCCGCCGCCGTGTCATGTCCTTGGAGATTTGCTCTTCACAGCAGGAGAGGGCGCCCTGGATCATCAGGCAGCCGGGCGGATTCTGGCCGCCTGTATGCGCGGCAAACTCGGCCACGCCATAAAGAAAGGCCTCCGCCACCTGTTGCGCGTTGGGCGCCGCCAGGACCTCGGCCATGAACCTGTCACGGCGGGCCTCATAACGATCCACCACCGCCTTGAACAGGCCTTCCTTGCTGCCGAAACAGGCATAAAGGCTGGGTGAATTGATGCCCATCGCCGCGGTCAGGGCCGACAGCGAGGCGCCTTCGTATCCCTGGCGCCAGAACACCGTCATGGCGCGGTCAAGAGCCTCCTCCACGCAAAAGGAGCGGGGACGGCCGGTACGCATAAGGACGTTTCCTTGTTTTTTGTACGGAACGTTATATAATTCCCTTGACGCTGAAAGTCCAGCGGCATATCTGTACCGACCGTTACAGATATTGTTGGGGACTTTCATGACGCATCTCGATTTGTTCGAAACCCAGAAGCTCCTGCGGCGGGAACGTTCCCCGGAAAATCTGCGCCGCCAGCTCATCGCCGCCGCCGCCCTGCTTTTCCTGGGCGGGGGATACGCCTTGTGGCATGCCAGCGCCAAGCCCGCGCCGGAGGTTGTGCCGCCGCCGGCCCAGGTGAGCGTGCTTTCCGTCGAGCCCCGCAGCGTGAAGCCCTTTGCGGAATTCTCCGGCCGCATCAGCGCGGTCGATTATGCCGAGATCCGGCCCCAGGTTTCCGGCCGGATCACCGGCATCCGCTTTCAGGACGGCCAACAGGTCGAGGCGGGCGACATTCTCTTTGTGATCGATCCCAGGCCCTACCAGGCCGCCGCCGCCAAGGCTGCCGCCGATCTTCAGTCGGCGCGGGTCAATGCCGCGCTGGCCAGGATCAATCTCGCGCGCGCGGAGAATCTGCGCAAAGCCGATGCCATCGCGGCCCAGAGCTATGACCAGGCGGCCAACGCCGAAGCGGTGGCGGAGGCTGCGATCCAGAGCGCCGCGGCCGCGCTGGCCCAGGCTGAGGTTGATGTGGACCATGCTTATGTCAAAGCGCCGATTTCGGGACGCATCAGCCGGGCCGAGATCACTTTGGGCAATCTGGTGGGGACCGCGCCCGCGCCGCCGCTTTTGGCGTCCATCGCTTCCAGCAACGGCGTCTATGCCGACTTCGAAGTCGATGAACAGACCTATCTCAATAATATCCGGGGCATGGGCAATATTCGGGGCGAGGTCCCTGTCGATCTGGCCGTCCAGGGCGATAGCGGCGGTCATGTCTATCATGGCGCGATCGAAAGCTTCGACAATCATATCGACGCCGGCTCCGGCACCATTCGCGCCCGCGCCCGCTTCGCCAATGAAGACGGCGCGCTGGTGCCCGGCATGTTCGTCTCGGTCCGCATGGCCAACGGCATGCTCGACAAGGCGCTGCTGG
Organism: uncultured Rhizobium sp.; assembly: GCA_964511505.1. Lineage (GTDB taxonomy): Bacteria > Pseudomonadota > Alphaproteobacteria > Micropepsales > Micropepsaceae > Rhizomicrobium. Next base: position 72,319 of record CAZEFQ010000168.1, read on the forward strand.
TGCCGGAAAGCGCGGTCGGCAGCGACCAGAGCAAGCGCTTTGTCTTTGTGGTCGGCCGCGGCAACAAGGCGGAGTACCGCCCGGTGACACTGGGCGAGACGGTGAACGGCAACCGGGTTGTGGAGTCCGGACTGAAGCCCGGCGACCGGGTCATTCTCGATGGCCTGCAGAAGCTGGGCCCCGGTGCGCCCATATCGCCTGAGCCCGCCAAATTCGCCAGCAACTGAAGCCGTTTTCTTGAACGCCGCTCCGGGGAGACCAACGTGAATCTGTCGAAATTTTTCATCGACCGGCCGATCTTTGCCGGCGTGATCTCGGCGATCATTTTTCTTGCCGGCCTGATCGCCATGACCCAATTGCCGATCTCGGAATATCCCGAAATCGTGCCGCCCTCGGTGGTGGTGACAGCCAGCTTCCCCGGCGCCAATCCCGAGACCATCGCCGATACGGTGGCGACGCCTTTGGAAGAGCAGATCAACGGCACCGAGGGCATGCTTTACATGGGCTCCTCGGCCGCCAGCGACGGCACGCTCACCCTCACCGTTACCTTCAAGCTGGGAACGGACCCCAACCTGGCCCAGCAACTGGTGCAGAACCGGGTCAACCAGGCCTTGCCGCGCCTGCCGGACGTGACTCGCGCGCTGGGTGTCACCACGGTCAAGTCTTCGCCCGACCTGACCATGGTGGTGCATCTGCGCTCGCCCAATGGCCGCTATGACATGCTTTATCTGCGCAACTACGCGGTTCTGAACGTCAAGGACCAACTCGCCAAGATCGAAGGCGTGGGCAGCGTGCAACTGTTCGGCAGCGGCGATTATGCCATGCGGCTCTGGCTCAATCCCGAGAAGATCGCACAACTGGGGTTGACTGCCGACGATGTGGTGGCGGCCGTGAAGAAGCAGAATGTCCAGGTCGCGGCTGGGGTGATCAATGGGCCGCCATACGGCACGGGCAGCCAGTTGCAACTGCCGGTCAATGTCGAAGGCCGGCTCAGCGATCCGGAGCAATTCAAGCAGATCATCATCAAAAACGCGGGCGGGGTGGTCACCAGGCTGGGTGATGTGGCGCGGGTGGAGATCGATGCCTCCCAATACGGCCTGCGCTCACTCCTCAACAATGAGCAGGCGGTGGCGATCCCGGTCTTCCAGGCGCCCGGCTCCAATGCCATCCAAATCTCCGACCATGTCCGCGCCACCATGGAGGAATTGAAGAAGAATTTTCCCGAAGGCATCGATTACAGCATCGTCTATGACCCGACCGTCTTTGTCCGGGATTCCATCACCGCGGTGGTGCACACGCTGCTGGAAGCGGTGGCGCTGGTGGTCCTGGTGGTGATCCTGTTCCTGCAGACCTGGCGCGCTTCCGTCATCCCGCTGCTGGCGGTGCCGGTCTCCATCATCGGCACCTTCGCCGCCATGCTGGCTTTCGGCTTTTCCATAAACAATCTCTCGCTGTTCGGGCTGGTGCTGGCCATCGGCATTGTGGTCGATGACGCCATCGTGGTGGTGGAGAATGTCGAGCGCAACATCGAGGCGGGCTTGCGGCCGCGCGAGGCGACGCTCAAGGCGATGCGGGAGGTCACCGGCCCGATCATCGCGATCGCCCTGGTGCTTTGCGCCGTATTCGTGCCGATTGCCTTCATCAGCGGCCTGACCGGCGAATTCTACCGCCAGTTCGCTCTGACCATCGCTTTCTCCACCATCATATCGGCTTTCAACTCGCTGACCTTGTCGCCGGCGCTCGCAGCACTTCTGCTCAAAGGTCATGGCGCACCCAAGGATTGGCTGGCCCGCGCCATGGACCGTCTATTGGGAGGCTTCTTCAAGGGCTTCAACCGGCTTTTCCATGCCGGGTCGGAGCATTACGGCCGGGGCGTGGGCGGCATCCTGGCGCGCAAAACGGGCGCCTTGGCGGTTTATGGCGTTCTTCTTCTCGCCACCGTCTTCCTGTTCCGCCTGGTCCCTCCCGGTTTCGTGCCGCTGCAGGACAAGCAATATCTGGTGAGCTTCGCGCAACTGCCGCAAGGCGCCACTCTCGACCGCACGGAAAAGGTGATCCGGCAGATGTCCGAGATCGCGCTCAAGGACCCGGCGGTGGAAGGCGCGGTGGCGTTTCCCGGCCTTTCCATCAATGGCTTCATCAACAGCCCTTCCGCCGGCATCGTATTCGAGACTCTGAAACCCTTCGACCAGCGCGGGCCCAAGGATTCCGGCATGGCGGTTGCCCAGCGGCTCCAGGCGAAATTCGCCGGCATCAATTCCGCCATCATCGCCATCTTTCCGCCCCCACCGGTGCAGGGGTTGGGCACGATCGGCGGCTTCAAGCTTCAGATCGAGGATCGCACCGACCAGGGCGATGCGGTCTTGAACCAGGTGACTCAGCAGGTGGAAATGAAAGCAGCGAAGGACCCGGCGCTGGCGGGGGTCTTCTCCAATTTTTCCACCGGCGTGCCGCAACTCTTTGCCCATCTCGACCGCACCAAGGCGCAGCAGCTGGGCGTGGATGTCTCGGATGTTTTCGACACCATGCAGACTTATCTGGGCTCGGTCTATGTCAACGACTTCAACCGCTTTGGCCGCACCTATGAGGTTTTGGCCCAGGCCGACACGCCGTTCCGGGAGAAGCCCGACGATATTCTGCGCCTTCAGGTGCGCAACGCCGCCGGTCAGATGGTACCCCTGGGCGCCATGGTGAATGTGAGCGAAACCACCGGGCCGGACACCGCCATGCGCTATAACGGCTTCCGCGCCGCCGACATCAATGGCGGCCCCGCTCCCGGTTATTCGTCCGGCCAGGCCCAGGCGGCGATGGCGAAGATCCTGGACGAAACCCTGCCCAAGGGCATGCGTTACGAGTGGACCGATCTCACCTATCAGCAGATATTGGCCGGTGACACCGCGCTTCTGGTCTTTCCGCTCTGCGTGCTTCTGGTCTTCCTGGTGCTGGCCGCCCAATATGAAAGCCTGTTCCTGCCGCTGGCGATCATCCTGATCGTGCCCATGTGCCTGTTCAGCGCCATTACCGGCGTGTGGCTGACCGGCGGCGACAACAATATCTTCACCCAGATCGGCCTCTTCGTGCTGATCGGGCTGGCCTGCAAGAACGCCATCCTGATCGTGGAATTCGCCCGCGAGCTGGAAATCCAGGGAAGGCGCACCGTGGATGCCGCCATCCAGGCCGCCCGCCTGCGCCTGCGCCCGATCCTGATGACCAGCTTCGCCTTCATCATGGGCGTGGTGCCGCTGGTGGCTTCATCCGGCGCCGGCGCCGAGATGCGCCATGCCATGGGCATCGCCGTGTTCTTCGGCATGCTGGGCGTGACCTTCTTCGGCCTGTTCCTGACTCCGGTCTTTTATGTGGCCCTGCGGACGCTGGAGAAGCGCCTGACCGGGACCGAAAAAGTCCATCATCATATCGAAGAAGGGCAGCCGCTAATCGAACTTGCCGAATAAGAGCGAGATATTGATTCGGCGGAAAAGATAGTCGCTCCTGAACCGGAACGTATCGGTCTTGTGGAACAGGGTTGACTTGAAGATCACCGCCCGATTGGCGCGATGGGGAATGACGGTCCGTTTGGCGCCGGAACGCTTGAGGAAGTCGCGCGCCGCTTCTTCGTTGCCGTTGAGCCGGCGCATGGTTTCCACGTCCGGCGCCGCGACATCCCAGACTTCCATGCCGCCGGACTCCGGATCGAGATTGGCCTCGTCCGGGGCGATATAGAAATTGACATTGATGATGGAATTGTCGGCATGGGTATTGGTGCCGGCGCAATTCTCGCTGTCATATTTGAAGGCGCCCAGATAGCGGAATTTCTCCCCGCCCAGGATCGGGCGGAAAACCGTCTGTATTTCTTCTACGATCTGCGCCAGCAAAGGGCAGGCAAAGCCGTCTTCCGGCGCGGCGCCGAGATAACCGGCGGCATAGATTTTCCGCCAGATCGTCGATCCGGCACAATAGCCACGAAGCTTTGCCAACGCGGGCGGCGTAAGGAAATCATCCATCACCACCATTTGCGGATTGGCCCGCTGCCATTGCGCCACGAGTTCCGGCGTGGCGTTGGCCGGGTTGACCGCGGGTCCTTCCACGCGGCTGCCGTCCGCCAGCTCAAACATGTCCGGCACCAGCGGGGCATCCGGCGCGGCTTTGCCGCCCGCCAGATAATCGCGCTGCGCCAGATCGTGCTTCACTTTATGGGGTGGATCGGGCTCGTCTTTGGGGGGCGCTTTCCCCGTCCCGTAAACCAGGGCCGCGCGGCGCATATAATGCGCAAAGCCTTCCGCCACCCGGCCATTGTCGGACAGGGCGGCGCCCAGATGGTAGTGCGCCTCTGCGAAATCCGGCACGATGGCGAGTGCGCGGCGGTAAAACCGGATCGCCTCCTCGACCTTGCCCTGTGCCAGGAGCGCGGTTCCCAGATTGTCCAAAAGAGACGCGTCGTCCGGCCGTTGCGCCAGGGCCGCGCGATAAGCCTGGACCGCCGCTTCCTGCACTTCGAGGGTAAGCTTGTCGAAGCGCTTGTCGGCCAGTCCCCGCTGGCCGGCTTGCTGCAAAACGGCGGTGGCCTCCGCCGGCTGCCCGGCCGCCAAAAGACCTTTGGTCAACGAAAAATAATAAAGGGCCTCGGCCGGATTGGCGTCCAGCGCCCGCTCCAAATGGACAAGCCCTTTTTCAAAGCGGCCGGACTGCACCAGCAGGACGCCGAGATTATGGTTGGCGCCGGCATGGGCCGGCTCAATGGCCAGCACGGCCTGGTAAGCCTTCTCCGCCGCGGCAAGCTTTCCGGCTTTGTGGCTGGCGAGCGCCTGTTGCATGCTGGCGGCAATGGAGAGCGTTCCGGAATTCGACATGGATCGATGATAGTACAAAAGGCCGGAGCCCGCATCCCAGGAGTCAGGGCCGCTTCTGTATCCAGAACTGGTACATGCGCGAGAAGGTGTCCGGATTGTCCTTCTCGAAGGAATGCCAGTTGCGCAGATTGGTGGCGGCGGGATCCTCCGGGAAACGCCGGCGATAGGCATTGAGCGTGTCCCGGTCGGTTTCAAAGCCCAGGAAGATCAGGCCATTCTCCTTGAGGTAGGCGTCAATCGCGAGGAGATCGGTTTGCCACTCCTTTACATGGAACAGCAGATCGCGGCAGGTGCTGACGCCATAAAAATCATAGGCGTTCACGATGCGCAGGTCGGGGTGGTCCGCATTCCACAAATCCTGGCGGCAGCGCCTTATGTCATCGGCGGATGGGCCATAGCCCCATTGCGCGATGCGCTGCCGCGCCGCCACGATGCGGCGCCGCGCCGCCTGGCTGTAAAGGCTCAGCGTCATATAGCCGCCGAGGCGCAGCAGGGACAAAAGCACGCCCCAACCGGCAAAGGGGTCGGCCAGATAGTGCAGCGCCCCCGAACATTCGATGACATCGAAGTCCCTGCCGATGCCGCCCAGCTCCAGCACATCGGCTTGCGCGAATTCTATGTCGCCGCGGCCCAGCTCGCGCGCCTTGCGCCTGGCATAGCCAAGGCTGGTGAGGCTGAGATCCACCGCCAGCACCCGCCCCTTCAGGCTTTGCGCCAACTCCAGCATCATCTGACCCGCGCCGCAGCAGGCGCTGAGAATCTCCGCCGTTTCGCCGCTGCTGTGACGCTCGAAAGCGGCGAAGGGGAATTTCTGGCTCAAATAGCGGCTGACAATATTCGCCGTTTCGGCCTTGGGAATCCGGACCCAGCGCGGATAGGGATTTTCCTCATACTGGTTCTGGACCTGGCGGGAGAGCGCATCGTCGATAGGGGTCAATCTGGGCGTCGCGGCGCGCAATTGCGCTTCTTGCCGGGGCTCACGCACCTGTTGGGTCACAACCGCGGCAACCGCTTCCGGCCATGTCATCTCCGTCAGGCGGCCGGAAAGCAAATGCAGCGGAAAATAGGCCGCCACGGCCAGAAGCCGGGTGGGAGAGACCGGCCTTCCCGCCGCGATCTCCGCCGCCGCGGCGTCACGCAGACTTGCCGCGCGGCGGATTTCCTCTTCGTCATGAAAGAACACATAGTCATTGAGGAAACATTGGCGCGCCAGTGCGGCATAAAATTCAAGGCCGGCTGCATCTGCCGCATCGCTTTCACCCGCTTCCAGTAAAAGACGGCGCGCCATGGTGAGACACCGTTCCAGCTCGATGTCGGCGGCATTCGCCGAAGCCAGCAGGGCACAGAGCAATGCGTCATTCGAGAGCGCCGCCAGGCCGTCCGGTCCATATAAGACCGCCGCCGATAAGGGCTCCGGCCATGCGCGCGCCGCCCGTGCAACGATGGCGCCGGTCGGCGAACCCTGTTTGATCAGGCTGGCGCAGCTATGGGCAAGATCGCAGGGCCGCTCCCAAGGCTCCAGCACGGCGCGCAGCATCGTTTTGCGGATTTGAGCATTGTCGCCGGTCCACTGCAGCGGCTTGGCGATATCCACGAAAATCCATTTCGCCTTCGCGGTCTCCCGTATCTGGAGGGAGGTGAGTGCCGCTTCCAGTGCACCTGTGGCATCGCCCTTCGCCGCCAGCACCGCGGCCAGGCCGTTCAACGCGCCGGTGTCCTGGGGCCTCAGCCGCAACAGCCGCCGATAGATGTCGAGCGCCTCGTCCAGCCTCCCCAGGTCCCTGAGCATGCCGCCAAGATTGTCCAGCGCGCGGGCGTAATCCGGTGCCAGCTCCAGCGCCCTTCGGGTGCTGGCCAATGCTTCCTCCAGCTTGCCCTGCTCCCACAGCACGGTACCGAGACTGTCATGCGCCTCGGCATAGCCGGGCTTCAGCCCCAGCGCCCGGCGGATGCCGGCCTCGGCCTCATCCTGCCTGCCCTGGCGGTTGAAGACGGCGCTCAGATTGTGATGGGCTTCGGGATAGTCCGGCTTCAAGGCCAGTGCCTGGGCGTAACAGGCTTCCGCCTCGTCCAACCGGTCCCGCTCGAACAGCACGGTGCCGAGATTGTTGTGCGCTTCCGCCTGGCGAGGCGCCAGCGCCAGCGCCTGGCGGTAGCTGGCTTCGGCCTCGTCCAGCTTGCCCTGTTCGCATAGCGCACTGCCGAGGTTGTTAAGCGCCGCGGTCAGGTCCGGCCGCAGCGCAAGCACCTGGCGGTAGCGGGCAACGGCCTCTTCCAGGCGGCCCGCCTGGTGATAACCAACCGCTTGCGCAAATATGCTCCGGATGTCCAAAAACCACCTTGGGCCAGCAACCTCTCGGCCTTTATGAAGGAAATCGGCTCCCGAAACAAAAAGGCCAAACGAAAAGCCAAAGAAAAAGGCCGGGGCGGTGGCCCCGGCCTTGTCTGACTTGTCTCGTATGAGCCCTAATAGTTCACACGGACGCCCATCTGATATATCCGGCCCTGGCCGTCATAGATCTGGGTGTTGGTGCTGGCGATACCGCCCTGTGCCGTGGGAATAAGGGGCGGCGGGGTGTTGGTGATGTTGTTGACCGCCGTATAGAGCTGGATGTGGTCGTTCCACTTGTACGACCCGCGCAGATCCAGATAGGCGACCCATGGGATGTCGTTGTTGTCGATCTGGATGCCGTTGGTCCAGTAATCGCTGAGCTTGGCCGGACCCTTGATGCGGCCCTGGACCGTGGCGGACCATGGACCCTGGTCGTAAGTGGCCGACAGGGTGAATTTCAGCTTCACGTTGCCCGTAAGAGCTGCCGAGTTGCCGCTTGAGCTGAGAGAGCCCGCCGCTTCCGTGGTGATGCCCAGCGCCGACCTTGTATAGGTGTCGGTATAGTTTCCAAGCAGCTGGTACGCCATCGTGCCGCCCCACAGGTCCGAACTGTAGTTGGCCTGGAAGTCCAAGCCCGACGTGGACTCGGAGGCTGCGTTCAACGGCGCGTTGATCACAAGCACCAGGGCGTTGGGATAGTCGGGAATGGACAGCGGAGCCAGCGGATCGGGCGTGGTTCCGTTGGCGAAGTGAAGCTGGCTGCAGAAGAGCTGCACGCCCAGGGCACACTGCGCCTGGACCGCGGTGGTGCCGGCGGTGAAGATCGCGCCCTTGATCACGATCGAATACCAGTCGAAGGAGGCGTTGAAGCCCGGCAGGAAGCTGGGCGTCAACACCAGGCCGCCCGAGACCGTCGTGGCGGTTTCCGGAACCAGGTTGGCGTTGCCCGCATTGCCGGTATAGAGCGAAACCGACTTATTGGTTTTCGGATCGATGCCGGAGTTATGGGCAAAAGAGGCCGGCGTGAACAATTCGAACAGGTCGGGCGCCCGGATGTCCGTTGACCAAGTGGTGCGGAGCCTGATGTCATCATTGACCTGGGACGTGAGACCGATCTTCCAGGTCTCGACCGTGCCGCTGGTCGAATAGTTGGTGACGCGGCCCGCCATGTTGCCGTCAAGGGACTGGACGAAGTTATCCTTCAGGATGGGGAAGTCGACTTCACCGAAGCCTTCCACCACGCTGTAACCGCCTGCCCACTGGGTGTAGTTGCCGTTCTGCCAGCCGGCGATGGGGCCCAGGCCTTGGGAGTCGGCGATGGCGCGCTCCTGCTGCAGGTGCCATTCGCCACCGAAGGCGACGGCGACTTTGCCGGCGGGCAGTTCCCAGGGCAGCGTGCCCTGCATCGAGGCGGAAGCCACCTGCTGGTTGTTGATCCAGTGGCCGGTATCTTGCAGCGCAAGATTGAGACGGCCCGGATCCACATAGGCCAGTGTTGCCGCTGCAACGGGGGCGGTGCCGAAAACATTCAGCGGCTGGCAGCCATTGGTGGGGTTGGTGAGCGTCGAGCGGCAGGTGATCTGTCCGATCGCCAGGCCCGAGGTGCCGCGGTTGGCGGTGGTCACCACCACGGCGTCGATGGCATTGTTGAGGTTGGTGTTCAACGCGTCGCCGGGATCCTGCTGCTGTTCCCGCATCTGGCCGGTCTGGAAATAGGCCGTCCACGACCAGTCTTCGCCCAGTGCTCCATCCAAGGTGAAGACGGCGCGGGTGGTGAGGCGGTGCACGATGTTCTCGCCGTCCGCAACCTGGCAGGCTTCCAAACCATCCACGGTCGGGTGGTCTATTTCGCAGCCCATCAGGTGGTTGCTGCCGACCGGGATGCTGGTGACGCCCTGCGCCGTCATCGCCGCCTGGATGGTGGCCGGGATATACGGATTGCCGGAGAGAATCGTGTCAATTCTTTGCAGGTCGGAGTTGATGTTGTGCTCGCCCAGCGTGCCGACATTGATCTGGATCGAGGCGCTGAGCGTGTCGGACAGGCGATACCGGCCATACCCGAAAAAGGTGAAGCTGTGATAGGGCACGCCCAACAGGCCGTCGGCGGTGGCGCTGCTCTTGTTATAGGTGCAGTTGTAGCAGTTGCCGTTCCACTGGATGCCGGGCTGGAAGGTGGCCGGCGTGCCGTTATTTCCCGTGAACACCGTGTTCTTGAAGGGACCCGAAGTGATCAGGCCGCCCGGCGAGAAGCTCGCCGATCCGGTGATGCCCGGCGTGTGGTAGCATGGGTTCGACGCGATACAGGCGTTGGTCGTCGTGGCCGTGGCCGGGTTTTGGGGAAACAGCGTCTGGAGCCGGTACCAGTCCATGGTCTCGGTGAAGATCGCGTCGGGACTCATCAGGTAGCTGCCGCTGGCTTCGAGATGCAGGCGGCCGCCCATGAAGTCATCGCCGAGGGTGAGATCGGTCTTACTCTGGAAATGGTTGTTGTGGTTGTTCTGGGTGAATTGCTGGTTGAACTTCAGGCCGGTGAAATTCTTGTTGATCACGAAATTGATCACGCCGGCCACGGCGTCGGAGCCCCAGGCCGCCGAGGCGCCGCCGGTCACCACGTCCACGCGCGAGATGATCGCCTGTGGCAGCGTGCCGGTATCGACGGCGTTGCCCTGCACGTCGGAGGAGACAACGCGCTGGTTGTCGAAGAGGACAAGCGTGCGGGTGGCGCCGAGCTGACGTAGGCCAAGTTCTGACAGGCCGGCGGTGCCTTGCGAGGCCAGGCCGGAGTTGCCGCCGTTGTCAGGCGCAACACCAGTTCCCAAGGCCGGCATAGCGCGGACGGCATCGCCGATATCGGCAAAAGCATCGCGCTCAAGCTGGGCCGCGCCGACCACCGTCACCGGGGTAGGCGCCTGATAACCGGCGATCGCGATACGCGAGGCAGATACAACCACCTGCTCGATGTCATCGCCGCCGCCTTGCGCAAAAGCGATATTCGGCGCCGCGGCTATCATCGCCGCTGTCGAGCCGCCGACCATCAATTTCCGCCACAGATTGTCCATAGAAACTCCCCTTCGTGTTTATGTGTGCAACGACACGAAACCGGTCACGACCGGTTTCCTGACAGAACAAGGGTAGCGCCTTATGACGCTCCCGATCTCTTTTGAATTCCCCTCGAAACGTAATTTTGTGAGGTTACAACGGATTTTGACTGATTATCAGGTTGTCGGCCAGATCACTAGCCGGTTTGTAGGAAAGTATCTAGATTACCATATGATTACATTATGGCAATGTTACTCTCCACCAGGGGAGTTCTCCTCGCGCACCACGGGCGATTGCCGGTAGGTCCAGGGGATGTTGAAAGACCTGGATCCGCGCCGGCAGTTGGAGCTTGCCATTCAGCACCACCAAAGTGGCCGGTTGGACGAAGCCGAGCGTCTCTATCTCGAGCTTCTTCGGCAAGACCCGGCCAATTTTACCGCGGGCCATTTCCTGGGCGTCATCCGCTACCAGCAGGGACAGTTTGCCGACGCCATAAACCTGATCGGGGCGGCGTTGCGCCTAAATCCCGGCTCGATCGGCGCGCTGTCAAACTACGGCCTGGCGCTCAAAGCCGGCAGACGGCTGGGGGAGGCCCTGAGCAGCTATGACAGGGCCCTGGCACTTAAGCCCGGAAACCCGGATATCCACAACAATCGTGGGGCGGTGCTTGAGGAAATGGGCCGGACTGCTGAAGCGCTTGCGGATTATGACAGGGCGATTGCGCTCAACCGGAACCATGCGGATGCATGGAACAATCGTGGCAATCTCCTTTCGGCGAGGGCGCGTTTCGATGAAGCGCTGGCAGCGTATGACGCCGCTCTCGCCGCCAACCCGCACTTCGCCCTGGCCTGGAACAATCGTGGCAATGCGCTTTTTGCGCTCGGGCGCAGTGAAGAGGCGCTCTCCGCCTACGACAGGGCGCTCGCCCTTGAGCCGGATTTCGTGGAGGCCCATCACAATCGCTTCCAGCCGCTTTTGGAACGGATGCAACTGGACGAGGCCCTGAAGACGTGTGACCGCGCCATCGCCCTCAGGCCCGGACAGGCCAGCGCCCATAACAGCCGCGCCATTGTCCTTCAGCGCATGGGCCGTTTTGCCGAAGCCTTGGCCAGTTACGATGCGGCGCTGGCGATCTTCCCCGACCGGAAAGTCCGAAACAATCGCGCCAGTCTTCTGCTTCTGATGAAGCGTTTCCAAGAAGCTGGGGAAACCTTCGCCCAGGCCCATGAAAACGCGCCTGATGACGACCAGGCGTTCAGCGGCCTGGCGGCGGCGGCGCTCAATCTGTGCGACTGGCCGCTGGCGGCGCGGCTCGCCCCGGAAATCAAATCCCGTCTTGAACAAGGCCGTGCCGCCATCGACCCGCTTATGCTGATGGGATATTCCGATGACCCCGGCTTGATGCGCCGGGCGTCGGAAAATTACCAGCGGGACCGCGTGCCCGTGACCCCCGCACCCCTGACCAGCCGCAAAGTGATGTCCGGCGGGCGAATCCGCATCGCTTACCTATCGGCGGACTTCCACACCCATCCCACTGCCAGTTTGATGGCGGGATTGTTCGAACGCCATGACCGCGGCCGCTTCGAAATTCGCGCGGTCTCTTTTGGGCCCGATGATTTCAGTCCCATGCGGAGCCGCCTCAAAGCGGCCTTTGAGCACTTCCATGACGTCCGCAGCTTGAGTGACCGCGATGTGGCGCGGCTGTTGGCGGACAGCAATATCGATATCGCCATAAATCTCAACGGCCACACCCAGGGCGGCCGGCCGGGTATCCTGGCATTCCGTCCGGCGCCGATCCAGGTGAGCTATCTGGGATTTCCCGGCACGAGCGGCGCGCCCTGCATGGATTACCTCATCGCCGACCGGATCGTGCTGCCGCCCGACCAGCAGGATTTTTTTTCGGAAAAAATCGTTTATCTGCCCCACTGCTATCAGGCGAACGACTCCACCAAGGCGATCGCCGCCGTCCCTCGGCGTCAGCAGGTCGCCTTGCCTGAGGCGGGCTTCGTATTCTGTTGTTTCAACAACAGCTGGAAAATCACGGCATCCATGTTCGAGATCTGGATGCGGCTGCTCAGATCCGTGCCGGGCAGCGTTTTGTGGCTGTTTGCGGACAATGAAGGCGCCTGCGCCAATCTCAGCCGCGCGGCGGGACATTTCGGCGTGGATCCCGGCCGCCTGGTTTTCGCGCCGCGGATTGCCGAGGCGGAGCATCTGGCGCGTCACGGCCTCGCGGACCTCTTCCTCGACACGCTTCCCTATAACGCGCACACCACCGCCAGCGACGCCTTATGGGCGGGGCTTCCCGTCCTGACCGCCCTGGGAAAGGCCTTTCCCGGCCGGGTGGCGGCGAGCCTTCTCAAGGCAGTGGGCCTGCCGGAGCTTGTCACGCAAACCCTGGCCGATTACGAAGCGATGGCGCTCAGGCTGGCCCGTGACCCGGCCATGCTCCAATCCTTCCGGGAAAGGCTTGCGGCAAACAGGCTGAACCAGCCGCTCTTCGATACCGGACGTTTCGCGCGCGATATCGAACGCGCTTACCAGACCATGTGGGAAATCGCGCAGCGGGGAGAACCCCCGGCATCGTTTGCCCTTGCGGTGGAATAATTTGGCGGCCTGATCCCGACCTGCTCTAAACTCGGTTCATGCCAAGCCTCGATCCCGTCGCGCGCGCCGCCCAGATGCTGGAGCGCGGCGATCTTTCCTCCGCCGAGCGGATGGTTTCGAATCTGGTGCCGCGTCCCGATGCACTGCACCTCTTGGCCCAGGTTCGGACAAGGCAGAATCGTTTTGAAGAGGCACTGCCTCTGCTCGAGCATTCCCTGGCGGCGCGCCCGGGCCATGCCGGGGTGTTGTTCGATCTGGGCAGGGTCCTCTCGCATTTGCGGCGTGATGGCGAAGCGGTGCACGCCCTGGAGGACTCGCTGTTATGGGAGCCCCAGCGGGCGGAGGCATGGTATGAGCTGGGCGAGGTGCAGCATCGGCGGGGCGATTTCACCGCTGCCGAAACCAGCTTCCGCTCGTTGCTGGCTTTGCAGCCGGGACATCTCCTTGGAAAACTGGCACTGGGATTGACGCTGAAGGAGGCCGGCCGATCCGCCGAGGCCGAGAGCCTGTTCGCCGAAGGCTTGGCGCAATCGGGCGAGGCCCTTCTCAAAGCCGGTTTCGCTTACAATCTGGCGCTGGTGCAAAGCGACCAGGGCCGTCACGCCGCCGCGCTTGCCAGTTTCAGCCTGGTCTCGCGATTCGATCCGGGTCGGGGCGTCGGTGATCTGGGCCGGGCCGGAATCCTGGAGGAGATGGGGCGCACGGATGAAGCGGCCCTTCTTCTGGAAGCGCTGCTCCGGCGCGAGCCGATGAACGGCGCCGCCCATGAAGCCTACAACAACCTTCTCCACCGGCATGGGCGCGATGAAGAATTCCTCAAATCCTACGACCGCGCGCCGGCAGCCGGGGTGCTGCAAACCGGCAAGGCGAATTTCCTGCTCAAGACCGGACGCGGAGAGGAGGCGCACGCGCTTTATGCGGCCATCGCGGCGCGTGAGCCGGACAATCTCAACGCGATTCTCGGTGCGGCGGGAGCGCTCAACCAGCTCGGCCGTCAGGACGAAGCGGCCGCGGAGCTGGAACAGGCGCTGGCGCGCCATCCGGACAGCATTCCGCTCTATCGCCAACTGGCCGCGACGGCGCTGGAAGCGCGCGATCCGCAAAGAGCGGCGGTGATGGCGCAAAAAGTCCTGGCCCTGGCGCCGCTGGATCAATATGGGCTGGCGCTCCAGGGCACCGCCTGGCGCATGCTGGACGATGAACGCGATGAAATTCTCAACCATTATGACGAATTGATCGCGGTCTTCGATCTGAAGCCGCCGGCGGGCTTTTCCAGCATGGCGGATTTCAACGGCGAACTGGCCGCCTGGCTGAACCGGATTCATCCCATGACCCGCGCGCCGCTCGATCAGACGCTACGCGGGGGCAGCCAGACTCGCGGTCATCTTTTTGGCGCCGGGCATGCGCTGGTGGAAAAGCTCAAGGACCGTATCGCGCAAGCCATGAACGGCTATATCGGCGGCATCAGACCCGATGCCGGTCATCCTTTCCGTGGCCGGAAAAGCGGCCATTTTCGCTTCACCGGGTCATGGTCGTCGCGTCTCGGCGACCGGGGCTTTCATGTCAACCATGTCCATCCCGAAGGCTGGATCAGCTCCTGTTATTATGTGGAGGTGCCTGAGGCGGTGAAAAACGAAAGCCGGCGGGAAGGCTGGATCAGGTTTGGCGAACCAAGCTTCGCCGTAGGACTGTCCGGCCGCCGCGCCATCCAGCCGGCCGCCGGCCGGCTGGTCTTGTTCCCTTCCTATATGTGGCACGGCACCATTCCATTCCACGGTTTGAATCCGCGCCTGACCATAGCCTTTGATGCGGTGCCAACCCATTGAAGGGACATTTGATTGTGCCAAATCCGATCGCCGGACGCGCAAATCAAGGCGGAATTCCGGCCATGGTTTGACCCATTGCGCGAACATCAGTACATTGCGCCGTTAATGCGAGCCGATCGGCCGCAAGCTGGCGCCAGCATTTGTCATACATCTCCTGGGAGGAAATTATGAAGCTTCGCAATGTATTGCTGGCCACGGCCAGCGTGGCCATCGTAGCCTGTGTGGCAGGTCCGGGTTCGGCACAGCAAGCCGCCGGCCAGGGCGCGGCCGCGAACCGGCCGATGACGACATACAAGAGCCCCGTCCGCCATCGGCTTTATATCGCCACCCCTGGCGACGAGGGCGCGGATGATCAGTCCGGCGTGGTCGTGCTGGATGCCGATCACGACTATCGCTTCGTCAAGCGCATCCCTTATGGCCTTGCCGCCAGCGAGTTGCCCGGCCCGAAGATTTCGGGCATGGCCGCTTCCGTTCCGGCGAACATGATCTATGTCACCACCGATGGCGGCGACATGCTGGCCTTCGACCTCAAGACCGACAAGCTGGCCTATGATTTCAAGGGCGAGGGCGCCAACGCCAATGTCGCGGTCACGCGCCGCGGCGCGGCGGGCACCGGATGCTGCGAGCGGCCCTACACGATGCCGGACGACAACGGCAAGACCCTGATGGTCGCGTCCGCTTATAACCACTGGTGGTATCACCTTGATGCGGCGACGGGCAAAATTCTTGGGAAGATCGACACGCCCGAAGCGCCGAATTCGCACAATCTGACGATCACCGCCGACGGCAAGATGGGCGCCTTTGCCGCGCTTTCCCCGCCTCCGATGTCGAATGTCGCGATCGTGGACATCCCCAACAAGAAAGTGAATTGCTATATTCACTTCTCGGATGCGCCGCGTCCTCTGACCATGAACCATGACGGCAGCCTGATCTACGTGAACGTCAACAATCTCGACGGTTTCGAGATCGGCGACACCAAGACCTGCAAGATGATCAAGCGCGTCGAACTGCCCGGTGAAATGTGGAAGGCGAAGTGGGCCGACCCGAATCATCGCTTTTTCGGCCATGGCCTCCCCAGCCACGGGATCGGCCTGACCCCCGATGAAAGCGAGATCTGGGTGACCGACTCCGCCAATGACGCCTGGCAGGTCTGGGACAATCCCGGCGACGGCCGCAATCCGGTCTATAATCCGATGAAGACCGTCAAGGTCACGCCGGGTTCGGAAAGCGGTGGCTCGTCCTGGATCTCCATGACCAATGACGGCAAGACGGCCTTTACCGGCGACGGCAGCATCATCGACGTGAAGGCGCACAAGGTGATTGGCGTCATGAAGGACGAGTATGGCCGTCAGATCCATGCCGCCGAGAAGGTGCTCCTGCTGGCGTTCCAGGACGGCAAGCTGATCGAAACCACCAACCAGTTCGCCATCGGCGACGCCAAGGCGTATGAAGCCCGCATGAGCAACAAGCAGGCGAACGCGGCCGGCGGCGGCGGCTGAAGCCGTAAGGCATAAAGTGCGCAAAGGCCGCGGCGGTATCCGCCGCGGCCTTTTGCTTTGCGAAGATTCAGTTGGCGGCTTCGGCCTCGCGGCCCTGGGCTTGCCGCGCGGCATGGAGGTCATATTCCGCGGCGACCTCGCGGTAGCCGATCGCGCCCAGCACCCCATCGATCTCTTTGCCGTTTTCCGAAAGCGGCAAAAGGATGGTGCGGTAGAGGATGTCGGTGTCCTGGTGAAAAGCGGAGCCGGAAAAGCTCTGGACGCGCTTTCGTTCCAGAAGCTGCGGAATCTGCCGTGTCGCCAGTTCCAGCAGGGAGCCTTCCAGGCATTCGCTGATGGACTGGCGCTCGAAGGTGGGCCAGGTGAGATCGCGCAGGGCATGGCCCAGATGCGAAAAACGGGAGCGGGCGGGCATATCGTCCAGGTCGATCATGAAACAATAGGCCCAGTCGGCGCCGAACACCGCGGGATCGATCTGTGACCGTCTCGGATAGGAATTTCCGGCGGCTTTCTGCCAGATGTGATGCACCCGGATAATCAGGCGGCGCTCTGCGTGGTCGGCCATGGGCAGGTCCTATTGGCTCCGTGAAGCCGGGAGTTTGCGCTTCATTGGTAAACCGCCCGTGAACGGGTTGCCGGCCGGCGGCTCGGTCCCCGAACTGGATTAGGCCCGGATTTGCCGGTCAGAGCGCCAGGCGATAGGTCAGCGCCAGATAATGCAGGGCGTTGTGATAATCGCCATGCAGGGTGACGCCGGTGATCGGGTCCACCGCATTGACGCTTTTGTTCATGGTCGCCTTGCCGCCGAAATAATAGGCGTAAGCGGCATCCAGGGTGGAGGTGTCGCTGAGCCGGAAGCTGGGGCCGATGCCCAGCATATAGCGGTTTTGGTCGGGCACGCCGGTGTCGCGATAAGCATCGACCACCGGGGATTCGTCATAGCCCAGGCCGCCGCGCAGGCTCCATGTATCGTCCATCTTGTAGACGCCGCCCACCGAAATCATCCAGCTGTCACGGTATTTTTCGACGAAGGTGAAGGTGGGATTGGGCGGCGCTATGGCCGAGACCTGGTTGAAGACATGCCAGGTGGTGAATTGCACATCCGAGGACAGGCTCAAATTGTCGTCCACCTGCTGGGTGATGCTGCCGGTGATGGAGGCGGGAAGATCGACGGGAGACTTGTCCGCCGCGGTTTTCAGGCCGAGCAGGGGGCTGGTCTGGGGCGTGAATTTCAGCACGCCGTCCAGGCTCTGGTCGACCTTGGAGCGATAGGTGAGGCCAAGCCTTGTGCCCTCCATCGGCTCGTAGAGAAAGCCGAAATTATAGCCAATGCCCCAGCTGTTGGTGTTGAGGATGAATTGGCCGTCGGGCGCGGTCGGCGCCAGGATGGCGAATTGCGCGATGGCGCTGGACAATAGAAGCTTCAGATATTGCGCCGAAATGCCGGCGCCGATCCAAAAATTGTCGGCGAGCTGGTAGGAAATATTGGGATTGAAGTCCACCGCCAGCGCCGACACCTTGATGGACACATAGCGGCCGGACCAGGCCGGCCCATTGTCAACCGTGTTGCCGAACGGCACCGTTATCGCGAAGCCGAGTTTGGTGCGCTCATCCAGATCGGTCACACCGTAGAAATGCGGGATCAGCGCGTCCTGCCCCAACTCGCGGCTGTTGTCGCCGGGAACGGGGAAAGTCAGGATGGTGGCGTTGCCCGTGAAATGCATGTCGGGCACCACGGCCGCAGTCCCGACTTCGATCTGGGTGCCGGAAAATTTGCCCATGCCCGCCGGATTGTTGAAGACGGTGGAGAGATCGTCGGCCCGCGAGGCATTGCCGGCAAAGACGGTGGCGACGGATTCGGCACTGTTTTCGCGCACCATGAAGCCGGAAGCCAGCGCCGGGCCGCAGGTTCCCAACAGCAACATGCCAATCAGAGTCAGGCTTTTATCGACATGCCGCATGGAGTTCCCGTGCCCCTAGGAGATTCGGGCGGCGACGCTAGCAGCGGCTTGGTTAACAAACAATTACACCGCGCTTTGTGTTGATACCGTTGCGGCGCCCCGCAGAAGAACAACTTTTACGATTCCTTACGGGGTCGCGCGCTAGCGTCCGCCGCCAAGACGGGTACAGCAATGCTGGCGAAGAACATCCTGCGGATGATCGACTGGTTCGTTCCTCCGCAAGTGCGGGTCGATGAGGCCACGCTCGGCCGCGGGCGCATTTTCGCCTTCAGCCATATTTTCGGCCCCGCCATGGGCCATTCGATCAGCGTCTATCTCTATTTCGCCGACAAAAGCCATGGATTGCATTTCTGGCTGATCGTGACCTGCATCAGCGCTTTCTGGACGCTGCCTTTCGCGTTGAAATACACGCATAAGCTTCAATTGGTCGCTCTCCTGTCGGTTGTCGACCTTACCTTTGTCACGCTGTACGGGTCCTATCATTACGGCGGCGTAAGCTCACCCTTCCTGCCCTGGCTGCTCACCGCGGTTCTTCTGGGCTTTTTCTATCTTGGCGAACGCCCCAAGCTGGTCCTGACCGTATTCGGGATCAATATTCTCGGCTTCTATTGCGCCTATGCCGTGACCGGAAAATTTCCCCAGCATATTCCGCTGGCGGATTTGTCCGGCGTCGGCATCGTCTCGGTGGGCTCGGCCACCATCTATGTCTCGATGATGGCCGTCTATTACGCCAATGTCGTGACCTCGCAGTCTTTCCTGGTGCGCGAGGCGGAACGTCACCGCGCCACCACGTCCCGCATGCTGCGCGCCATGGAGGAGGCGGAACGCGCCAACCAGGGCAAGTCCGTGTTTCTCGCCAAGATGAGCCACCAGTTCCGCACCCCGCTCAACGCCATCATCGGCTATAGCGAGATCCTGCTGGAGGATGCCGAGCAGAACCAGGACAAGAGCAGGATCGGCGATCTCCGCCGCATCAACTCCGCCGGCAAACACCTTCTTTCCCTCGTGACCTCGGTCCTCGACCTTTCCAAGATCGAGGCGAACAAGACCGAACTCACCATCGAGCCCTTCGACCTGGCCACCTTCACCCAGGACGTCATCGACACCAGCCGGAATCTGGTCGTCGCCAACAACAACGAATTCGCGATCGACCGCTCGGCGGACCTGGGCATCATGATCTCGGATGCGACCAAGCTGCGCCAGAGCGTGCTCAATCTCTTGAGCAATGCCGGTAAATTCACCAAGGGCGGCAAGATCACGCTGCGTGTCTCCCGCCACAAACGCCCCACCGGCGACTGGATCCGCATCAGCGTGGAAGACACCGGCATCGGCATCTCGCCGGAGAATGTCCAGAAGCTCTTCCAGAACTTCAACCAGGCGGAAGCCTCGACCGCCAGCAAGTATGGCGGCACCGGGCTGGGGCTCGCCTTGAGCCAGTCCCTTTGCCGGCTGATGGGCGGCACCATCTCGGTCGAAAGCGCGCCTGGCCGGGGGTCGCGCTTCACCATCGACCTGCCCGCCTATATCGAAGACAGCGAAAGCGCCGGGGCCGCGCCGGTTCCCGTCATCTCCCATGGCGAGGTTTTCAGCCATGCGGTTTAATCCAACCGGGGTCCAGGCGGTCATCATCGACAGCGACGGGGATTTCGCGGACGGCCTGGCCGCCAAGCTGCGCGCCCAGGGCTATGTGGCGATGCACTGCGCGCCCGACAATATCCGGGAGCTGCTGGAAAAATTCGAACCCGACATTCTGCTCTGGGATATCGAGGCGGCCCCGGTCACGGGCCATTTGCCGCAGATCGCCGAGGCGAGACCCCATCTTCCCATCCTGCCCATGGCGCGGCGCCCGGATCACCGGCGCCTCGACCCCGGCCGGCCCGCCACGCCCTTCATCGACAAACGTAAGGGCGTGGACGCGGCGGTGAACGTCGTCGGCGATTTCCTGAACCAGCGCGAGAACGATGCCTTCGCCAAAACCGCAGCCAAGCGCGCGGAAGAGGCGAAAAGCGCCGAGATCGAATTTCTCGCCAAGATCAGCCATGAGCTGCGTACGCCCCTGAATGCGATCATCGGCTTTTCCGAACTCATCATCCATGCCTCGCGCCCGCCCCTCGACCAGTCGCAGCAGCGCGCCTATGTCGAGGACATCTATGCCAGCGGCCGGCACCTGCTCGAGGTCATCAACGACATATTGGATTTCGCCAGGGCGGAAAGCGGCAAGCTGATGCTGCAGGAATCCGATGCCGATATCGGCGAAATTCTCACCTCCATCGACCGGCTTTTGGGGCCGCGCATCCGCGATGCCGGCCTGGAACTCGATCTGGAAGTGCCGCCCCGTCTTTCCCGGCTCTGGTGCGACGAGCGCAAGCTGAAGCGCATGCTGCTCAACCTGATCACCAATTCGGTCAAGGCGACGCCGTCGGGCGGGCGTATCGCGGTGAGGGTCACGGATGAAGACGCCGGCATCGTGGTCAGCGTCAAGGACACCGGGGTTGGCATCCCGCCGGAAGACCTTGAGCGCGTGCTGGAGCCTTTCGTCCAGGTCGAAAGCGCGCTTAACCGCCGCCATGAAGGCACCGGCCTGGGCCTCGCCCTGGTCAAGGCCATGATCGAGATCCATGGCGGCCGTATCGAGCTTCAAAGCGAGGTGGGCAGGGGCACGACGGTGCGGTTGATCTTCCCCCGCGAACGGCTCGCCACACCCATTGAGGACGAATACGGCACCGGGGAGAATGCCGCATGAAGCAACCCGCGGCGCAATGGCATATCTTTTCCCCGGCGGTGATCTACCCGATTCTCGACTGGTTCATTCCGCCCTCGATCCGCCGCAACAACGAGTTGGAGCAGCGGGCCCGAATGTTCCTGGTCAGCCACCTGATCGGACCGTTCCTGGGCCATACCATCACCATTTACCTCTATCTGCTGGACCCCACGCCGGATTTTTCGCTTGCCATCCTGGCGGGCTCCATCAGCCTCTTTGCCACCCTTCCTTTCCTGTTGAAGTGGACCGGCTGGTACACCGCGCTGGCGGTGCTTTCGGTGCAGAACCTGATCTTCGCGATCCTGTGGGGCTGCTTCCATTATGGCGGCGTGAGTTCGCCTTTCCTGCCCTGGCTTCTCACCGTGCCGCTGCTTGCCTTCTTCTATCTGGGGTCGGGCACCCGCGCCCGGCTGATCGTGGCGACGCTGCTCGCCGTCAATCTTTTCATCTTCTACGCGGTTTACCGGCAGGAGCTGCATTTCCCGCAACACATCCCGCTTTCCCGCCTCTCCGGGATCGGCATCATCTCGACGCTGGCGGCGGCGGTCTATGTCTCGATCATGGCGCTTTATTACGCCAATGTCGTGGCCTCCCAGTCCCAGCTGGAAGGCGAGGTCCGGCGCCATCTCCAGACCGCACGCCGGCTGCAGGACGCCAAGATGGAGGCCGAGCGGGCGAACCAGGCCAAATCCGAATTCCTCGCCAAGATGAGCCACGAGCTGCGCACACCCCTCAACGCGGTGATCGGCTATAGCGAGCTTCTGATCGAAGACGCGGAGGCGGCCGGCCATCACGAGCAGATTTCCGACATGAAGCGCATCCACAACGCCGGCAAGCATCTTTTGCGGCTGGTCTCCAGCGTGCTCGACCTCTCCAAGCTGGAAGCGGGAAAGATGGAAGTCTTTCCGGAGAAGTTCTACCTGGGGTCCTTCATCGACCAGCTGCTGGCGGACAGCCGGGAGGAGCTCGCCGCCAACGGGAACCGCATCTCGGTGGAGTGCAGCCAGCGTTCCGCGATCGTCAATACCGACCACGCCAAGCTGCATCAGGCGACCCTCAATCTCATCAACAACGCGGCGCAGTTCACCCATGAGGGAGAGGTGACTCTCAGCGTCCGCATCGCCGACGGCATTCTCGCCATCTCGGTGCAGGATACGGGACCGGGAATCCGCCCCGAGATGCTGCCCAATCTTTTTCAGAATTTCACCGAGGCCGAAGACGCGACATCGAGCAAATATGGCGGCACCGGCCTGGGCCTGCCGCTCAGCCAGAAACTTTGCCGCCTGCTGCACGGCGAGATCACCGTCGCCAGCGAACCCGGCAAAGGTTCCTGTTTCACCATCGTCCTGCCGGCCGAACATGCCCAGGCGCGCGGCGATGCCGACCGTGCCGGCGCCCAGACGGCGATGCCCCCGCCGCAGGGCAGTCACATCCTGGTCATCGAGGATGATCCCGCCGATGCCCTTCTGGTCCAGCGTATGCTGGTCAAGGAAGGCTATGGCGTCACCGTGGCCAACGACCCGTCCGACGGGCTCGCCATCGCCCGCGAGAACAGGCCTTCGGCCATCATCCTGGACATCCTGATGACGGGGATGGACGGCTGGGAAGTTTTGAAG
>CAZEFQ010000169.1:0-6270 GCA_964511505.1 uncultured Rhizobium sp.
AAAAGTTGCGGCTGCCGCGCCGGTTCCGTCCAAGGCGCCGGCCGCCACCTCTGCTGCCGCAAACGGCGCCTATGTGCTGCAGATCGGCGCTTATAAAAGCCAGGCGGAAGCTGATGCGGCCTGGAAGACCTATAAAGGCCGGCATGCCGCGCTTCTGGCCGACGCCGCAACCGATGTTGAGCAGGCCGACCTTGGAGAAAAAGGCGTGTGGTATCGCCTGCGCATCACCGGCTTTGCCAGCAAGGACGTGGCCAACGCCATGTGCGACCGGTTGAAAGCGGATGGAGCGGCCTGCTTCCTGGGCCGCTAGATTCCCATGCGCAGCAACGCGATTTTTGGCTGCGCCGGCACCTCGCTTTCTCCCGGCGAGCAGGGTTTTTTCCGGGACGTGGCGCCCTGGGGGTTTATTCTTTTCGCCCGCAATATCGACCATCCTGCCCAGGTCAAAAAACTCATCGACGAATTGCGCGGGACGGTGTCGGATGCAGCAGCGCCCATCCTGATCGACCAGGAAGGCGGGCGCGTGGCCCGGCTGAAGCCGCCGCATTGGCATCTGCGGCCTCCTGCCGCCCGCTTTGGCGCTCTTTATGGCGGGAATGCGGAGCGGGCGCGGGAAGCCGCCTATCTCAACGCACGCCTGATTGCCCATGACCTGGTGAGCCTGGGCATCAATGTGGATTGCCTTCCTGTGCTGGACGTGCCGGTCCCCGGCGCCGACGCCGTGATCGGCGACCGGGCATTTTCCAGTGATCCCGCCACGGTGATCGATCTGGGCCGGACCCAGATTCAGGGCCTGATGGAAGGCGGCGTGCTGCCGGTGATGAAACATATTCCCGGCCATGGCAGGGCAGGGGCGGACAGCCATTTGGCCCTGCCGCGGGTGACGGCGAAGCGGGCGGAACTTTCGGCCAGCGATTTCGTCACCTTCCGCAGCCTTGACACCTGTCCCATCGCGATGACCGCGCATGTGGTCTATGATTCGATTGATCCACAGCGGCCTGCCACCACAAGCCCGAAAGTCATTCGGGATGTGATACGCGGTGAGATAGGATTTGACGGACTTTTGATGTCCGACGACCTGTCGATGAAGGCGCTGGACGGACCCCTGTCCTTGCGGGCGAAGCTGGCCTTGTTGGCGGGTTGCGATCTGGTGCTTCACTGCAATGGCGATATGGATGAGATGAGGAACGTGGCGGGCGAGGTGAAGGAACTGGAAGGCCAGAGCTTGAAGCGTGCCCATGCAGCCCTGGCGCATCTGAGCGCGCCCGATCCCGGCTTCGATCCCGCCGGCGCGGAAGCAAGGCTGGAGAAATTGCTGGAAACAAGCGCATGAGCCCGGAGGCCGAGACCTTTGAAGATTTCGAGATCGTTGCCTCGGA
This sequence comes from uncultured Rhizobium sp., assembly GCA_964511505.1. Lineage (GTDB taxonomy): Bacteria > Pseudomonadota > Alphaproteobacteria > Micropepsales > Micropepsaceae > Rhizomicrobium. The sequence goes on from CAZEFQ010000169.1 coordinate 1,380, forward strand.
AGATTCGCTGGTGGTGACGGTGGACGGGTTCGAAGGGCCGCTTGATCTCCTCCTTACCCTTGCCCGCAACCAGAAGGTCGATATTGCCAAGATTTCGGTGTTGAAGCTGGCCGACCAGTATCTGGAGTTCATCGAAGAGGCCAAGCGCATCAACCTGGAACTGGCCGCCGATTATCTGGTGATGGCGGCCTGGCTGGCCTTCCTCAAATCCCGCCTGGTGTTGCCGCAGGAAAAGGGCCCCGACGGCGAGCCCACCGCCGACGAGATGGCGGCCCGGCTGCGCTGGCGGCTGCAGCGGCTGGACGCCATGCGCGCCGCCGCCACCCGCCTGATGGGACGCGAGCGGCTGGACCGGGATGTTTTCGGCCGGGGCGATCCCGAGCCGGTCAATGTGGTGAAGCTCCGGACCTACAAGGATACGCTTTACGACCTGCTGACGGCCTATGCCACCGACCGGGCCCGCAGGCTGGGTGGCAAGAGCTACAAGCCACAGATGGCGCCTGTGCTCCAGATCGAGGAAGCGCGGGAAAGGCTGGAGCGGATGCTGGGCCGCATTTCCGACTGGAGCGCGCTCCATCGGCTGTTGCCCCTGGAATGGCAGGGGGGCGGGCGGCGGCGCTCAGCTCTCGCCTCAACCCTGCTCGCCTGCCTGGAATTGGCGCGGGACGGCAAGGTCGAGTTGCAGCAGATGGCGCCGTTTGAGGAAATCTATGTCAGGGACCGGGCCGCACCCCGGAGCGTGTGAGATGAGCAGCGTGGCCAAGATGATTGCCGAGATAGAAGACAAGATGGATGCCGAGCCGGAGACTCCCCTGACCAAGGCCAACCCCGAACATTTGCGCATGGTCGAGGCTCTGTTGTTCGCCGCCTCCGAACCGTTGGATCAAAAGGCATTGTCAACATCGCTGCCGGAAGGCGCCGATGTGCCCGGATTGCTGGAAGCGCTTAAACTTCTCTATGAGAATCGTGGCGTAAGCCTTTGTTGTATTGCTGGAAAATACCAGTTCCGTACGGCAAGCGATCTGGCCTTCCTGCTCCGCAAGGAAAAGCCCGAGCAGAAGCGTCTTTCCCGCGCCGCCATCGAGACTCTGGCCATCATCGCCTATCACCAGCCGGTGACCCGCGCCGAGATCGAAGAGATCAGGGGCGTCGCCATGTCCAAGGGCACGGTCGACACCCTGATGGAAGTGGGCTGGGTCAAGATCAGGGGCAGGAAGCGCACCCCGGGCCGCCCGGTCACCTACGGCACCACCGAGGCCTTCCTGGTCCAGTTCGGGCTGGAAAGCGTCAGCCACCTGCCGGGCCTGGACGAACTCAAGGCGGCGGGCTTCCTGGAAGCCATTCCGCCGGCCGGCTTTGAAGTGCCTAATCCCACCGACGCGCTGACTCCCGACGAAGACCCTTACACCGGCGAAGAGCCGGAAGACCTGCTCACCGGCTCCGTCAATCTCGACGAAGCCTAGGCGCGGTTCTTTTGCGCCCTGAGTTCGTCGCTCGTCGCTCATGGGCTTCTTTCGTCCACATCGCTCCTCGCTCCTGCTCAGGTCGCAAAATTCCTCCCGCCTAGCGGTTTTTTCATGGCCGGGCCTGACCCGGCCATCCAGGCAGCGAGTGCCGCTGCCAAAATCAGTTCTTCGTGGCAGTCAAAAAGCGCAGGCCGAAGCAGAGGCACGCCACATCGAGGAGCGCCAGCACCCACAAGGCGAATTTTCCTCGGGCATCAATTGAAAGGCCAACGGTGTACATGTGCTGCGACCAGAGCAGAACCGCCGCTAGCCACGGCGTTAAGCCGATGATGAGCAATAACGCCCCGACAGATCGTCGCATTCTGTCGCTTCAATATTTATTGGTGCGCCAGTTCGACCATCTTGTCGATACCCTGCTCAAACCGCGTCTTCCGCCGGGCAATGTCGGCCGCCTTGGCGTCCGGCGCCATGCCCGCGGTGTCGTAAAGCAGGTCATAAACGATCTTGGAGTGGGTGGCGTCCACCACTTCGACCGACAGATTGCCATGGTAATAGATCGGCGAAAGCGGCTGGGAATAGGCATAGGAGAGCGGCGTCTTTGCCACCATCAGCTCGTTGGTATTGCCGGCCGCGCCCAGCGCCCGGTTGGTGCCGATCTCGCCATTGCCGGTGGTGTATTTGCACGGCGTGTTGAACCAGTCGGCAATCTGGCAATAGCCGCCCACTTTCGCCCAGACCGCGGCGGCGGGCCGGTCCACCACCCGTTCCATATGGATGTCGGTGAATTCGGGCTTCTGGTTGGTGAAGCCGGTCATGGGCGCCGGAGCAGGCGCGGGTGCCTGGCCTTGCGCCAGCACGCTTCCCGGAAAGGCCGCAAGCGATAAAGCGATCAGAAATTTCCTCATCGTCTTTCCTCCTCAAGCTCTACGACCACGGCCTCGCCATTTTCCAGTGCGATGGCCAAGTCTCCTTGCCGGAGCAGTCTAGCATCATTTCCGAAAACCTCCGCGCGCCAGCCGGAGAGCGCCGCCACCCCCTCATCCTCATGGGCGGCCAGCTTCTCGATATCTTCGGCATTGGCGATCAGGCGCGGCGCCACCCCCGCGGCTTCCGCCTTCAGGCGCAGCAAGGTTTTGAGCAGGTCAACCGCAGCCGGCGAGGGCTCCCGCCGGCGGCGGGCAGGGGGCGGTCCGCCGGCGCCTTCCGGAGGAGGTGCAAGGGCGGCGGCGGCCAACGCCTCCATCAATCCCTTGCCCAGCTTTGAGGCGGCAAAGCCTTTGGGCACTGCCCGGACCTTTTCCAGCGCCTCCGGGTTGTCGGGAGGATGGGCGGCGATTTCGGTGAGGGCTTCGTCTTTCAGCACCCGGCCGCGGGGAATGTCGCGCGCCTGGGCCTCCCGCTCCCGCCAGGCCGCCAGCGCCGCCAAGGCCGTCAGAAAGCGCCGGCTATTGGTGCGGGGTCTGAGCCGTTTCCATGCCATCTCGGGATCGAGACGGTAGAGATTGGGATCCTGCAGTGCCGCCACTTCCTCGGCCACCCAGCTTTCCCGCCCGGTTCTGGCCAGCTTTGCCTTCATCCATTCATAGATCACCCGCAGGTGGGTGACATCGGCCAGGGCATATTCCAGCTGCCGTTTCGAAAGCGGCCGGTGGCTCCAATCGGTGAAGCGGGCGGATTTGTCGATTTCCACATGGGCGATCTTGCGCGCCAGGGTTTCATAAGAGGCGGCATCGCCGAAGCCGCACACCATGGCGGCGATTTGGGTGTCGAACAGGGGATCGGGAATCACCCCGCCTTGCAGATAAAAGATTTCGATGTCCTGGCGGGCGGCGTGCAGCACTTTCACCATGTCCGGCCGCTTGAGCAGTTCGTAAAAAGGCTGAAGGTCGAGGCCGGGCGCCAGCGGATCGATGATGGCGGCCACTTCTCCTCCGTCCCGTGATGGCGCCGCCACCTGGATCAGGCAGAGCTTGGGGTAATAGGTCTGGTCGCGCAGGAATTCGGTGTCCAGCGCCAGGCAAGGCGCTTCGGAAAGCTCGGCGATCAGCGCGGCCAGCGCCTCATTGGACTCCACGATCCGCATGGCAAGGGTGATAGCCGGATTCGCCGGGTTGGGTTTGTTTTTTAATCGTCCGCCTGTCTAATGAGTGACGAGCCCGAAGGTCCGGCCTTCAAAGCCGGCTGCGTCGAAATAGCGTGCCTGGCCCACCGACTGCTCGTCCAGATAGGTGCGCATGCCGCCCGGGCCGGGATCGGAGGCGACCACCTTGCGGCTGACGCTGACCGGTTTGCCGCCGGCCAGCGCCTCGCTGATCACCCGGCCCTTCAGCGCGCCCCGGCCGGGCAGGTCGATGCCCATGATCTGCGCCAGGGTCGGCGCGATGTCGGCGTTGGATATGGGCGCGGGATCGGCATATCCCTTTTTGAAATCGGGGCCCATCGCCGCCATGAAGTTGCGGGTCTCGGCACGGCCCAGGCTGCCGTGATTGCCCTGTCCGGTTTGCAGCGCCGTGTCGCCGACTTCGACGCCGCAAAGCAGGTTGTCGCCGCAGGAGGAGAAGCTGCGGAAATTGACATAGATGGCGGGTTGCGGCGTGCGCGCCGAACCCATGAGGTTCAAATCGCTCATCGCCAGCGCCCCGGGAAACTTCCCCAGCCTGTCGTTGACGAAAATTCCGCTGACATAGCTCTGCGCCTCCAGGAAGGGCACGATATTCGCGGCCAGCGACTGCGCGTTTTCGTTCGGCAGATAGATCAGATCGGCGCCGCCATTGCCCGCCACCACCACGTCCGGCTTGTCCGCATCGGCGCCGAAATAGCCGGGCTTGGGCTGGGGCAAGTTCAGCATCTTGGCCAGGTCGGCGGTCATCATGCCGGCGGGGATGTCGCGGCCATTATCGTCATGGCTGACGGTGGCGAAACCGTGATCGGCGGTAACGAAGATGTCGGTGGTCTGGTCCAGCCCCAATGTCTTCAGCGTATCTTGCAGCGCGCCCAGAATGGTGTCGGCATCGCGCCGTCCCGCTTCTCCGCTGGGTCCATTGATCCCCGGCCGCAGTTCGCCGAGGCTGTCCCTTGTGTTGTGCTGGCTCATGTCGGGATCGCGCGACCAGAAAAACAAGATGAACGGCTTCCCGCCTTCCTTAAAGCGCGGGAGAACGATCCTGGTCGCGGCCTTGGTGAGCCAGACCTCCTGCTCGATATTGGGCACTGCCGATTTGGGCGCGGCGTCTTCCATGTGTGCCGCCTTCATAGCTTCCTTGAACCAGGCGGGCAGGGGAAGGCCGGACTCCGTCCCGGTTGCATCGTCCAGCACCAGAGTCTGCTCCGGATCGGCAGTTGAATCCTGGATGCGGGTGGGCCCGGTCTTGCCGATGGTGGCGGTTTGCCAGCCCCTTGCGCGGGCAGCGGCAATCAGGGTGGTT
>CAZEFQ010000170.1:0-11541 GCA_964511505.1 uncultured Rhizobium sp.
GCCGTTATAGGCATTGCTGGCCGATCCCGACGGGGAATAGGCATAGGCGGAATTCGAGATGGTGCGGGTGCTAAGCTTGGCGCCAGATGTGTAATCAAAACCCAGCGTCAAATCCTTGCTGTTGGTCGTCCCGCTCAGGCCCAGGCTCCAGTCTCGGTAGTTCGGCGCGGTTGGAGCCGAATCATAGGAAGCCGAGGTAGAGACAGAATTGCTGCGGCTCGTTCCCGTCATGCGGCTGAGATCGTCCGAATTCCAGGGACACTATACATAATTCCACCTCACAATAGCTTCGGTTGATCTGTTCGCTTTCATCCACCGGACGCACGACGCCGTTCAGCCTCAGCCGTGATGAAGGCCGCATAACTCCAGGCGAGGTGCCGCGCCGAAGTCTGCGCGCCGGTTATGCGGTCGAACTGCTCCGACATGTCGCCGCTTTCCGGCGTGAAGGCGCGCACCGTCTCCATATAGGCATCGCCGCGCGCCCGTTCGCCGGCCCGGTACCAGAATTCGGCCGCCGCCAGGGTCGCCGCATACCAGGCGCCGCCGCCATAATAACGGTCACCGGGATACCGCCCGATCGCCGGCGCGCTCCGCTCCCAATTGATGGGATAGAGCCCATCGAACAGTTCTTCCAGCCGTGCCATCGTGGCGCGCAGCTGCTCATCCGACGCCGCCCCCGCATGGTTGGCGGCCAGGATCACGGAGATGTCCAGTTCCTTGCCGCCCCGCCGCGGTTCCAGAATATGCGCGCGGATAAACCCCTCATCCGGCAGCCACCAGCCGGCCAGTTCTGCCGCGATGGCTTCCGCTTCCGCCCGGCAGCGCGCGGCGAAATCATTCTCGCCCCGTGCCACAAGCCAGGCCGCGCCTTCTTCCAGGGCCGCCGCCGAGATTTTGAGGACGTAATAATGCAGGCCGTTCTCTTCCTCCCAAATCCCGAAGCAGGCAAGCCGGGCGCGATGGAGCACGAAACGAAGATCGGCGCGCAGCAAATTCGCTGCGCTCTCGCCCGGCACGCCCCAGCGCATCACCACCAGCGCGCGCATCGCCGGACCGTCATGCTGCGGCCGGGGCCAGTCGGTGATGTCCAGGGTGCCGTCGGGATTGACGCGGGTTTCCGCGCCGATGGCCTCGCCATGGGCGATGTCCAGATTCTTGCGCAGGAACTGCGTGAAATCCGGCTCGGCCTGCGGGGAAGGAACAGCGCGGCCATCCAGCCCGGCCAAGTCCAGGCTGAAGCGGACAAAATCGTCGAACAGCGCATCGGCGCCGGGGATTTCATCCTTCACCAGCCTGAGCGCATCCATCACCACCGCGCTGTCGCGATACCAGTGAAAGAAATAATCGGGTTCGGGGTCATAAGCCGCCGGCACCGGCGAGGCCACCACCGAACCCGGCTTGGGCACGATGGTCTGGAAGAAACGCGGCCGGGTCTTGACGATGGACGGCGAGATGCTTTGCCGCATCATCGCCGCGGCATGAGAGCGTTGCCGCGTGATCCAGGCTTCCAGATTCATAGATGCGGACTGGTAAAGCCCAGCGTCTTCAGTCCCAGCTTGACCTCCGGCACCGCCATGAACAGGTCCCAAAGAAGGCCGGTCCGGTAATTCTCGATCATCACCACAATCGGTCCCTGGTCGATGGCGAGAAAAGTCCCGGCGTACCAGCCGCGTGATTCATTGAAGGCATCGACGAAGCCGTAACGGCCCCAAAGCCTCTTCTTCTGGAGGAAATGGCGCAGCGCCCGCATCGCCGCTTCCGGCGCATAAGGGAAGCTGGAAAGCGCCGCGGTGGGGGAGATGGTGCCGTTGTCATGGCCCGGCGCATGGGCGTCATAGCCGTCCGGATCGTCGCTGGCGGTGATGCCCCAACAGTCCTGCCCGTAACCCTTGAAGCCTCCCGGATTGGCGGCGGCGTGCGCAATATGGATGTTAACCTGGGCCAGGTTCTGCTCCCAGTAATCGGCATGGGCATCCTTGAGTCCGCGGGGATCGAGCCCGCAAAAGGAATAATGGGCGAAGAAAAGCGGTCCGCTCAGCCCCGGCCCCAGCGGCAGGCGCACGCCATAATAGGCCTTGCCGTTGCGGTAATCGGGCCCGCTGCAAAAGCCTTTTTCATATGTCCGCGGGTCGATGGCATGACACGGCGCGCCGGCGGCCAGCACATAGGTGATCAGTGTTTCGTTCCAGCCCCGGATATGATGACGGAGGGCAAAGCCGTTATTGGGACTCCAATGCCAGGTCAGCACATCGCGCTCCGGCGCATACCAGTTCCATTCCACCTCTTCCCACAATTGGGTGATGCGGCCGCGTAACGACGCCTCTCCGGCGCGGTCGAAATATTGCCGCGCGGTCAAGAGGCCCATCATCAGAAGCGCGGTTTCCACCAGGTCGCCGCCGTCATCCTTGCGGCCGAAAGGAATGGTTTGCCCGCTCCTGCCATGCAGGAAATGCGGAAAGGCGCCGTGATAACAGGTGGCGCGGGAAAGACAATCGAGCATGCGGGAAAGCCGCGCGACGGCCGCTTTGCGGCTGATCCAGCCGCGCTCCACCGCGACAAGGAACGCCATCACGCCGAAGCCTGAGCCACCCACCGCCACCAGGTCATCGGCGGGGGCGGCGCTGACGGTGGAACGGTCGCGCGCCAATCCGCTCGCTCTTTCCGCGCCTTCCCAGAAAAAACGGAAGGTCTGGCGCTGGACCTGATCCAGCAGCCGGTCGTCGGAGAGCTTCAGCAACGAGGATGGGGTCATGGGCCGGCGGAGATCTGGGTGATAAGGGCGCGGCGGAAGCCCGCCACACGCAAAAGCGTGGCGCGCCAATCGGCAATGGTGGGGAAATTGTCGACAAACCAGCGCAGCGAGGTCTGCACCTGGTTGAAGGCGCCCACCGCCATCATCATTCCCCCGAAACTGATATCGCCGGCAAAATAGACCGGCGCCGCCACCAGGATGGGAACCACCAGGGCGAGCCAGCCATAGCCGGCGGTGACCCAGGTGAGTTCGGTCAGGCCCGTCACCAGCCGGCGCATGGCGCGCAGCACTTGCGCGAAGTTGCGGTCGATGCGCTGCTCGGCCTCCGTTTCCGTTCCGGCCGTGGCGATCGCCGGCATCTGCTGATTGACCTGCATCAGGACATAGCGCAATTCGGATTCACGCTGGTAACGCACCGCATTGCGCAGGATCAGGCCACCGCCCACCCAATAGGAAAGAAGCGAGCCGGCCAGCGCGTAAAGCACCGCCGCCCAGACCATATAGCCGGGGATGGTGAACGCCCTGCCGCCCACATGAAAGACAAAGCCGCTGGAGAGCGCCCATAGCACTTCCACAAAGCTGACCAGGAGGATGGAGGCTTGCAGCAGCTGGACCCCCAGATCGCCGGAAAGCTCGCTCAAATGCCGTGCGTCCTCATGCATGCGCTGGTCGGGATTGACGCCGATCGCGCCTTCCTTGGCGAGGCGCGCGGCATGGCCGGGCTTCAGCCATTCGCCCACCAGGTCGCGCACCAGCCCCTGGCGCAATTTGAGCTTGAACATCTCCGCCAGCCAGCGCTGCAACACATTCAAGACCAGGAGCGCAAAGGTGATGATGCCGAAGACGCCGAGCTGGACCATGAATTCCCGGCCATCGCGATGGGCCAGCGCGTCATAGAAAGGCTGGTTCCAGCGGTTGAGCCGGACCTGGCCGTAAGCCGTGGCTGCGATCACCACAAAGATGGCGCCCCCCAAAAGAAAAAGCTGGCTCTTGACCGGCGACGCCATCAGCGCCTGGCCCATCATGGCGAGTTGAGGACCCAACCCGCTACCGCTGCCACTGCCGCCGTTTCCAGCGGGAGCCGCCTGTCCTTTCTTGGGTTGATCCAGATACATGGAAGGCTCGGGGAGGGCTCGGGTGGCGGAGAGGGGCTTGATTAAATATGGTGCCGCCGGATTTAGGAAGGCGTTGACATGGCCCCTATCGAGACCCTGATCGGCGCCATGTCCCTTGGCGAAAAATTGGGACAATTGACCATGACGGCGGCGCCTTATGCCGTCACGGGTCCCTTTGTGGCCGGAGATATCACAGAAGGCATCCGCTCCGGCGCCATCGGCAATCTTTTGAACCTTTATGGTCCGGAAACCGTGGCCAAGGCGCAACGCCTGGCCTTAACGGAAACTCGCCTGAAAATACCGCTTTTGATCGGTCTGGATGTGATCCATGGCCATCGCACCCTGTTTCCGGTTCCCTTGGGCGAGACGGCTGCTTTCGATCCGGATTTATGGACCAGGACGGCCCGGGCGGCAGCGGAGGAAGCTGCGGCGGACGGCGTGGCCATGACCTTTGCGCCCATGTGCGATGTGGCGCGGGACCCGCGCTGGGGCCGGATGGTGGAAGGTCCGGGTGAAGACCCCCATGTGGGCACCGCCATCGCCCATGCCAAGGTGAAAGGTTTCCAGGGCGGCAATCTCGCAGATGCGAAGACATTGGCCGCCTGCGCCAAGCATTTCGCCGCCTATGGCGCGGTGATGGCGGGGCGGGAATATGCCAGCACCGACATCTCCGAGCGCACCCTGCACGAAGTGCACCTGCCGGCCTTTGCGGCGGCGGTGGAAGCGCAAGTCGCCAGCGTGATGCCCGCCTTCACCGAAATAGGCGGCGTGCCGCTGACCGCGCACAAAAAGCTGCTGAAGGATTATCTCCGCGGGCAACTGGGTTTCGAGGGCGTGGTCGTCAGCGACTATAACGCCATCGCCGAACTGATCCGGCATGGCGTGGCTTCGGACCTGGCCGAAGCGGCGGCACTGGCCCTGAATGCAGGCGTGGATATCGACATGATGGCCGGCGCCTATGCACAGGGCCTGCCGGTGGCGCTGGAGCGCGGGCTGGTCGGCATGGCGGATATCGACGCGGCCGTGCGCCGGGTGCTGACACTGAAGGAAAGGCTGGGGCTGTTTGACGATCCCTATCGCGGCGCGGGCGTCGAAAGCGAATACAGTTTGGCGCAGCGAAGAGCCCTGGCGCGGGAAGCCGCCGCCAAAAGCGTGGTGCTGCTCAAGAACGAGAAGAATGTGCTGCCGCTCAGGCCTGTGCGCCGCATCGCCCTGATCGGGCCCTTGGCAAACGCCTCGGCGGAGATGCGCGGGGCCTGGGCGGCAGCGGCACCGATGGAAGGCCAGGTCACGGTGCTGGAGGGGCTGCGCGCGGCGCTGCCGGACACGGAGATACGCCATGCCGGCGGCGTGAGCCTGAAGAGCGAGGATACGCGCGGCATCGGCAAAGCTCTCTCGTTGCTGGAGGATGCCGACCTCATCATTCTCTGTGTCGGGGAAGCGGCGGACATGAGCGGCGAGGCCGCCAGCCGCGCCTATCCCGCGCTTCCCCGCGCCCAAGAACAGCTTTGCGGAGCGGTGTTTGCCGAAGCCGGAAGCACGCCCATTGTCACCATCCTGTTTTCGGGACGGCCGCTGGTGGTGCCGGAGCTCAAGGAAAAATCCGCCGGCCTGCTGGCAGCCTGGTTTCCGGGATCGGAAGCCGGCCATGCCCTTGCCGACCTTCTCACGGGCGCGCGCTCGCCGTCAGGCCGCACCCCGGTGAGCTGGCCGCGGGCGGTCGGGCAGATTCCGGTTTTCTTCGGCGAGCGCAACGGCGGCCGGCCTTTCAACGCCAAGGACCACTACACCAGCAAATATCTGGACGTGGAGAATACACCGCTCTTCGCGTTCGGGCATGGCCTCAGCTATGGACGCTTTGTCTATTCCAACCTGAAAGTTTCGGCGGCGGCGCTTGCAGAAGACGGCGATCTCGATGTCAGCGTCGAACTCAAGAATGGCGGCGCCGCGGCGGCGGAAGAGACCGTGTTTCTCTTTGTCCATGACAAAGTGGCGAGCGTTACCCGGCCGCTCCTGGAGTTGAAAGCTTTCACCAAGATCAAGCTGGAGCCGGGCGCGCGCGGAAGCGTGCGCTTCACGCTCAAAGGCCCCGCGTTGCGCTTTCCGGGTGCGGAGATGAAACCGGTATTCGAGCCGGGAGAGGTGGAAATCCTGGTGGGCCCTTCCGCGGAACGGGAAGGATTGCTCTCCGCGACAATCCGATTGGAGAGATAGCTATTTCTTGGTCCAGCCGCCGGTAAGCGGCTTGTAATACTGTCCCGCGGGCAGTTTTTCGATGAGTTGCGCGCCGGTGGCCTGGCCGGCGGCATCGCGGGTGACGCCGGACTTGGATGCGGTCTGGGCGTAAACCTCCGCCCGGCCGGCATTGATATTGTTGACCGCAGCGGTCAAGGCGGCATCACCGCCGCCGCTGACAAAGCCCAGATAGCCGTCGGCCTGCTCGCCCACCGTGCCGGCCCGTTTGGCGGTATCCACCGCCGCCTTGTCGGACGCGGCGTCGGCAAAAGCCGGCACGGCCAATGCCAACATCGCTGTCAGGAAAAAAGCGGATTTGGAAAAGCGGTTCATCGCATGGCTCCCTTCGCCGGCGTCTTAAAACAAATCGGGATGATCCTGGATGGCGGTCTGGACTTCCCGGTCCAGCCTGACCCGGACATCGGCGTCCAGCTTGGCATAGATGTTGATCGGCGCCACCTCGACACGGATAGTGGGGGTGCACGCCGCCAATGTGATGATGCACAGCGAGACGGCGCCTGCCGCCAGATAAGGAACCGCCCGCATTTGCATCGAATCGCTCCTATTCGACGTGCCCGCCCGAAAGGGCTTTTGACCATGCATCCGCATAGGAGTTCAAGAGTTCGTCAAAATTAAGGGTGGTGTCCAAAGTGAGGTCAATCGGGGTGTTGCTGGGCAGCGCAATGGGCTTCTGCAATGCCGATCCGTTGAGGATGTCGGCCACCGCGATTTCGGCGTGTTGCGGCCGGGGCGGGTCGCTATGGCCCTTGATATGGAAGACAATTTGCAGCCTTCCCCCCGCGATACTGTTGATGTCCGCGGACAGCTGGTCGTAGGCCAGGTTTTCCATCGCCTGATAGGCCAGATCCTGCACCGCATTGGCGGCCGTAGCCCCGCCTGCCTCCCATACCGAACGGTCCAGGGAAATATGCCCCGGGCCAAGCGCCGCGACATGGCCACCCGCGATACGGAAGCCTTCCGGACCGGACGAGAAAGGCACGCTGCCGGTGATCTTGCCGTCCAGCTTGATTTTTCCGGAAAGGTTGGAAGCGGCGACCAGCGGGGCAAGGGAAATGGCATTGAGATTTGCCGTGCCCTCCATCCGGCGCGCGGCGGAAAGATCAAGCGTCAGAGCGCCCACTTTCACATCGCCTTCGGCGAAGCCGGTGCTGATATTGGCGAGCTTGAGGATGCTACCGCCATAGGAAAAATCCAGCGCGATGCCGCTGAGCGGCAAGGCCCAGTCCACCCGTGAAATGGTGAGATGCTGGTTGGGCGCGGTGGCGGGCGGCAGAAGCGAACTGAGCGCAATCCTGGTATTGAGCGCATGCGCGGTGCCGAGCGGGGTGAGGAAGTCCAGCTCTTCGATAGCAAGGTCGCCATGACTTTGGATGGTGTCGCGAGTCCAGGTGACCGTGCCGCCGAAGCCGGCCGCGCCTTGCGCCTTTGTGACGGAGCCCAGCAAAGGCGACAGCATGGTCGGCTGCAATTTGCCCGAAGCGAATTGCAGGTGCGGCGCATCGAGGGTGAGGTCGCCCGCCCCCGTCGTCACGGCGTGGCGGAAGCTGGCAGTGCCCAATGGATTGTGCTTGGCGTCCGCGATATTGAAATCGCCCCGCCATATCCAGTCCTTCAACATCACCGTGCCGGCGCCGGCTAGCGGTTCGAACCGGCGCGGGCTGGTGCGGTCGCGCATTTGCGCCGCCATGACCTGAACGCTTCCGGAAACATCGCTGTCTTTTCCGGTGAAGGCGATACGGCCCGTGCCGCCTTCAATACCGACATTGCCCAAGGGCACAACCATGGCGGCATCCTTGGCGAGCCCGGCGAATTTCCAGCCGGACGCATCGGCGGTGATGGTGCTCCCGCCGGGCGCGGGACAGACCGCACCCTTGATACTCCGGGCGAGGTCGCTTGTGCCGGGACGAAAAGCGGAAAGGGAGACCGGCGCGCAGGACGCGAGGCGGAAAGTGAAGGTGCCGTCTTTCAGCCCGGCCGTTCCTTTGGCGGCCACATCCGCGCCATGCAGCATGTCGAAATCAAACCGGCTGCGAAGGATGGTGTTGGCGGTCAGCACCCCATCCCGCCAGCGGACATCCGGCGCCGACAGCGAGAGGGCGGGAAGTCCGGCGCCTGACAGGGACGCGTTGATATTGCCGTTCAAAGCGGAGGGCGAGCCTGTGAATGCGAAGGATGCGAGATGCAGGGTTGCGCCCCTGGCGCCTTTTATGTCGGCCGGTTGATCGAGGGAAAGGTGCAACCGGCCATTTTGCCGGGCGATGTGCGCCTGGAGCGTCAAACCCAGGTGACGGAGATTTTCGCGCAGCGCCCCTGTCAGTTTGCGGTCGCGCGACAGAAGAGGCAGCGCCAGCGGGCCGGGCTGGAAATCCGCTTCTGTCTCAAGCGCGATGCGGGCGGCGATGTCGCCGGCCATCGTGCCCCGCGCCTCCTCTGCCCGAAGGACAAGAGAAGGGTTCGCGGCGGAGAGGCCGGCGGCGGTCAAGCCCGCCGCGGTCATCTTGAAGGAGAAAGCAGGCATGGCGAAGGACTTGGCGCTCAGATTCAGCCTGAGAAGCGGCGCGGAAAAATCCCCCGTCATGTTTGTTGCCGCGAAGCCTTTGCCCGCGACCGCGCCTTCAAAATGCGCCGCCGCCTTGTAGCCACCGGGGATGGCGTCAAGTTTCAGGCTGACAGCCGTCACGCGCGCGGAGATGCCTTGCCAGGTTAGGCCTGTGGGCTTTGCCGCCAGGTTGGCGGCAACAAGGGCATTGTGCTTGAGCCGGACATCGCCGGTGAGTTCGACGGCGCCACCGGGCGTCGCCAGGTAAGCCGTGAGGTCTGCAAGGGAAACAGCCAGATCGTCGCTGATGTAGCGCGAGCCGCCAGGACCCGATTTCAGGGAATCGAGCCAGGATTGCAGCGACGGCAATGTTATGGTGCCGTTGTCGTTGAGCCGGGCACGCACCACCGGCCTGACCAGCCGCACTTCGACCAGACGCGGCACCAGACTTAGGGGATCAAAGTCGGCCTCGATGGCTTCGGCCGAAAAATCCGGCGCCTGGGGAGGACCGAGCGTGATGCTTCCGGCCACGCCGGAAAGGCCAAGGCGGCTGATGTGGATCGCCGATTGGATGCCATGCTGGCGGAAATAGCTTTCGGCAATTCGGCCGGCCAGTTGGGCGCGTAAAATCCATAGGCCCAACAGGACCGCGGCGATGCCGGCGATGAACCCCAAAGGAATGAGCCAGAACTTGCGCAACCGCGACACGCCTTTCATTGCTGCGGCGTAATTTACAAGCCGCGGGTGGCGCAAATAAGGGTTGTTTTCAAAACAGGGCCGGAGTTTTCCTGAGCCAGGGTATTCCACTGACGCGCGCCGATGAGGGCCGCGCGCGACGCCGGCGCCAGCGCGGCCTAGCGGCGCTTGTCATTCCCAATCGTCCGCATAGCCGGCGATTGGGAATGGTGGGCGGTATAGGGATCGAACCTATGGCCCCTACCATGTCAAGGTAGTGCTCTCCCGCTGAGCTAACCGCCCTTCCCATAGAGAAAGAGACGGCCTTCATAACGGGACGGGACGGCAAAGGAAAGCCGGTTAAGCCGCCGCCAGCATCCGGTCCACTTCCGCCACGATTTCCCGCAAATGGAAGGGCTTGGACAGGACTTTGGCCTGTTTGGGAGCTCCCGAAGCCGGGTGCAGCGCCACCGCGGCAAAGCCGGTGATGAACATGATCTTGAGGGCCGCATTCACCTCCGCGGCGCGTTTGGCAAGCTCGATCCCGTCCATGCCGGGCATCACGATATCGGTGAGCAGAAGATCGAAGCTGAACCCCTTGACGCATTCCCAGGCCTCGGCGCCATCGCCGAAATCGGTCACGGCATGGCCGGCCTTGATCAGCGCCGACGCAAGGAACTTGCGCAGGGATTCGTCATCTTCCGCCAGGAGAATATGAGCCATTCTGCCGCCCGCCCGCCGCCAAGGACTAAAACCTATATCGGGCAAACCGTAAACAGCAGTTAACGTCCAAAACGCCGCTTGAACCAGGGGCGCGCTTAGGCTTGTCTTTGAGGGTCCAAGACAGGCGCCTCATGTCTTTTCCGGTTCCACCCGATGCCGCAGCAGATGCCCCGTTGGCACTGCTCTATGCCGAGCCCTTCCTGGTGCGGCGGCCGGGGCGCCAGAGTTTGCCTTTTGTTTTCGCGTCGCCGCATTCCGGCCGAGTCTATCCTGCGGGACTGACGGGCAAAAGCCGGCTGGATGCACTAACCCTGCGCCGTTCCGAAGATGCCTTTGTGGATGAGCTTTTCGCAGGCGTGACGGGTCTGGGTGCGCCCCTGATCGCCGCCCGCTTTCCCCGTGCCTATTGCGACGCCAACCGTGGGCCGGCGGAGCTGGATCCCGGCATGTTTTCCGGACCGCTCAATCTGCCGGTCGATGTGCCAAGCCCGCGGGTGTTGGCGGGATTGGGCGTCATTCCCCGCATCGTGCGGGACGGAGCGGAGATTTACCGCGGCAAGCTTGCGCCGGAGGATGCGGAGGCGCGCCTCAATTTCCTGCACCGGCCTTATCATGCTGCGCTGATGGCACTGGTGGAGGAAACTCTCGCCCGCTTTGGCGTGGCGGTCGTGGTGGATTGCCATTCCATGCCTTCGGCGCTGGCGGTGCCGGATGTGGTGCTGGGCGACCGTTATGGCGCATCCGCGCCGCCATCGCTGACCGCCTGGGCTGAAAGCGCCTTTGCGCAAGCGGGATTCAGCATTGTGCGCAATTCGCCTTATGCCGGCGGCTTCACCACATCCCTTTACGGGCGCGGCAACACGGGATGTTATGCGCTGCAGGTTGAGATCAACAGAAGCCTCTATCTCGATGAAGACAGCATGGCGCGCAAACCGTCCTTCGAAGCGATGCAGAAGAAGCTGAATGAGGCGCTGAAGCGGCTCACCTCCCTGCCGCTCGCCTCTCTCCCCCGCCGCGGCAACCTTCCCCTGGCGGCGGAGTAACCTTTCCCTTTCGTTGTTGGTCCGGATTTTTGGCGAGCAATTTTGGTTGCTGGCCAGACGCGCGCGGGCCTGCGCGAGGAATTTTGTCACCTGGGCAGGAGCGCGGCGGAGCGTAGGCCTAGCTTTTCTTTGCGCGCAAAGCGCGCTTAGAAAAGCTGGCCCCTCGCCGAGCGATAGCGAGGGAGGCGGCTACAGCCGCTCGCCTAAGCTCGCGGCGTTCGCCCGCTTTCGCAGGTCCACTGGACCTGCTCACGTGCCGCGGGCTCACAGCACGCGCGACGCACCCAGGGGGCAAAAGGCCCGCGCAGGGGGCAAAAAAAATGGCCGCTCCGAGGAGCGGCCAAGTTCAGGGAGGAAACGCCCAGGAAGGGCGGCGGCTTCGCGGTCGAGGACCGCAATACCGCGCTGCAGCAATATGCCCAAAAGCCCGCTTCCACA
>CAZEFQ010000171.1:0-8309 GCA_964511505.1 uncultured Rhizobium sp.
ACCGGCATGGCGAAAAGATTGTCGGTGGGGATGTCGAAAAAGCCCTGGATCTGTCCGGCATGCAGATCGACGGTGAGGACCCGGTTGGCGCCCGCCTCGGTGATCATGTTGGCCACCAGCTTGGCCGAGATCGGCGTGCGCGGCCCCACTTTGCGGTCCTGGCGGGCATAGCCGAAATAGGGGATCACGGCGGTGATGCGCCGCGCGCTGGCCCGGCGCAGCGCGTCGATCATGATCAGCAATTCCATCAGATTGTCGTTGGCGGGAAAGCTGGTGGACTGAATCACGAACATGTCCTCGCCGCGGACATTCTCCTGGATCTCCACAAACACTTCCATGTCGGCAAAGCGGCGCACCTGCGACTTGACCGGCTCCAGCTTGAGATATTCGGCAATGGCCCCGGCGAGGCCGGGGTTGGAGTTGCCCGCGATCAGGCGCATGCCCCGCGAACCGTTCTGATCCGTCATTTTTTGCCCCCTCCGGCCTTCGCACCGCAAGCGTTGCTACGGCCACCTCCCCCGCCCGCGCTGACGCGCGCAGGGGAGGCGGGCCTGGAATGCGTGACAACTTTGTGTCGGGCTTTTAGCCGCCCGCCACCGCGCCCGCAACGGACAATTGGCCGCTATACCAGGACAATGGCGGAAATCTGCCGCCCATAGTCCGATTCCTTGCGGTGGGTTGTGCGCCGGAAAGAAAAAAAGCCGTTTTCCGGCGGATAGGTGGAAAGGCCCAATTCCGCCATGTCGCCGATTCCGGTTTTGGCCAGCCGGTACGCGACATAACCGGGAAGGTCGAAATGGACGCGATTCTCCTTGCCCACAAAGAAGGACGAACTGCCGGCATCCTGCTGCAGGAATGCCGCGCGAAACTCCGCTCCCACTTCGTAATCATCACGCGCGATCGCTGGACCGATGGCGGCCGCGATATCGGAGCGGTGGGAGCCCAATTTCTCCATGGCCGCGACGGTGGATTCCAGCACGCCATGCAGCGCGCCCTTCCAGCCGGCATGGGCGGCGCCGACCACCCCCGCCTTTGCATCGGCCAGCAGCACCGGCGCGCAATCGGCGGTCTGGATGCCCAGCAGCATGCCGCGTGTCGCCGTCACCATTGCGTCCCCTTCCGGATGACGCGCCGGATCGGAGGCGCTGTCCACCACATGCACAATCGGGCTGTGAATCTGCGCCAGGGTGAAAAGCTTTGCCTCCGGCGCCAGCGCCGCGACGATGCGGGCGCGGTTTTCACTCACCCTCGCAGGATCGTCCTTGCTGCCGGGTCCGCAATTCAAGCTTGCATACAGGCCTTCCGACACGCCGCCATCGCGGCCGAAAAAGCCATGGCCGATCCGGTTGAGCGCGGCGAGATTGCCGGAACAAAGAAGCGGCGGGCTCATGCGCCCAACCCTTGCGGCCCGAAGCCGGGCGGTTTTGGCGCAGAGCGGGACAGGATCGCCATGGCCTTGAACAGCACCCCCATCTTGTCCGGGGCGATCAACCGTTCCACCGCCGCGAAAAGCAGATGCGCACTCTGGGGATTTGCTTTCATCAACCGTTCGGCCCGCTCCGTAAGTCCCAACCCTGTCAGGAACGCGCCCTGGTCGAGCGGACCATAGACAGAAGCGCCGCCATGGCGGGCGGCTTCGGCCAAGGCGGCGAAATCGACATGGGCGGAGAGGTCATTCTCGCCAGGATCGGCCAGCACATCGGCGAATTCATGGCCGCCCACGGCCTGCAAAGTTTCATGGAAGCCGGCCGCCTCGCCATAGCCATAATCCATCAACAAGGCCGCGCCGCCTTTTTCAGCCACCATGCGGGCGATGCTTTCCGCAAGCGCAGTGGCCGCGGGCGCGGATTCATAGACGCCGCCGTCCGGCGCCGCGGCTCGGGAAGAGGGAATGGCCGCCGCGGGGACGATCAAAGGCGCGAGGGCGAAATCCAACGCGCCATCGCGCACCACCACCATGCGTTCGCACCAGCCTTGTCCGGTCTTGACATATTGGCGCACCGGCAGGGCATCGAAAAACTCGTTGGCCAGCAGAAACAGCGGCTGGCCGCCCAGGCTGTCGTCGAAACGGCTGGTCCAGCGGATGGGTATGTCGATGTCCTTGAGCCGCTCCGCCTGCAGGCTGCGCAAGCTGGGACTCGCCTCCACCAGCACGACCTCCAGCCCCTCCAGGAATTCGGGCACCGCGCGGACGGCGCGCAAGACGTCCGCCATCATGGTTCCCCGTCCCGGTCCCAGCTCGACCAGCCTCTTGCCCTTGGGCTGGCCCTGATCGTGCCACACCTGGACGCACCAAAGCCCCAGAAGCTCGCCAAACATCTGGCTGATCTCCGGCGCGGTGACGAAGTCGCCCTCGGAGCCGAAAGGCTGGCGGGTGGCGTAATAGCCTGCCTGGGTATCGTGCAACGCCATGGTCATGTATTGCGCCACCGAAATCGGACCCTGGGCGGCGATCAGGGCGGCGATGCGTCCCTCCAGGCCGTTCATGCGGCCTTCTTCGCCGGAGGCTTCCGCAAGGAGAGGACGAACAAGGCGCCGGCGATCAGCCAGACCGGAATGGAAAGCGCCATGCCCATGCTCACGGGACCCAGGAACGGCGCATCGGGCTCGCGGAAGAACTCGCAGATGAAGCGGAAGGTGCCGTAACCCAGGAAGAAGATGGCGGTGAGCAGACCCGGCCGGCGATGGAAACCAAGCGCCAGACAAACCTGAAGAATGATGAACAGCAGGATCCCTTCCGTCGCCGCTTCGTATAATTGGCTGGGATGGCGCGGCTCCAGCCCGGCGCGGGGAAATACCATTGCCCAGGGCACCTGGCTGACCCGGCCCCACAGTTCGCCATTGACGAAATTGGCGATGCGGCCGAAGAACAGCCCGATCGGCACCACCACGCACACCAAATCGGCCACCGCGAACAGGTCAAGCTTTTGGCGGCGGCAAAACAGCCAGATCGCCAAGATCACCCCCAAAAGGCCGCCATGGAAAGACATGCCGCCCTCCCAGGCCGCGATCAGCTTTACGGGATCGGTGACGAAAGCCATCGGCATGCCGCGGCAGAACTCCGCGTCGGGCGAAACACTGCACAGGATGGTTCCATAGATCAGGTCCCAGCCCAGCCGGCCGCCCAGGATCACCCCGAAGGTCATCCACACCACCAGATCGCCCACATGGTCCTCGGTCATGGGCGGCTTGCCGTTGAAAGGCGGCGCGGCCCAGAGCCGCTTCCGGCGGATCAGAAGCACCACGCCCCACCAGCCCAAGAGCAGGCCCACCACATAGGCGAGCGCGTACCAGCGGATCACCAGCGGCCCCCAAATGTGAAGCGCCACCGGATCGAGGTTGGGGAAGGGCAGGATGGCCTCGGTCATCTGAAGCTAAATCGTGCCGCTTCGCCCATTGTGTCAAGGGAGCGGCTTGTTCATAAAGAGTCATGGCGCAAACCGACAATCCTTTCCTCGACGGCCTGGCCAAGGCCTTTACCGACGCCGCGGGCATGGCCCAGGGGGTCAAGGCCGAAATCGACACTTTCGTGAAGCAGCAACTGGAACGCCTGGTGGCGGAAATGGACTTTGTTCCCCGCGAGGAGTTCGAAGCGGTGAAAGCGATGGCGGCCAAGGCCCGCGAGGAGAATGAAGCGCTGTCGGCGCGCATCGCCGCGCTGGAAGGCCGGAGTGCGAGTCCAAAGGACCTTCAGACTCCTAAGCCCCAGAACTGACTCATCTTTCGAGTCTTGAGAGCCTCAAGCCTGTGAATCCTTGAGCGCCTCTCGTCCACGCAAAGCTGTGGAATCTTTTCCCGGTGCCCGCCCGGAGACTCTTGTGCCGCCGCAAAATCTTGTGCCAGTTTGGACTTGAACTGCTTCGCTTTGTGTCCGAGCAGGTTGGAGGCGACCAGGAATGAGCTTTATCTCCCAGCAGGACGAACTGAGCCTGGCGCCCCATCCCATCGACATGCTGGAGCAGACGGTTGAGGACAATGGCTGGTCGTTCGAGCGGTCGGGACGCGACGAACTCAACCTGTCGGTGGCGGGCAAGTGGAGCGACCATCATTTCAGCTTCACCTGGCGCGACGATTTGAAGTCCCTGCACCTGTCCTCGACTTTCGACATGCGCATCACCGACCAGGTGCACCGCCAGAATATCGCCGACCTGTTGCTTTATGTGAATGCGAGGCTGTGGATCGGGCATTTCGATCTCTGGCCGGAAGACGGCGCCATCGTCTTCCGCCATGCCATGATCTTCCCCGGCGCCGAGGCCAGCGCCGCCCAATGCGAGGCCATGCTCAACCTGGCCCTGGAAGCCTGTGAGCATTATTACCCTGCTTTCCAATATGTGGTCTGGGGCGGCAAGAGCGCCAAGGAAGCGGTGGACGCGGCGGTGCTGGAGTGCGCGGGGCGGGCCTGACGCCCGTGGTCAAGGCAAGAAAGCCGGAGATACTCCTTGTCGGCGCGGCCAGCGCGCCAAAGGCGCGCAAACAATCAAAAAAAGAGCCCATTCTGCTCGTTGGTGCGGGCAGAATGGGCTCCGCCCTTTTGCAAGGCTGGCTGAAGCATGCTGCCGGCGCGGTGACAGCGGTCGAGCCCAAGCCATCGCCGGCGTTGAAGGCGCTTGGCCGGAAAAAAAAGATAAGGCTGCTGCACACTCTGCCGGTTGGAAAATTTGTCGCCTGTGTGGTGGCGATCAAGCCGCAGGTGCTGAAAGAAGAAGCGCCATTACTGGCCGGGATCGCCGAAGCGGGCGCCTTGATGATCTCCATTGCCGCCGGCACGGACACCGGCCTTCTATCCAAAGCCTGGGGCGGCAAAGCGCGCATCATTCGCGCCATGCCCAACACGCCCGGCGCCATCGGCAAGGGCATCACGGGTCTATACGCGGGCACGGGCGCCACAGCCGCCGATCGCAAGCGGGCCGAGGCGCTCTTATCGGCGCTGGGCGAGACAGTCTGGGTGGCGAAGGAAGAGCTGATCGACAGCGTCACCGCTGTCTCCGGTTCCGGCCCCGCCTATCTGTTCCTGATGGCGGAGGCGTTGGCAGAGGCCGGCGCTGCCGAAGGCTTGCCGCAGGCCCTGGCTGAAAAACTGGCCCGCGCCACGGTCTCCGGCGCGGGTGCGCTTCTGGCGGCGGATAAATCTTCCGCTTCCGCCTTGCGCGAAGCCGTCACCAGTCCGGGCGGCACCACGGCTGCGGCGCTTTCGGTGCTGATGGCGGAGGACGGTTTGCGGCCCTTGATCAAGCGCGCGGTGCATGCCGCGCGGAAGCGGGCGGAAGCCTTGCGCTAAACGGGCAGGCGAATCGTCGCCTTCAATCCGCCCAGCACGCTTCTTTCCAGGAAAATGTCCCCGCCATGGGCGCGGGCGATGTCACGCGCGATGGAAAGGCCCAGGCCCGAACCGCCAGCCTGAAGATTGCGGCCCTCGTCCAGGCGGTGGAAAGGCCGGAAGGCTTCCTCGCGCCGCGCTTCGGGGATTCCCGGTCCGTCATCCTCCACCGTGATTTCGGCAAAACGCTCGTCATGGCCGATGCCCACCCGCACCTTGCGTCCATGCTTAAGGGCATTGTCCACCAGGTTGGTGAGGCAGCGGCGCAACGCGGCCGGCTTGACGCTGAGGATCAGGTGTTCGGGACCGGTGACTTCGACGTCGCGGCCCCGCCTGGTCCGCGCCGCCGCCATCGCGGTGTCGCGCACCAATTCCCCCAGATTGACGCCCCGGGATTCCTCGCCGCCTTCGCCGCGCGCAAAGGCGAGATAATCGTCGAGCATTTTTTCCATTTCGGCGATATCGCCCTTGAGTTCGGCGACTTCCTTGCCGTTCATCATCGCCAGCGCCAGCTTCATGCGGGTGAGCGGGGTCTTGATGTCATGGCTGACGCCGGCCAGCATCTCGGTGCGCTGGCTGACATGGCGCTCGATGCGTTCGCGCATGGTGATGAAAGCCTGGGCGGCGCGGCGCACTTCGATGGCGCCATAGGGTTTGAAATCCGCCACCGGCCGTCCCTTGCCGAAACTTTCCGCGGCGCGGGCCAGACGCTCGATGGGGCGGACCTGGTTGCGCAAAAACAGGATGGCGATGGCGAGCAGGATCAGCGCCGAACCCACCATCCAGAGAATGAAGATGTCGGGCCCGGAGACGGTGACCCGGTCGCGCGGCGCCACGATCTCCAGCACCCCATCCTTGGTTTCCACCTTGATGTCGAAATCCACCCCGATGCGGCTGGTGACAAAATGCCGGTCGGCGCCCACCCGGCTGGCAATGATGTCGTCCAGCGCCACATCGATGGTATTGCCGGAAGGAAGCGAGGGCGGCAGGGTGGCGCCGTCATGGAAGGTGAGGCGGTATTGCAGCTGGCGGGCGGCAAGGGCGCGCACCGCGTCCCGCTCCAGGGCGGGGGTCGCGTCTTCCAACGTCACCAGGAGCGCGACATCGCCCGCCACGTCGCGGGCCAGCCGGCGCGTGGTGGCGTCGAGATCGCGTTCGAAAAAGACATAGGTGACCACGCCTTGCAGGAGCACCATCGGCGCCACGATGATGATCAGGGAGCGGCCGAAGAGGCCGCGCGGCAGGAAGCGCTTGATATAGGATTCAGCCATTGGCCGGCTCGTAACGGTCGGCCTCGCCGCGATCCGGCACCAGCACGTAACCGATGCCGCGTACGGTCTGCAGATAAAGCGGCAGCTTGGGATCCTCCTCGATCTTGCGCCGGAGCCGTGTCACCTGCACATCGATGGAACGTTCCAGACTCACGCCCAGCCGGGAACAGAGATCGCCGCGGGAAAAAGCCCGTCCCGGATTGGCGGCGAAAAGTTGCAGCAGGGCGCTTTCCGCGCTGGTGAGCTTGACCGGCTTGTCCTTGCGGACGAGGCGGCCGCTTTCCGGATCATAGACCGCGTCGCCCATCCTGACCGGGCCGGAAGCGGCTTTGGCCACCGGCTGTGCGCGGCGCAGCAGGGCGGAGACCCTGAGCAGCAATTCCCGCGGCTCGAACGGCTTTGGCAGGTAATCATCCACTCCCAGCTCCAGGCCCGCGATCCGGTCCGAGGGTTCGCCCCGCGCGGTCAGCATCAGGATGGGGACCTGGGAGCCGCTCCGCACCGAGCCGGCCAGTTCCAGTCCCGATTCCCCAGGCATCATCACGTCCAGGATCAGAAGATCGAAGGCCATGCTTTTCATCAGGGCACGGGCCGCGTCCGCCCCGGGGGCGGCGCTGACGCGGAAGCCGTTGCTGGTGAGATAGCGGGTCAAAAGGGCGCGCAGCCGCTCGTCATCGTCCACCACCAGGAGATGCGGGTCGTTAAGCGCGGTCATGGCGGATAGATCATGGCAGCTATACGGCCCCGACTGCCGCAAAAAGGCCCTTGGGTCTTGCGGTTTTTGTGTCCGCCATGCTGCAATGACCCTAGAACCCGCTGCCGGGACCGGGCAAGGCCCGTGGCCCGCGGACTGGAAAAGGGCGGGGAGAGCCCAGGATTGGCCAAGGATTTGACATGGCGGACGTGATTCCTTTCGACCAGCGTGACGGCAGTCTCTGGTATGACGGCAAACTGGTGCCTTGGCGCTCGGCCCAAACCCATGTGCTGACCCATGGCCTGCATTATGCCTCCAGCGTGTTTGAGGGCGAACGTATCTATAACGGCCGCATCTATAAGCTGAAGGAGCATACCGCACGGCTGTTTTTCTCGGCCGAGACCCTGGGCTTCAAGATCCCCTTCAGCCAGGAGGAGATCAACCAGGCCTGCATCGCCGCCGCCGAGGTGCAGGGAATCAAGGACGGCTATATCCGCCCGGTTGCCTTCCGCGGCAGCGAAATGATGGCGGTTTCCGCCCAGAACACCCGCATCCATGTCGCCATCGCGGCCTGGCAATGGCCCTCCTATTTCAGCCCGGCCGAAAAGCTCAAGGGCATAAGGCTGGACATTTCGCAATGGCGCCGTCCTGCCGCCGACACGGAGCCGGTCCATGCCAAGGCCGCCGGCCTTTATATGATCTGCACCCTTTCCAAGCACGCCGCGGAATCCAAGGGTTATGCCGACGCCATGATGCTGGATTATCGCGGCCTGGTGGCGGAAGCGACCGGTGCGAACATCTTCTTCATCCAGGACGGGGTGCTGCACACGCCCATTCCGGACTGTTTCCTCAACGGCATCACCCGCCAGTCGGTGATCGCCATCGCCAAGGCGCGGGGGGTCAAGGTG
The DNA here is from genome assembly GCA_964511505.1 of uncultured Rhizobium sp. GTDB lineage: Bacteria > Pseudomonadota > Alphaproteobacteria > Micropepsales > Micropepsaceae > Rhizomicrobium. The sequence goes on from CAZEFQ010000171.1 coordinate 8,191, forward strand.
GTGGAACGTCATATCAAGCCGGAGGAAATGACCGGCTTCTCCGAATGTTTCTTGACCGGCTCGGCGGCGGAAGTGACCCCCGTGCGGGAGATCGGGCCGTACCAGTTCAAGCCGGGCCA
>CAZEFQ010000172.1:0-11704 GCA_964511505.1 uncultured Rhizobium sp.
TGGGGCTCGAACACGGCGGTGGCCGAGCCTTGGGCGGCGCCAGGCCGCACACCCGCCCTGCCCCGCGTGCCGGCAGCCCCGCCGGCCGCCAGCCCCAGGGCCTCGAGCAGGATGGATTTGCCCGCGCCGGTCTCGCCGGTCAGCACATTGAGGCCGGGGGCGAATTCCAGCGCTGCCTGTTCGATCAGGACAATGTCACGGATGGTCAGCGCAGCGAGCATCACGCCCCCGGAAAATCAGAACAAAATGTGACCATGTTTCGGGGTAAAAGGCGACCAAAATCCGCAAATGATTCGGGATTTATACGGCGCCCGGCGCGAGGGATTTTGTGGCGTGAGCAGGAGCGCCGAGCGATGTGCACACGACGTGCATGAGCGAAGGCGCGACGAACTCACGACGCAAAAGACCCGCGCCGGTCAGAGCATCTTGTGGAAGGCTTTGTATATCCAGGACTGCTGGTCCACCTGGGGGGTGAGATTGCGGCCCTTCAGGATATTGAAGGCGTCCTGGTACCAGACCGTGCCGGGATAATTGGCGCCCAAAACCGCCGCGGCGGTCTGCGCTTCGCTGTCCAGGCCCAGGGAATAATAGGCCTCGGTCAGCCGCTCCAGGGCTTCGGCGATCTGGGGCGTGGTCTGGTACTGGTCCACCACTGCGCGGAACCGGTTGACCGCCCCGATATAATTGCCGCGGGTCAGGTAATAGCGGCCCACCTCCATCTCCTTGCCGGCGAGATGATCGTTGGTGAGGTCGATCTTGAGGGTGGCATCGCGGGCATATTCGGTGTCCGGGAAACGCTGCACCACGTCCTGCAGCGCCACCAGCGCTTCCTGGGTCTTGGACTGGTCGCGGCCCACATCCACGATCTGTTCGTAAAGCGAGATCGCCTTCAGATAGAAGGCATAAGCGACTTCCTGGCTGCCGGGATGGAGCGAGATATATTGGTCGGCGGTGGTGACGGCATCGTCATATTTGTTGGCCTGGTAGGAGCAGAAAGCACTCATCAATTGCGCCCGGCGGGCCCAGACCGAATAGGGATGCTGGCGGTCCACTTCGTTGAATTGAGCCGCCGCCTGCTCCCAATTGCCCTTGTTGATCTGCTGCCAGGCGGCAGCATAGATCGCGTCGATCGGCCGTTCCTGATATTGCGCGGCGTCTTTGTTGAGATCGTTGGTGGCGTCATCGGTCTCGAAAAGACTGCAAGCACTCAGCGAGAGCGCCGCCGCCGAAACCATCAGCAAAGCGCGGAATTTCCGGCCCATTCCATACATCGTGTCTTCCGTTTAATCCATGTAGGACAAAGGCTTATGCCACTTTCGGGCAGCCCAAGTCCATGGCTGAAACCCTTATAGCACAGCCGCCGCATCGGATGGAAAGGGAACCCGGCGGAAGGCGCTGGGGTCGGCGAAAAGCGCCCGCAGCAGGGCATTGTTGGTGGCATGGCCGGAGCGGACGCCCCGGAATCGGGCCAAGAGCGGCGCTCCCGCCAGCGCCATGTCGCCGATGGCGTCCAGGATCTTGTGGCGTACGAATTCGTCGGGAAAGCGCTGCAGCCCGGGATTGACCAGGCCTTTGTCGTCCAGCGCCAGGGTGTTTTCCAGCGAGGCGCCCTTGGCGAGATTCAGGGCATGGAGGGAGTCCAACTCTCGCATGAAACCGAAGGTGCGGGCCGGGGCGATGACCTCCGCAAAGCGGGCCGGGGTGAACTCCAGGCTCATGGCCTGGCGGCCGATGACGGAAGCGGGAAAATCGATCTCGAATTCATAGGCGGCGCATGGGTTGGGAGAAAGGCTGGCCTCGGCATCCTTGTGGCGGATGCTGATAGGCTTGAGCACTTCAATCGCCTCGCGGGTCATGGACTGGCTTTTCCAGCCCGCCTGCCGGATCAGGGTGAGGTAAGAGAGCGCGTCGCCATCCAGAATGGGCGGTTCGGGACCATCCAGGACGACGGTCAGATCATCCAGCCCCGCGCCCGCCACCGCGGCCATCAGGTGTTCCACCACACCGACGCGCACGCCATCCTTTTCCAACACCGTACCCAGGCGGGTTTCGGCGACATGATCGTAAAGGGCGGGGATTTGCTTGTTCCCCTTGTCGGCGCGCACGAACACCACACCCTGGCCGGCCGGCGCGGGCATCAGGGTCATGGTCACGGTCACCCCGGCGTGAAGCGCAGTGCCGGAAGCGGTGAGCGCATGCGCAACGGTGTGGCGGAAGCCCATGCGGCTTTATAAATAAAAAGAGCGGAGCTTGGGCCCCGCTCTTTTCACAATGTCTTTCAGCTTAATTCGACTGCCTGCGCAGGAATGCGGGAATCTCGAACTGTTCGTCCTGCTGGTGCTCGGGGAACAGGTCTTCCCCGGACGCCGGATTGGCCTGTGCGGCCGGCTGAGCCGGCTGCTGGGACACCGGCTGCGGCCGGGGCGGCTGATAGGGTTCCTTGCGCAGATCATGCGGCATCTTTTTACGGCCGAAAAATCCCCAGCTGCTTTTCTTCTCCGGTTCGGGCGCCTTCTGTACCCTTTGCGGCGCCAGGGGCATCTCGGCCGTGGAGCGGACCGTCTCCGTGGCGGGATAGTGGCTGGGCCGGGACGGCGGGATTTCCGGCGCGTCGGAGCCGCCCAACGTGTAAGCATCGTCGGGAGCCGCGGCATTCAGCTCATTGGCCAGCTGCTCCACCTGCCGCGCCACGGGATTGACCGCCGCGGCGGGCGTGATCCCGGCGGGACTCATTCCCGTTGGACTGGCAGCGGCCACCGGCCGCGGCGATTCCACCGTGAACACCGCCGGTTTGATATTGGGCCTGATCGGCGTGACCACCTTGCGCGGCTCGGGCGCCCGCATCTGCTCGGCATCGATGCCGGTGGCGACCACCGAGACCCGGATGCGGCCTTCCATCTCGTCCAGCAAGGTATTGCCGAAGATGATGTTGGCGTCGGGATCCACTTCGGCGCGGATGCGGTTGGCGGCCTGCTCGACCTCGAACAGCATCAGGTCGGGTCCGCCGGTGATGTTGATCAACACGCCCTTGGCCCCCTTCATGCTGACATCGTCGAGCAGCGGATTGGAGATCGCCATTTCCGCGGAGCGGATGGCGCGGTCCTCGCCTTCGGCTTCGCCGGTGCCCATCACCGCCTTGCCCATCTCATTGATCACCGACTTGATGTCGGCGAAATCCAGGTTGATCAGGCCGGGCATCACGATCAGGTCAGTGATGCCGCGCACGCCGGCATGCAGCACCTCATCGGCCATGGCGAAGGCCTGGGACATGGTGGTGCGCTCGTTGGCGACACGGAACAGATTCTGGTTCGGGATCACGATCAGGGTATGCACATAGGCCTGGAGTTCGGTGATGCCCTTCTCGGCCACCCGCATGCGGCGGTCGCCTTCCAGCGCAAAGGGCTTGGTCACGACACCGACGGCAAGGATGCCCGCCTCGCGTACGGCACGCGCGATCACCGGCGCCGCGCCCGTGCCGGTGCCGCCGCCCATGCCGGCGGCGATGAACACCATGTGGGAGCCGGCGAGCTGCTCCATGATCTCGGGCAGCGATTCCTCCGCGCCCGCCCGCCCCACGTCCGGCTGCGCGCCCGCGCCAAGGCCTTCGGTGGTGGCGGCACCCAACTGGATGCGGCGCTCAGCCTTGGATTGGGACAGCGCCTGGGCATCGGTATTGGCGACGACAAAGTCCACGCCCTCCAGCCCCGCCTCGATCATGTTGTTGACCGCGTTGCCGCCCGCGCCGCCCACGCCCAACACCGTGTTGCGGGGACGCAATTCCTTCATCGGGGGTATTTTGAGGTTGATCGCCATCTAACTTCTCCTCATTGACATGTTTCGATCACCCGCCGAATCAACCCAACTGATTCGCTGTGATATTGTTGAATCACTCGAACCACCTGCCGGTCAACCGGCTCCACCAGCTTTTGCTCTTGTCGGTATCGGGCAGCCGGGCCAATTCGGGATTGAGAATCTCGGGCGGCATGCTTGCGCCCGCGATCAGCAGTCCGATGGCGGTGGCGTAGTCGGGACCGGCGGACGATGCCGCCAGGCCGGGAAAAGCCTGGGGGCGGCCGATCCGCACCTGCTTGCCCAGGATGCGGGCCGCCAATTCGCGCGTGCCGGTGAGCTGGCAGGCGCCGCCGGTGATCACGGCGCGGCGCCCGGCCGCCAGTTCAAGGCCGGAAGCCTGCAGGCGCTTTTGCACCTCTTCGAAAATGTCGCTGAGCCGCGCCTGGATGATGCGGGTGAGCATGGCGCGGGGCACCCGCAGCTGGGTATCATCCCCGTCCTCGCCCATCTGCGGCACAGAGATCACGTCGGAACTCACTTCCATGTCGCCCAGCGCGGCGCCGAACAGGGTCTTGACCCGCTCGGCGGCGGAGAGCGGCGCCGCCAGTCCGCTGGCAATATCGTTGGTTACGGCAAAGCCGCCTTTGGGAACGACATCGGCATGGACTAGCTGGCCTTCCATGAACACCGCCAGCGAGGTGCAACCGCCGCCCATGTCGATCACCGTGGCACCCACCTGTTTTTCGTCCTCGGTCAGGGTGGCAAGGCCGGAGGCATAGGCGCCGAACAGCGAGCCGACCACATTGAGGTGACAACGTTCTACCGCCAGTTTGACGTTCGCCAGCGGCGACGGCCGGACCGCCACCGCATGCATGGCGACCCCGATACGCTGGCAGAACATGCCGGAGGGATCGCGCACGCCCCGCGCCTCATCCACCACATAGGCGGTGGGGGAGCTTTGGATGATTTCATGGCCGTCCAGCCCGCACCTGGCGCGGCCGTCCGCCAGCAGCTGGCGCAGATGCGCGTCGGAGACCAGGGCGCCGTTCAAAGCCATCACCGCCCGGGAGGTGACGGAAACCGGGCTGCCGCAATTGACCGAGATCAGCACATTCTGGATGCGGGCATCGGCATGGTTTTCGGCGGCGGCGACGCAGTCGCGGATGCTTTCCTCGGCCAGCACCAGGCTTGAAACCGTGCCGGCCTTGATGCCGGTGCTCTCACGCAAGGCGCTGCCCAGAATCTTGAGGGAGCCCTGCTCGGCCCGGCCGATGACGCAGGCGATCTTGGAAGAACCCACATCCAGCGCCGAAACCAGTCCGGTGCGGTAGGCGGGAATCTCATTGTTGACGCGCAGCTTCAAGCTCTCGCCCATCGTTCAGGTTTCTTTCCCCCGTTCAATATCCTTTTTCTCCCCGCCCTTGAGGACAAAGAAATATTGGGAAGGCGCACGCAAATCGATCTCCGTTACATCGCGCTCCAGGATGGAATTGTCCACGATCAGGTGCTCCAGCGCGTCGAGTTCCCGCTGCCAGTTGTTCTCCGGCAGCTTCACCGTCACGCCGTCCTCAAGCAAAAGGTTCCAGCGCCGGCCGGAGACACGCTCATAAGCGGCGACCCGGGCGGAGACGGCGCGGTGGGCCGCCACCGCATCCACCAGGTCGGCGGCGGCCTGCGGTGCGCCCGCGCCGATCAGCTTGGGCAGCCGGGAGAAATTCTCGATTCCGTCGGTGGTGATGATACCGCCGGCCCGCTCCACCACCGCGACCTTGCCCTCCGGAATTTGCCAGAGGGCAAAGGGACGTTTCTCCTCGACCGTGACGGTGATGGTGTCGGGATAGCGGCGCACCACATCGGCGGCGCCGATCCAATCCAAGGCCAGGATGCGGGCGCGCGCGGCCGGCAGATCGAGGAAGAACATGGACTGGCCGGGCTTAAGGCCCAAAGCCGCAAAGATGGTGCTGGTGGGTACGCGGCTGTTGCCGTTGATATGAATCTCATAAACGCCGAAACCGGCACCGCCCACCATGGCGGAGATATTGTCCTTGACGCCGTGATAAGCGCGGCCCAACACGCCGCTGATCAAAAGCGCCGCGATCACCGCCAGGAGGACGAAGACGCCGGCCAGCGCCACCATCGGCCGGGCCACAAGAAATTTCACGCCGGCAAGGACGCGGCGCCACACGCCGGACGGCTTGCCGCGCCGGCCGGAGCCCGGCTGCACCTGGGAGAGTTCCCGCGGGCCGCGGGCGGAAGAACGGACCGTCTTGCCCCGTGAGATTCCGCGCGGCTTGCGCTCGATCTTCAGCGATCGCATGAGGCATCCTCCACCAGCCAGCGGCACAATTCGGCGTAACTTATGCCACACAGGGCGGCCTGTTCGGGCACCAGGGAAGTCGGTGTCATGCCGGGCTGGGTGTTGGTTTCCAGAAGAATCAGGCGCGATTTGCCGTCCGTGTCATCATACCGGAAATCGGTACGGCTGACGCCCCGGCAGCCAAGCACCCGATGCGCCTTGAGCGCCAGATCCAGCGCTTCCTCGCTCACGCGCCGGGGCAAGTCGGCCGGCAGGATGTGACGCGAGCCGCCCGGCGCGTATTTGGCCTCATAGTCATAGAATTCCAGATCGGTGACGATTTCGGTCACGCCCAAGGCCCGCTCGCCCATCACGCTCACGGTGAGCTCGCGGCCTGGCACGAATTCCTCCACCATCATCTCATCGGAAAGCGTCCAGCTGTCGCTGCCCAAAGCGGCGGGCGGACGGTTGTCACCCTTGCGGATAATGAAGACGCCCACGGATGAGCCCTCATTCACCGGCTTGACCACATAGGGCGGCTCCATCAAATGCCCGGCGGCGGCCTTCTTTCGGTCCACGACAAAGGACTTCACCACCGGCAGGCCGGCGGCGCGGTAGACATCCTTGGTGCGTTCCTTATGCATGGCCAGCGCCGAGGCCAGCACCCCGGAATGGGTATAGGGAATGCGCATCAGCTCCAGCAGCCCCTGCATGGTGCCGTCTTCGCCAAAGCGGCCGTGCAAAGCATTGAACGCCGCGTCGGGCCTGGCCTCAAACAACTGGCCGCCGGGATTGTCGCCTGGGTCCAGCATCACCGGATCGAACCCTTCTTCCGCAAGAGCCTTGAGCACCCCGCGCCCGGACGACAGCGAAACCTCGCGCTCGGCGGAGCGGCCGCCCATCAGGACGGCGATTTTCCTGTAGGCCGTCACGCGGTATTCTCCGCATCTTGGAGCGGCAGGCCCACCCTTTTTATCTCCCATTCCAGTTCGGTGCCGGATTTGGCCTTGACCCGCTTGCGCACCTCTTCGCCCAGGGCCTCGATATCGGCGGCTTTGGCGTCGCCCAGATTGATCAGGAAATTGGCGTGTTTCTCGCTGACCTGGGCGTCGCCGATGCGCAAACCCCGGCACCCCGCCTGGTCGATCAATTCCCAAGCTCTCTGCCCAGGCGGGTTCTTGAAGGTGGAACCGCCGGTCTTGGCGCGGATGGGCTGGCTGGCCTCGCGGGTGGCGTTGAGCTGCTCCATCCGGGCACGGATGGCCTCCGGCTTGTCGAGCGTGCCTTCGAAGACCGCCTCGGTGAAAATCAATTCATCCCGTACCTGGGTCTTGCGATAGACAAAGCCCATATCGGCGGCGCCGAGTTTCAGCAGGTTGCCGCGCAAATCCAGGGCCTGGGCCGAGACGAAGATGTCCTTGATCTCGCGGCCATAGCAGCCGGCATTCATCTTCAAGGCGCCGCCGATCGTGCCGGGCACGCCGCGCAGGAATTCCAGCCCGGCGATACCCGCATCGGCCGCTGCCCGCGCCACCTGGGCGTCCAGTGCCGCCGCCCCCGCGCGAACCTTGCGGCCGTTGGCGGCAATCCGGCCAAAGCCGGCCGAGAGCCGGATGGTCACCCCGGGAATACCGCCATCGCGCACCAAGAGATTGGAGCCCACGCCGATCACGCTGACGCGCAGATCGCCGGGCTTGGCGGCCAGGAAAGTGGCGAGGTCGGCGGCATCGGCGGGACGGAAAAGCACTTCCGCCGGTCCGCCGGTGCGGAACCATACCAGGTCCTTCAGTGCCGCGCCGTATGTATAAGTGCCGCGTACCGGGGGCAACGCATCGCAGACCTTGCTCATGAGAGCGCCTCCAGCTTTTTCTGGAGATGATGCATCCAGCCGCTGATCGAGCCGGCACCCAACCCCACCACCGCGCCTCCTGGCTTGAGGAAGGGCGCCACCGTGGCGGCAAGATCGGCCTCGCCGTCAATGGTGACCACCTGGCGATGGCCGTGGGCGCGCAACGCCTCGGCATAGGTATCGCGGTCGATGCCATCGATGGGTTTTTCCCCGGCGGCATAAACCGGCGCCACGACGGCGACATCGGCGTCATTCATGCATTTGGCGAATTGCTCGAAGGTGTCGCGCAGGCGGGTGTAACGGTGCGGCTGCACCACCGCGACCACCGGACCGCTATAGGCCTGGCGCGCCGCCTTCAGCGCGGCGGCGATCTTGAAGGGATTATGGGCATAGTCGTCGATGATGGCGGCGCCCTGGAACTCGCCAACCTTGGAAAAGCGCCGTCCCACTCCCTTGAACTCACTGAGGGCCTTGCGGATGCGGTCATCGGCCACGCCGAGCTCGCGCGCCACCACAATGGCCGCCAGGGCGTTCTGCACATTGTGCTCGCCGGGCATGGGCAGGCTGAGATTCTGTAGGCGGGTCTCGCCGCCTTTGCGCCGGTCGGTGAAGAGGCAATCGAAATGCGACGCGCCTTCCGAGAAGCGCACATTCAAGGCCCGCGCATCGGCCTGCGGGCTGAAGCCATAGGTGACCAGCCGCCGGTCGGTGATGCGCCCCACCATGGCCTGCACTTCGGGATGATCCAGGCAAAGCACGGCGAAGCCGTAGAAAGGAACATTCTCGACAAAGCGCTGGAAGGCATCGCGCATGGCGTCGAAGGTGCCGTAATAATCGAGATGGTCTGGATCGGCATTGGTCACCACCGCGACCGTGGCAGGCAGACGCAGGAAGGTGCCGTCACTCTCATCCGCCTCCACCACCACCCATTCACCGGCGCCCAGGCGTGCATTGGTGCCATAAGCGTTGATGATGCCGCCATTGACCACGGTGGGATCCATGCCGCCGGCATCCAGCAGCGCCGCCACCAGGGTGGTGGTGGTAGTCTTGCCGTTGGTGCCGGCGATGGCGACGCAGGAGCGCAGCCGCATGATCTCGGCCAGCATTTCGGCCCGGCGCACCAGGGGCAGGCTCTGGGCGCGGGCGGCATCGAACTCGACATTCCCCGGCTTGACCGCGGAGGAATAGACCACCACATGCGCATCTTTGAGATTGGCCGCGCTATGACCGATGGCGACATCCACGCCCATCGCCTTCAAGCGGAGCACATTGGCGTTTTCGGCGACATCCGAACCCTGCACCCGGTAGCCCAGATTGTGCATGATCTCGGCGATGCCGCTCATGCCGATGCCGCCGATGCCGATGAAATGGATGGGGCCGATATCGAGCGGGACGCGGGTGGTGACTTTCATCGTGCCGCCAGCCTTTCCACCAGATCGGCCAGCCTGGCGGCGGCATCGGGGGTGGCAAGCGCATGCGCCTTCGCCGCTCGGGTCTTGAGGCCTTCGGGATCCGCGAAGATGCCGGTCAGCATACGGGCCAGCATTTCCGGCGTAAGATCGGCCTCGCGCACCCGCCAGCCGGCGCCGGCATTGGCGAGAATCTCGGCGTTCGGCGTCTGATTATCGTCCAGCGCGTAGGGAAGCGGCACCAGGATGGCGGGGCGGCCCACGGCCATCAGCTCCGCCACCGTGCCGGCGCCGGCACGGCCGATCACCAGATGCGCCGCCGCCATGCGGGCGGGAAGATCGGTGAAGAAGGTCTTGAGCTCGGCGCGGATTTCCGCGCGGGCATAGATTTCACGCACATTTTCCAGATCTTCCGGCCGGCATTGCTGAACCACCGAGAGGCGATACTTAAGGTCATGCGGCAGACGGGTGAGTGCTCCGGGCACGATCTGGCTGAACGCCCGCGCCCCCTGGCTGCCGCCGAAAACCAGGAGCCGCAGCGCGCCGTCCTTTTCGGGCGGCAGATAGGCCGCGCCCCACAAGACCGTGACTTCAGGACGCAGAGGATTGCCGGTCAGCACAATCTTGGATTTGTCCCTGGGGGCAAACCGGGCGATGGGAAAGGCGGCGGCCATCAATTTCACTTTGTTCATCAAAAGCCGGTTGGCGCGGCCGACCACGGCATTTTGTTCGATGATGGCGGTGGGAAAGCGCGCCAGGCTGGCCGCCAGCATCACCGGCACCGAGGGATAACCGCCAAAACCGATCACCGCGGCAGGCTTGAGCCGCAGCAATTTGCCGAAGGCCAAAAGGATACCCGCGACGATCTTGAACGGCGCGCCGAGGGCGTTGAGCGGCGAGGACGGCACGGTCTCGATCTCGGCGCCGGGAAATTCGGTGGCGTAATTGGCGAAGCGCGTATCCGTCATTACCACGATCTTGCGGCCGCGGCGCGAAAGTTCGCCGGCCAGGGCCTGGGCAGGAAAAAGATGTCCGCCGGTCCCGCCGGCGGAAAGGACGATGATGCTCATGCCCGGGCCCCCTTGATGGCGAGGGCATCGAGCAGGGATTCCTCCCGCGCCCCCACCCGCGGCCGCTGGCGTGTCACCGCCAGGGCAAAACCCATGGTAAGGGCGATGGAGAAAAGCGAAGAACCGCCATACGAGATAAAAGGCAAGGTCATGCCCTTGGCGGGCAGAAGCGACACCGCCACCCCCATATTGATGAAGGCCTGAAGCGCGGTGACAACCGCCAATCCCGCGCCCGCCAACTGGCTGAAGGCATCCCGCCCGGCGGCGGACCGCAATAACAGACGCACAGTCAGGACACAGAACAGGATGGCGATGGCAAGGCAGAGAATGAGGCCGAATTCCTCACCCGCCACGGCGAAAATGTAATCGGAATGAGCATCCGGGATGCGGTATTTGATGGTGCCCGCACCTGGACCGACCCCAGCCAGCCTGCCATGCGCGAAGGCCTTGAGCGCCAACCCCGCCTGATAACCGATATCCGAGCCGCTGAGATATTGCGCGACACGGTGATGGACGTGGGGAAAAATCGCGTAGGCGGCGAGGCCCAGGAGCGCTGTCATCACCGCCAGCAATCCCACCCACAACAACGGCAAGCCGGCAAAAAACAGCATTGCTCCCCAAAGCGAAAGCAGCAATCCGGTCTGGCCGACATCGGGCTGAAGCAGGAGAATGATGACCGCCGGCGCGATCAGCATAAGGGTGATGACGGGCTTGGGAATGGACAAGGGCGCGCGGTCCGCCAGCACGGCGGCAGCCAGGATGGCAAAGCTGGGCTTGAGGAATTCCGACGGCTGAAGGCTGAAAAGGCCGAAGTCCAATTCCCGGCGCGCCCCCAGCACATCGGCGCCGACGAACAGGACCAGGAACGAAGCCACCAGGGCCAGGGCAAAAACGAAGGCGGCGGTGATCTTGACTTGCCGCAAGCTCAACAGCGAGGCGCCCGCCATGATTCCCAGCGCCAGGACGGCATAGCTCACCTGGCGGACGGCATAGCGGAAATCGCCGGCCGTGAAAGGACCGCCGGTGATGGCGGGACTGGCGGCAAAGGCCAGCATCAGGCCGATGCCGATCAGCAGCGCCATGCCGGTAAGCGCCACCTTGTCCACCGTGAACCACCAATTGGCGAAACCGCCTCTATCGGCGCGCGAGATGCTCATGAAGCGGCCCTTGAGGTTTGCGGACCGCGCGATAGCCGCGCCACCGCGGCCCGGAAAGCGTCGCCACGCTGCTCGAAGTCGCGGAACTGGTCGTAAGAGGCGCAGGCCGGCGAGAGCAGCACCACCGGCGC
>CAZEFQ010000173.1:0-57005 GCA_964511505.1 uncultured Rhizobium sp.
GCCGGCGGCACGCACGGTGGGGCAAGTGATGTTGCCCAAAACAGGTACTATTTGATGTACAGTATGGATAGTGGACGACGGCTAAACGGCTGATTTGCCAGAAGGCGGGAGTAATTCAGTGGTAGAATGCCAGCTTCCCAAAATGACGTTCGATTGCAAACAAAGACCATAGCGTTTTTGTCGGCCTCTTTCTGGCGTTAGAGAACAGCCAGTTTTCGTCCTGCCCTTTCTCCCAATCCTTAACGGTGTTCAAACGGTGTTCGCGTCATCGTCTTGAAGACTCCGGTTCCCGGCCACCATACTCACATTGACCTGAGAAAGGCCCCTGCCCTTCAATCCATCGACTGTAGATATCGGAAGGCTATCCGGTAACGGTCCGCGAACCGGTATCTGAAGGCTATCGGATACCGGAAGGAAATCGGGACGCAGCCAGGGAGCGGAAAGTCAACCAGTAGCCGACCGGTATCCGTCGGCTATCCGAATCCATTCAGATATCGGTAGGCTATCCGCTGGCCTCCTGTTTCCGCTTGAGTATCGGAAAGCTATCCGCTATTTTTCCTACCAGATTTTGTAGCTGGAAGGGACTTTATATGCCAACGATTGTGTTCGCAAGCCCGAAGGGCGGTGTCGGCAAATCTACCGCCGCAGTGCTTCTTGCCACGGAACTCGCGGGCCACGGCGGAGCGGTCACGATGATCGATGCGGACCCTAACCGGCCGTTGACACGATGGGCAAGCCTGCCGGGGAAACCTGCAAAGCTTACGGTCCTCGCCACGACCAGCGAGGAGTCGATCATCGACCTCATTGAAAAGGCGGCGACGCAGACATCATTTGTCATTGTTGATCTCGAAGGCACGGCTTCGATGATGGTGGGATATGCAATGAGCCGCGCGGACCTGGTGATAATTCCGGCACAGGGATCGCACCTCGATGCGACTGAAGCGGTGAAGGCCATCAAATTGGTCAGAAGCCAGGAGAAAGCGTTCAAACGAAAGATTCCTTTCGCTATTCTCTTCACGCGCACCAGCGCGGCAATTCGGCCACGCACGTTACAGAGCATTGAAGGAGAATTCGCTGATAACAGGATTCCGATGTTCAGCACTCAACTCAACGAGCGGGACGCATATCGCGCATTGTTCGCTTTTGGAGGCGTGCTCACGGGCCTTGATCCAGCGCAGGTCTCCAATCTTCCGTCAGCAATACTCAACGCAAAAATCTTCGCCAACGAAGTCGTCGAACGGCTCAAGAGCCCCGTGTCATCGAAACGCCGTGAAGAGGAGTTAGCCTGATGGCAAAATCCCGCGCAAGTATTTTCGGTCAAACCGACGAAGCCCTTAAGCTGGATCTCGGTGGCTTCGAACCTAAGAAGCGTTCCGACCCGAACGCACCGCCCGCAGAGAAGGTGAGGGAGGTATCGCTGGCGGCGCAGTTCAAGAGCCGTGAGGCACAGCCTGTGAAAACGGAGGGAAAGCCTGATCGCACGCCGCGAATTCACCGGACAGGCCGGAATGTCCAGTTCAATGTAAAGGCCAGCCGCGAGACTGTTGACGCCATTTACGCCATCACCGACGCGCATCCAGGCTGGGTGCTGGGATACACCCTGGAGCGGGCAGTTGCGGCTCTGAAGCGCGAGATGGAATCGCAGTCATGAGCCGCGCGAGATTCTATAACCCGCAATTTGATCTATTCCTGCCGACCATTGTCGATCTTCGCCTGCGCGATCAAAAGGACACGATGGAACGCCCGTTTTTCTCATTGTCGAAGCAGAAGCGGATGAAGCCGATCGAATACGTCAATGAGAATGACGGGATCTTCGTCAATGTGCAGCCCCACCAGGACTACGGCATGGCCACGATCTGGGATGCAGATATCCTCATCTGGGCGGCATCGGTACTTTGCGATATGAAGAACCGCGGCACGAACGATATTCCCCGCGAGTTGAAGTTCCAGCCCCATGATCTATTACGGGCAATTTCACGTTCGACTGGCGGTCGCGATTATGCCCAGCTGCGCGACGCCCTGGAGCGGCTCAAAACGACGGTCGTCACGACGAATATACGCGTTCTGAGAGGCAAGAAGAACGTCATGTTCAGTTGGATTGACGGCTGGGAAGATCTTATCGACGCGCAGAGCAAAGAGAGCAGGGGGATGAGCCTTACCGTATCCGACTGGTTCTACAAGGGTGTCACCGAGGACGGCGGCATACTCTCTATTGACCCTCAGTATTTCCAAATCACCGGTGGCCGGGAGCGGTGGCTCTACCGCGTGGCCCGCAAACATGCGGGCGGCAATGGTGCCGATGGATTCGCCATCTCCATGCCTGTCCTGTTTGAGAAGTCGGGTGCGGAAGGTACGTACCGGCGATTCAAGTTCGAGATCCTGCGCATTGTCCAGCGCAATGATCTGCCCGGATTCTCTCTAGCCGTTCGCACAGAGGGTGATGGCGAGCCGTTAGTGCATATGCTGCGTCGTGAGCATGCAGGGGAGGGGGGACATACGAACTGGACAACGCCTGCTAAGCCATCCCCGCGCCAGCGCCAGGCGCAAACGCACGAAACACCGAGGCCGAAAGAGCTGCCACTCCTTACTCCTCTTATCCGGACACTCTCCGAGCGGACTATTGCGCAGATACGCAACGAGTTTCCCGGCTGGGACGTGTATGCGCTGCAGGAAGAGTTCAATGAATGGATAGACGCCGACGCTACCCGCATGCCTAAGAATTACGATGCCGCGTTCTTCGGCTGGGTCCGCCAGCACCACGCGCGCAACCGCTCCTACGTTTCCTGAACAGCGTTCCCGATAACCCGTTAAAGCCATCCATCCGAAATCCAGTGTTGAATGAATTCAGAAGCTTACCTGAAATTCATCGGGGTATCGGGAACGCCCTGTCTCGGATTGGGACATTCCGAGCAGCTAAGCTGTGGATAAGTCGAGCAATAGCAGCGTTCTGACGGGCTATTGGGAACAAACCTTCGGGGTATCAGGAACGCTGGATTCGGGGTATCGGGAACGATCATTCGGGGTATCAGGAACAGGGGGTATCCGCATCCCTTTGATGTTTCGAAGCGATCCACATCTGCTTAACCCTCTAACTCTTTAACTTAGATTATTTAACTTATCTAACAACTCAAGCGTTCCCGATACCCCGATGAATTCTGTAATACAGGTTGGATTTGGAAGCTCAAGGCTCTCGAAGCCTTTCGCTTCCTATGGAAGGGCTTCTATCAGCCAGCCCTTCCATAACCATCCCAGCACTAAAAAAGAAAAAAGCCAAGCGATCCTTAAGCGAAATGAAGAGCCTATGTTGAAAGGCCAGAGCAAAACGCATCCGCTATCTTGCTTTGAGAGGACAGCTAGCTCGGCAATGAAAGGGTAGGGGCAGACGAGAGGGCAGGGGCAAACCGATAGTCCTCGGAAAATTCAACGCTATGGCCTCAAATCTCTCCGTGGAGATGCGGACCCGTCAATCCGGGGCCCCCCGGCGTCAGAGGGATTCTTCACCCTGCGCGGCTGCGCGTAACCCTGTATCCGAACGGGTTTGCGGCCGGTTCCGTGTCAGCGTCCTCATATGCGCCACGAGGGACTTTCGGATCTCGGGCTCCAGGGCCGAGTATAGCCGCACCAGTTCGAGGACTTCACGGTGCGGCACCGCACCCGCCGCTGACGAATCGTTGTCCACCTCGGCGGCGCGGCGTGCGCGGTCGAGATTCTCATAGAAATAGCCGACCGGCACCTGCAGCAGCCCGGCCAGCGCGTAAAGGCGCCCCCCGCCTATGCGGTTCACTCCTTTTTCATACTTCTGCAACTGCTGATAGGTAATGCCAACGGCGTTCGCCAGATCGTCCAGCCTCAGCCCGAGCAGGTTCCGCCGCTCGCGCACGCGCCTCCCGATATGCTGATCTACGCGACGTTCAGACTCCGACACACGACGCCCAGGTTGCGATTGCCAAGTGGACAAGCATGCGGATAGTGATACAACAACTTCCCCGAGATACAACTGGAAATCCGTCATGCCCCTCTGCTGCAGGTATCACAGCGTCGGCTATTTTGTGTTTGCGCGGCAATCCGACGGCGACCCATGGGAACCCGTACTGGAAGTTCCGGACCAGGCCGAAGGCGCGGAAGTGGTCCGGTGGTTGACGCGGTTTCCGTTCGCGGTTCACCAGTTACTGACAGTGGCCAACGACAACTGACGCTGCGACGTTCTCCCACGGATCCGCCCCGCGCATCCATCGGGAGGCGAACGAGACCGGGGCGCACAACGCAGGATTTGACAAGGCGATTGGGTGCTGTACGATGCCTGTCATTACGCGAGGGACCCATGGCGGTTGATTTTGCTCAGTTTGTCAGCGAGACCACCCGGACGCCGACCGTGGAAGCGGCGTTTGGCCTCCTTGAGGCCAGCCTGGCGGAGCTGGGGTTCGACCGGGTCGTCTATTCGCTCATCACCGATCATCCCTCGCTCAACCGCACGCGCGGCCACGGCATACTGCGCAACTACCCCGACGACTGGATGCAATATTATTTCGCGAAGGACTATGTCAACGTCGATCCCGTCATCAAGGTCATCAGGCAGACCAGCGGCGCATTCCTCTGGCATGATCTCGATTACCTCAAGCGGGGCCTCACCCGCGACGAACATACGCTGATGGACGAGGCCAGGGAGGCCCGGCTGCTCGACGGCATCGGCCTGTCGCTGCACGGCGGGCTCGGCGAGATTGTCGGCATGGGGATCGCCAGCAGCTCGGGCGGAGCCGATCTCGACCTCGACACGATGAGCCTCGTCTATGCCCTGTGCTCGCAGTTTCACGTCATCTACCGCCGGATGGAGGCGGCGCAGGCCCCCGCGATCGTCCAGCTCTCGCCGCGGGAGCGCGAGGTGCTGACCTGGACCGCCGAAGGCAAGAGCCGCACGGCGATCGGCGAAATCCTGCACATCAGCGATCAGACGGTGAAAACCTACATGAACCGGATATTCGCAAAGCTGGAGGTCAATTCCATCCAGCTCGCCGTGGTCAAGGCGATCGCGCTCGGCCTGATCGCTCCGGCCTTCACTCATGTGCGCCCGTCGCGGGCGAGCCTCCGCATGTCCCCCAAGTAGGGGACGTTACACGCCGCCGAACCTCGGCCATAACAGCTTCCCAAAACGGGGAAGCATACGATGGCCGTGCATGTGGTTTCCATCGAGAACGCGCACAAGCTGGGCGACGTGATACCGTCCATGCTCAGGCTCCGCTACCGGGAGTTCCGGGCGCGGCAGAGCTACGACATCCCCACCTTCAAGGACATGGAATACGACGCCTACGACACGCCCGCAGCGGTCTATGTCGTCTGGCGCGACGAACACGGCGTGGTGCGGGGCTGCTCGCGCATGGCGCCCACGGACCGCGCCTACATGATCCGCGATCTGTGGCCGTCTATCATCACGGCGTTTCCCCTGCCGGAGCAGGCCGACATCTGGGAGTCGTCCCGCTTCTGCATCGACAGCTCCGCTCCCGCCGGCCTGCGTCAGCGCATCAAGCTCGAAATCCTGCAGGCGAAGATCGAATACGCGCTGGCGGTGAGGATTCGGGGGATGATCGGCGTGATGCCGCCGCTCATCTGGCGGGCCGTATTCGTCAACTCGGGCTGGCCGGTCGATCACGTGGGACCCGTCACGGTCCTCCCGGACGGCGAGAAGGTAGTGGCCGGATGGATTCACGTCCATCCCGGCATCCTCGCCCGCATCCAGTCGCGCACCGAGCTTGCGCACTCGCTGTTCGATGCGGCCATTGAGCCCTTGCTTCAACGGGTGGCCTAGGCCATGCGGAGCGGTAAACGCACCCTCAGGAGCAACGCCTATGCGGACTGCCTCGATTACCTGTCGAGCGACGCGGAAAAGCGCGGGCTCAAGCGCATCGCCTCGATGCTGAAGGAAGCGCGCCGGAAGCTCGGCGAGGCAGGCGACGATCATGCGGCCAACGACAATGACCGGCCAGGCGCATGAGACCTGCCATGCGCAACCGGAAAATGGCGGAAAACCTGGAGAGGCCCAAACACGAACCTTCGGGAAGTCTCGCCGACAACCTGGCGGCGCTCATCTCGGGCCAGATGGAAGTAGGCCTGGAGGCCGTGAGGTGCGGGCAGCAGGAACTGGCGGCGCTGGTCGCCTGCCAGCTCTTTGACGCCATCGACTGGGCACGGCTCAATATCGGCAAGGAGAATCTCGCTTCGCTCGACATCCGCGTTGTATCCCTCTTGAAGACCGGGCAGGGGTTTCGCACCCTGGAGGAACTGGAAGCCTACGCCGAAACCCATTTTTGCCGGGGCGGCTCGATCCGCTGAGGCGGCTCCGCGTCCCACGCGCCTGGCATCCCGGCGTTTTTCCAAGGCTCTGTTTCGCCAGTTGCTCACTGCTGCCCGGTAATAAGCCGCCGCACGTCCTTGATAAGCACAAACAGATGCATCGGATCGGTGGGGGAGGGGATGAAATCGAATTTCTGATAGAAGGCCCGCGCCTCGTCATCCTTTGCATGGACGGCGAAGGCGCGAATACCCGCGATGTCGGCGGCCTGTAGCGTGCGCTGCATGGCGTCTTTCAAAAGCGCCTTTCCGACGCCCCGGCCGTGCCAGCGCTTATCGACGGCGAGCCGCGCGAGCAGCATAACAGGAACAGGATGCCGTGCCAGCCCTTTGGTGAGACGCTCAGGCGCTTCTTCGCGGGACACTTGGCCAACCGCGAGCGTGTGATAGCCGATGACGGAGTCGCCCGCGAGGCCGACATAGGTCTGCGCAGCTCCGGCCTGCTGATTCTGCCATGCGTAGCGGAGCAGATACCGGTTCAGCTCTTCCCGGCCGCAATCAAAGCCTTCGATGGTGTGATCGGCCCGGAGTTTCTCAACGCGGCGGTCTTCGCTCACTGATTCGGCCCGGCGTCAAAGAAGCCGGGCTCTTTCAGGAGACGTTCCAGGCGGGGCAGCGGACGGGGAGGGGCGTCAAGCGCCGCCGTGAATTCTTTCCACTGCACGGCATTCAGGCCGAACGACCGCCGGTCCGCCAGCGTTTCGTCCGCGCGCGCCAGCGCGCTTTCCAGCACGAATTCGCTGAGCGAGCGATGGGAAGCGACGGCCGCGGCCTGCAGCGCGCGCTTCGCGTGGCGCGTCAGGCGCAGATCGAGCTTTTCGCTGCGTGTGGTGCGGGTGGCCATATCTTCTCCTTCCAATTCTGACACTAACCATTCTGTCAGACAATGTCAAGACAAGCTACAATAGGACATTCAAGCCGAAGAGGCGCCTGGAGCCGTGAGTCGGGATCTGGGCAATGCGGGTACAATCGTAATTCTTAATACGAATGACAGAGAATTTCCGGTCTGGTAAGCATTTCAGATCGGAGGGGTTTACCTGACGGACGCGACGGATAGTTGAACGGAAAGCAAGCGATGCTGCCTGAAGAGATTAAACAGAATGTTACGGTCTACGGCCCGCTGTTCCCGGAGCCGGTTCAGATCATCATCGCCGTCCCGATGGGCACGTCCGTCAAGTTGATAGGGAAGGGCGTCCGCTCCAGCAGCGTATATGAGCCGATCCTGAGCGCGGAGCAGCTCGAACAGCTCCAGGCGTCGCCGGCCGAGGAACCCTTCGACGGCGATGCGACCAAATTCAGGCTCGGTGTTGAGGGCATGCGCCTCGGACTCGCCTACGAGTACGACCCGTATTTCTCCCTCTCCATCGCGCGCGTGGACCCGCTGCCGCACCAACTGGAAGCGGTCTATGACTACTTCATCAAGCTGCCGCGCATCCGGTTTCTGCTGGCCGACGATCCCGGAGCCGGGAAAACCATCATGGCCGGGCTGCTCATCAAGGAATTGAAGATCCGGGGCCTGGTGAAGCGAACGCTCATAGTGACGCCGGCAAACCTGTCGTTCCAGTGGCAGCGGGAACTGAAGGACAAATTCAGAGAGAGCTTCGAGGTGGTGCGCAGCGATGTACTGAGGGCCAACTACGGCATGAATCCGTGGCAGGAGAAGAACCAGGTCATTACCTCCGTCTCCTGGGTGTCGCGTGTGGACGACGCAAAGGAATCGCTCCTGCGGAGCAACTGGGATCTCGTCATCGTGGACGAGGCGCACAAGATGAGCGCCTACAGCTCCGAGAAGAAGACGCTCGCCTACCAACTCGGCGAGTCCCTCTCGCAGATGACGGACCACTATCTCCTGATGACGGCGACGCCGCACAAGGGCGATCCGGAGAATTTTTGCCTGTTCCTGTCGCTGCTCGACCGGGATGTCTACGGGAACATCAAGAGCCTCGATGAGGCGATGGCGAGACACGAAGCGCCATTCTATCTTCGCCGCCTCAAGGAAGCACTGGTTACGTTTCCCGATCCCGAAACCGGGGTAGTGAAGGCGCTGTTTACCAAGCGAATCGTTCACACGACGCCCTTTCAGATCAGCGACGACGAACTCGAACTCTACGATCAGCTGACCCGATACGTGGAGGATCAGTCGATCAAGGCGGCCCGCGAGGATTCCGCGCGCGCCCGCGCCGTCGGTTTCACGATGGCGATGCTTCAGCGCCGGTTTGCGTCCAGTATCTATGCCGTTCGCAGAACCCTCGAACGAATGAAGGAAAAGCGCGAGAAGATCCTCGAAGACCCGGTGAAATTCCGCCAGGATCAAATCAATCGCCGCCTGCCCGAGGATTTTGAGGACCTGACGGACGAAGAGCGCCAGGACATTCTCGCGGAACTCGAAGAAACCGTCGTCTCCTACGATCCCAACGATCTCCGCCTCGAAATCGCGGATCTCGAAAAGCTCATCCGCCAGGCCAAGGTACTGGAAAAGCAGGAAGCCGAAGTCAAGGTCAGAAGGCTCCGTCAGTTGCTGACGGAGGAGGGGATATTCTCCGATCCCGGCATGAAGTTGCTGCTGTTCACGGAGCACAAGGACACACTTGATTTTCTCGTCGGCGACGGCAAGGACGGACGCCCGCTGGGCAAGCTGCGCGAGTGGGGGCTCACGGTCACGCAGATTCACGGCGGCATGAAAATCGGCGACCGCGACACGCCGGGCACACGCATCTATGCCGAACGCGAATTCCGCGACTCGTGCCAGGTGCTGGTGGCGACCGAGGCCGCGGGCGAAGGCATCAACCTGCAGTTCTGCTGGCTGATGATCAACTACGACATCCCGTGGAATCCCGTCCGCCTTGAGCAGCGCATGGGTCGCATCCACCGGTACGGCCAGGAGAAGGACTGCCTCATCTTCAACTTCGTCACGACGAACACGCGCGAGGGGAGGGTGCTCCACAAGCTCTTCGAGCGCATCGCCGAGATTGAGAACGATCTCGACCCCAAGCGCACCGGCAAGGTGTTCAACGTCCTGGGCGAGGTATTCCCCGCCAACCAGCTTGAGAAGATGCTCCGCGACATGTACGCGAAGAACCAGATGACGGAAGAGCTGATCAAGCAGCGCATCATCGAGCAGGTAGACCCCGAGCACTTCCGCAGCATCACGAATTCGACGCTGGAAGGCCTCGCCAAGCGCGAGCTGAACCTGTCCGCCATTGTCGGCAAATCGGCGGAAGCCAAGGAGCGCCGCCTGGTGCCGGAGGTCATTGAGGATTTCTTCCTCCAGGCAGCGCCTATCAGCGGCGTCGAAGTGGGCGAGCAGGGGAAGGGACAGCATACTTACCGCGTGCCCAAGGTCCCCCGCCATCTCTGGCCCATTGGCGAACGGCTGGAACCGCGCTTCGGGAAACTCGGCCGTGAATACAAGCAGGTTGTCTTCGACAAGGAAATCCTGAAGAAACTGCCCACCTGCGATTGGGTGACTCCCGGCCATCCTCTGTTCGAAGCCGTCCGCGAAGACCTTCTGGAGAATGTCCGCGCCGAGCTGGAGAAGGGCGCCGTCTTTCATGACGTGCACCGCGGCACACCCGCGAGGCTCACAGTTTACTCCGCCGCCATCCGCGACGGCCTCGGCCATGTGCTTCACCGGCGACTCTTCATCGTCCAGGAGGAGGCAGACGGAACGCTCGCCGTGCGGCAACCCACGCTCCTGCTCGATCTCGTCGCCGCGCCGGCCGGCGTGCCGGTTCCCGCGGACACGGGCAAGGACCGGAATGCGCTTGAACATTTTCTGGTGAAGGAGGCGCTGGAGCCGTTCCTGGCGGAGGTTGCGACCCAGCGCGCCAAGGAAATACAGACCGTCGCCCGTCACCTGGAGATAAGCCTCAACGAACTGATCCATCGCCAGAACCTGAAACTCGCCGAGCTGGTTGAGCAGCAGCAGAGCGGAGACACCAGCCCGCTGCTTGCCGCCAACACGAAGCAGGCGGAAGACCGCCTGGACGAGCTGAACGGCAGACTGGAAGCGCGCCAGCGCGAACTCCAGAAAGAGCGCAACTGCACGATCAGCGATATCCAGCGGCACGGGGCGGCATGGGTGCTGCCGCATCCGGAACGCGCTACTCCGCGTGTCGCCGCACTGGTGCGTGACGATGAAATCGAGCGAATCGCCGTGGATGCCGTTATTGCCTACGAGCGTGCCCGCGGATGGGAGGTGGAAAGCGTCGAGAAGGATAACCGCGGCTTTGATCTCATCTCGCGCAAGCCCCATCCCGAAGATCCGAAGACAGCCATTGAGGTGCGGTTTATTGAAGTAAAGGGCCGCTCCGTTGTCGCTGAGATCGCGCTCACCACCAACGAACTCAAGACCGCGCAGCGGCTCAAGAACGACTACTGGCTGTACGTGGTCTTCGACTGTGCCGGAGAGCCCGGCATCAACATCGTGCGCAATCCCGCGCAGCTCGATTGGCAGCCGATCGTGAAGATCGAGCATTACCAGGTGAAACCGCAAGCCATTCTCGACGTGGCGACGCATTGACGAATGGCGGAGTCCGATGACGCAACACTATCCAAAACGGCTGATAGAGGTTGATCTTCCGATCAAGCGCATCTCCGCGCATGCCCGCAGGGAGAAATCGATACGGCACGGGCATATCTCGACGCTGCATATCTGGTGGGCGCGCAGGCCACTTGCCGCCTGCCGGGCCGTCATTTGTGCAGCCCTGTGGCCGGACCCGGCCGATCCGCTCTGCCCGCAGGAATTTCGGGACAAGGCGTCACAGCTCATAACGGAGTTCGCCAAAGCCGCTGTAACTGATCGCTCACTTGGAGAGAGCTGCGATCACGAGACCTGGGTCAAGTGGCAGGCGCTGGTGAAAAGCGGCGGTCTCGATGGCACGAAGGAAGCCCACTGGAATGTCCTGCGCTTCGCGCTGCTAGATTTCATTGCGGACTTTGCGAACTGGGACAACTCCACCGTGGCTCAGTATCTCAAAACGAGCCGAGCTCTCACACAAGCGGCTCACGAGGCGCTCGGCGGAGAGCCAGGGTCACGCCCGCTGATCGTTGACCCGTTCGCAGGCGGTGGTTCTATCCCACTTGAGGCACTCCGGTGCGGGGCGGAGGCGTTCGCCAGCGACCTAAATCCCGTGCCTGTGCTTCTAAACAAGGTTGTTTTAGAATACGTCCCCAAGTTCGGCCAGCGCCTTGTCGAGGAGATCCGCGTCTGGGGTGAATGGCTAAAGCAGGAGGCAAACAAACAGCTCGAAGCGCTTTACCCCAAAGATCCCGACGGATCGACGCCAATCGCCTATCTATGGGCAAGGACGATTCGATGCGAAGGACCCGGTTGTGGGGCGGAGGTCCCGCTGTTCAATTCCCCGTGTCTTGCTCAAAGCGGAAAGCGGTCGGTCTACCTGAAGGCGAAGTACGACAAACACGCTAAACACATTGACTTCGAGGTTGTTACAGGGACGCCAGCCAAAGACGAGCCATTGGTCATACTCCGGCGGAGCTCAGTCACGTGCCCAATTTGCGGATACACGACTCCCGCTGCAAATGTCCGTTCTCAATTCAAAGGAAGAAGGGGAGGCACAGCCGATGCGCGCCTCCTTGCGGTTGTAACGACGCGACATGACGAAGACGGCAGAATCTACAGGACTCCCCAGCCGCGTGATCTGGCCATAGCGCGGTCTGCTGTCAATATGCTGGATTCGTTACGTACTAACGCGCCAGAGGATGTTCCGGACGAGACTCTCCCCTATTTGCGAAGTATTTTCAATATTCAGCTCCTGGACACAACCAAATGGAGTTATCTGTTTTCGCCGCGGCAACTGGTATCCCTGGTCACTCTGGTCCGCATCATCCGAAATCTCCGCTCCGAGCTTGCATCCAGCCAACTTGAAATGCGGCTTCAAACCGCGGTCTGTACTTGCCTCTCGATGGCAGTGGATCGCGTGGCCTCCCAGTTCAGCGCTCTTACGCGTTGGCAGCCGAAAGGTGAGTTCTCGGTAGGAACATTCGGCCGACAGGCCCTTGGCATTGTATGGGATTTTGTTGAAATCCGCCCCGTTGCGGGTGCTTCCGGCGACTTAGACGGAGCTATTGAATGGGTCAGTCGTGTCGTCGAAGCGACGATCCCCATTGGCGATGCTAAGGGGACAGTCGAGATGGCATCCGCGACCGCTCATCCGCTTCCAGATGACTCTGCTGCCGCGCTCATCACAGATCCTCCATATTATGACGCCGTTCCTTACGCTGACCTCTCCGATTTCTTCTATGTTTTCCTCAGAAGAATGTTGAAAGTGCAGTACGCATCACTCTTTGAGAGTGAGCTTTCACCCAAGCAGGGCGAGATTGTTCAGTTGGCTGAGCGTAACCCTATCTACGCGTACAAGACAAAAGAATACTTCGAGTCAGGTATGCAGCTCGCCCTCACGGAAGGCAGACGTGTGACCGTCCCCAGTGGAATCGCCGTCGTGGTGTTTGCGCACAAGACGACCCAAGGCTGGGAGGTAATGCTATCGTCGGTCATCAATGCCGGCTGGACAATAACGGCCTCTTGGCCGATTGACACGGAGCGTTCAGTTCGACCCAGGGCCAGCAATTCTGCAGCGCTCGGTTCGTCGGTACATCTGGTTTGTCGGCCGCGTGAACATCCTGACGGCTCTCGAAACGACTCCCAAATCGGTGATTGGCGAGACATCCTGCACGAGCTGCCGCTTCGCATTCATGAGTGGATGCCACGTCTTGCCGAGGAAGGGATCGTCGGTGCCGATGCAATATTCGCCTGTTTAGGGCCTGCGCTCGAAGTTTTTTCACGGTACGGCCATGTAGAAAAAGCCAACGGCGACAAGGTCACTCTAAAGGAGTATCTCGAACACGTCTGGGCAGCGGTTGCCAAAGAAGCTCTTGCGATGGTTTTCAAGGAAGCTGATGCCACGGGTTTTGAAGCGGACGCCCGGCTTACAGCCATGTGGCTCTGGACTCTGAAATCGTCGGGGTCACAGGAATCGGTGAAAGAAGCCGAGGATGAAGCAGACGAAGAACCTGAAACCTCCAAGGCAGCAAACGGAGGATTTTCGCTTGAATTCGACGCCGCGCGGAAGATCGCTCAGGGCCTTGGAGCAAATCTGGAGGGCTTGGACCATCTAGTGGAAGTCTCCGGCGATCAAGCCCGTCTACTTCCAGTGTCAGAGAGGACTACGCATCTTTTTGGTAAGGATGAAGAGGAGCCCGTTAAAGCACTCGGCAGGAAGAAAAAATCAGCTCAACTGGATATGTTCGCGGAGCTGACGGAAGGGGATGATACTGAGACAGCATGGCGGGAGAGAACCGTAAACCGTGTAGGTGAGACAACACTCGATCGCGTGCACCAGGCGATGATCCTATTTGCAGCCGGGCGCGGCGAAGCGCTTAAACGCTTTGTTATCGAGGACGGCGTTGGACGCGATGGCAAGTTCTGGCGGCTTGCCCAGGCTCTTTCCGCCCTCTATCCTGCCGGTTCCGAGGAAAAACGCTGGGTGGACGGCATGCTCGCCCGTAAGAAACAGTTCGGGTTCTGACGATGGAAATGATTTCTGAGGACATTTCACGATATGGCGCTGAAGCCTTGGTATAAAGTCGTCACTCCGCGCGAGGACCTTCGCGACGGAAAGCCGCTCGATGCTTCCGAGTTCGCCGTGCACCTCGATCAGGTACGGGACGGCCGTGCCCCTTCGGTCTATCAGGACCCCGAGCGCTTCTTGGAGCGGACCTTTCTCACCAAGGGACTGACAGCTGTCGCAGGAGAAGTGCTTCGCCGGCTTTCCGGGGAGAGAACCGAAACGTCGGCAGTGTTCAACATGACGACGCAATTTGGCGGCGGAAAGACGCATTCATTGACGCTGCTCTATCACCTTGCAAACAGCGGTCCCAAGGCAAAGAGCTGGCAGGGCGTCGCCAGACTGCTCCAGGTGGCGGGGCTCAACACGGTTCCGTCAGCCAAAGTCGCCGTTTTTGTCGGTACGGAATTCGATCCGATCGCGGGCCGCGGCGGTTCGGACGGAACCCCGGAGCGGAAGACCCCGTGGGGCGAGATCGCGTTCCAGATCGGCGGCGAAAAGGCACTTGCGGTTTTGGCAGAACACGAAAAGCAGGGAGTAGCGCCCGGCGGCGACGTAATCCGTGCGTTCCTGCCCAAGGATCAACCCGTATTGATCCTGATGGACGAGCTAATGAATTTCGTCAGCCGCAGCAGGAAGAGCGGCATGGCCGCTCAGCTCTACAGCTTTCTCCACAACCTGAGCGAAGAGGCGCGCGGGCGCGACAATATGGTGCTTGCGGTTTCCATTCCCGCGTCGGAACTCGAAATGAGCGCCGAGGACCAGTCGGATTACGAGCGTTTTAAGAAGTTGCTTGACCGCATCGGCAAGGCGGTAATGATGTCCGCCGAATCCGAGACTTCCGAGATTATCCGCCGGCGCCTGTTCGAGTGGGAAGAAAATGCTGTTACCAGCGACGGCAGGGTGCTTCTCAATCGCGACGCTGTCAGCTCCTGCAACGAATTCGGGGACTGGGTTAAGGACCACCGCCAGCAGGTCCCGGAGCAGTTCCCGTTCGATTTTGCGCGCGAGGCGTTTGCCGCCACCTACCCGTTTCATCCCAGCGTCTTGTCCGTGTTCGAGAGAAAGTGGCAGGGCCTGCCGCGATTCCAGCAAACCCGCGGAATTCTCCGCCTCCTGGCTCTTTGGGTCTCGCGTGCCTACCAGGACGGCTTCAAGGGAAACCACCGTGATCCGCTTATCGGGCTCGGGACCGCACCGCTGGATGACCCGCAGTTTCGTGCGGCCATGTTCGAGCAACTCGGTGAACACCGGCTTGAAGCTGCCGTAACCACCGACATCTGCGGCAAAAAAGACTCCCACGCCATGCGCCTCGACAACGAAGCGGTGGACGCCATACGCAAGGCCCGGCTGCACCGCAAGGTGGCTACGACCATATTCTTTGAATCGAACGGCGGCATGGCGAGAGCGGAGGCGACCATCCCCGAGATCCGCATGGCCGTAGCCGAGCCGGACATCGACATCGGACATGTCGAGACCGTGCTGGAGGCGCTCACCGATGCATGTTACTACCTGACCGTTGAGCGCAACCGCTATCACTTCAGTTTCAAGGAGAATCTCAACAAGCGTTACGCGGACCGCCGCGCCAACATCAGCGCGGGAGCCATCAACGACTCCGTGCGCGCGGAAATACGCAAGGTCTTTGCTGCAAGCAACGGAATTGAACCTGTCTTCTACCCCGAGAAAAGCAGCGGAGTACCCGACAAGCCGCTTCTCACCGTAGTGGTGCTTTCGCCCGAGCAGAACATGGAAGACGACAAACGAACCAAGGCTTTCATTGAAAGCCTCGTGCGGGAGCACGGCGGGGCGGCCCGGACGTATAAGAGCGGGCTTGTGTTCGTCGTAGCGGGCTCGTCCGGCCCGCTTATGGAGGACGCGCGTCGCGCGCTTGCCTGGGAGGAAATCCAGAAGGAGCTGCCCACGATAAGCGTGGATAAGACGCAGATCGCGCAGTTGGAAGACAACATCAAGAAATCCCATCGCGATCTCAAAGAGAATGTGTGGCGCAGCTACAACACTGTTGCCCTGCTTGGGAAGAACAACGAAGTGAGGTTTATCGACCTCGGAAATGTGCATTCCAGCGCCGCATCGACGCTCATTCAGTTCGTCGTCAACCAGCTCGTTCAGGTGGATGAAATCCAGAGCGGGATCAGCCCGAATCTTCTGGTGCGCAACTGGCCCCCCGCTTTCCAGGAGTGGAGCACGAAAGCGGTGCGCGACGCTTTCTACGCCTCGCCGTTGTTTCCGCGGCTGCTCAATCCGGATTCGATCCGCGAGACCATCGCACGCGGTGTGTCCAACAGCCAGCTCGCCTATGTCGGCAAGGCCGCCAGCGGCAAGTATCACCCGTTTTACTTTGAACGCAGCGTGAACGCGGCCGACATCGAAATCTCCGATGACATGTATATCGTCACGAAGGAGACAGCGGAGGCCTATCGCAAGGGCATCGCCCAGCCTGGTAGTGTTGTACAGCCTGCGATTCCTACGGCCGGTGGGCCGGGTAACGAAACGCAGCCTGATTCCAATGCCTGTGAGTTGACCCCGACCACTATTGACGAGGGACCAAAGAAGACGAGTCCGGAGCGCAATCAAGGGCTCACTTGGTCCGGCGAAATACCCTCGCAGAAGTGGATGAACTTCTATACCAAAGTTTTGACAAAGCTCGGCGTCAGCAGCGGCCTCACGCTTACGGTGAAAGTGGAGTGCTCTCCGCAAAGCGGTGTATCTCAGCAGAAGCGGGAAGAGATAAAAAGCGCGTTGCGCGAATTGGGCCTGGACGATCGAATCGGGTAGGTACGAGCCGCCGCGAGTTTCAAATTCGCTTTTTGTTCGCCAATCGGTTAGAATGCGACTATCGGCCGCAAGGTTGCGCTGATCGCGGCCCAACAAGATAGGGAACACGATATGGCTGAGATGACCGGCAACAAAGACGCCGTGTCGGTGCTGGGATCGCTTCTGCAATCCGCTGAAGAGCCGTGGCCTTTGATCCTCATGGGAGCTGGCGCTTCCTTCCGTTCGGGTGTGCCTACGGCCGCCGACGCCGTAAAGCAGATCGTGCGCCTCGTGTACTCGGAACGGGTGCTCAAGAACAGCAGGCCGCCCGAACGCGTGAAGCCCTCCGAATGGGAATCCTGGCTGCACGACTTCGAGTGGTTCGTCCCCGGCGGAGACCGACTGGCAGAGAATTTTCCGCTCGCCGTGGAACATCTGCTGGTGCCCGCGGAATTTCGCAAGCGGGTCCTTCTTGATCTCATGCGCCCGGTGAACGGTATCAGCGCCGGATACAAGACTCTCGCCGAATTCGTGATGCGTGGTCTCATCCGGACCGTACTCACTACCAATTTCGATACCTGCATTCCGGACGCGCTCAGGGAGCGTCAGCCGCATATTCGACACATTCACGAAGTGAACCGCGGGCGTGGCGACTACGATCAGTTCAACGTCTACAGCAAATGCCAGATTATCTGGCTTCACGGCCGCGCGGAGCAGTATTCGGACAAAAACGCCGCCGGAGAGACTGGTGCCCTGGATCAGGGCTTGGTTTCGCTGGTGCGGCCGATGCTCGATGCGTCACCTATAATCGTCATCGGCTACCGCGGCTCCGAGCCCTCGATCATGGAGGGCCTCTTCGGTCAGCATAAGGCAGGCCGCCTCGATTTTCCCAGCGGCGTTTATTGGTGCATCCGCCACGGAGAAAGCCCACACCCCAATGTCGAGGCTTTCGCGCGGCGTCTGGGCTCGAACTTCCGATTGCTGAGGATAGACGGATTCGACGAGCTTTTCTCCGATCTCTCCAGGGAGCTGGCCGGGCATGATCGCTATGCCTCCAACGGTGTGGCGCGCCGCTCGATGCACGAGAGCCAGGCATTCGATGAGGGCGTGGTCGAACAAGCTTCCCTCGACGACATCGACATGGATCTGGCGCTGTCGATCTTGAGCGAATACTGCAAGAAGCTCGGGCGGGCTCCGCTGACGCGGGACACGCTCCCGGCGCTGATGCGCGAGCAGGGACTCACCGTGCCCAATTCCGGCAGCGACAAAGTAACCGCGGGTGCGCTGCTGCTGTTCGGTAAGCGCCCCCAGGATTTCTTCCCGCATGCGGTGGTAACGCTCACCGAAGCGGGCAAGAAGCGCGAGATCTACGAAGGCAATCTCATCGCGCAGCGTCGGCGTCTGCTGGAAAAACTGGAAACGGTCGAGGTCAATCCGCTCCTCAAGCTCAAGAAACGACGCCAGCACACCGATCAGCCGGCGTATCCGCCGAGGGTTCTGGTCGAGCTACTGGTTAATATGCTGGTCCATCGCGACTATCAAATCCCGGAGGCGTCCGGTATCGAGTTGCACCCAGGCCTTGAGATCGTCTTCAGCAATCCCGGCGCACTCACGCAGAAAGTCGCCGGAAAAGTCACGGTCGAGGATGACGGGCGCATCATCATTTCCGAAGGTGTGACCGATCAGCGCAATCCGTCGCTCTGCGACATATTCTTTGGGATCAGCGCAATGGAGCGTGCAGGCACCGGCCTCATCGATGTCGGGCAGCTCATGCAGGGATGCGGCGGCGGCTCGGCCTTCTACCACCATATTTCCGAGTCGCGCTTCAAGGCTGTCGTGACACAGCCGCAGGCTTCCGCCGGTTCGCGCGTCATCGCCCGGTCGGACGTGCCTACGGGATTGTACATGCTGAATGCTCTGCCGTTCAGCGTGATGCCCGAGACCGTCTCGATAGTCCAGCTTACGCAACCGCTGCGTTTCCGGCCGCGCACGGTCGATCTATCCGACTGCGGAACCTTCGTGGATCGCGGCACCGAATTGTGGAGTTTCGTGCCACTGCCGATTCTCACGGCGCTGCTTGAGCCCATCGTGGACAAAACCGCGAGCAAAGCCGTTCAGCGCAAGGAGATCGAGGCGTCCGGCGATTCCAAGCGTGTGCTCTCCTGGTTGCTGCGCAAGCATCTCGAATACGAGCTGGAGACGTTCGAGGACGACGGACTGATGCTTGAAAATGGCCGCAAGCGCCGCGCCTACTTCACAGGCAAGGAGCGCGGAGAGCGCACCATCACCTGGAACAGCGCGCAGCGGCGCGGTAACAGGCGCGACGTGGTGAAGAAGCGCGCGGAGGGAACACGGGCCTGGTTTGAAAATGAAGGCTTCGGATACGAAATAGTAGACATCGGCGGATTGTGGTGCGTGCGCATCAAGCCGTTCTACATGTTCACCGGCGCCGACGCGGTTACGCCGCTACCAGCGTTTACGCGGGCAAGCAAGGCGACGCGCCGGATTAAATTTGATCGCAACAAGAATGTGGAAGCCGACCTAGCATTCTGGGCGAGCTTTCTCGGCCGCGGGGCCGAGACCATGAATGTCGGCGACCTTCACGTTGACGACCTCTTGGTTGACATGACCTTCCTCACCGTTGAAGTGCCTGAACCCGGATTGAGCAAACATGAGCCTGAATATAAGAATCGAATGTCTGCCTGAGCCGAACCTGATCTTCGGCGGGAACGAACTGGGAGTCGAGCCCCGCAGGTTCATGGCCAGGTACGGGGCAGCCGACAAATCGGCCCCCAAGGAGCTCCGTGTCGGGATTGTCGGCACGGCGGCCGATGTCCAGATGACCCGCGTCTGGCTTCCGAAGCTCAACAAGATGGCGATCGCTCGCGAGAAAAGCGCCCGCCGCTATCCCAACTGGCCCGGCGCGCCGCAGGCTCTGGGGGTGACAGTGGTGGTGGAGGACAGGTTCGTGCGCCCCGTGGACGAAGACCGCCTCACGCTCGCCCTGCACCGTTCGTCGGCAACGGATAAGTTCGATGAGCTTCTGGAGCTGTTCGACGCGAAGATTCAGGGATTGTTCGGCGACGCGCGTCCCGACTGCATCGTTGTGTGCCTGCCCGACGAGCTGGCCGACATGAGAATCAGCAATCCGAAACTCTCGGCGAGCGAGCGGGAGGCTCTGGAGCGACTGCAGCGGGAAGAGGAGCAGGATCAAATGTCCCTCTTTCAGCCGACGCCCGAGGAGCTGAAGGCTGCGGAGGAACTGCGCACGCAGGCGGAGGATTTGCTTTTCCGCACGTTCTACCGCGCGCTCAAGGCGAAGATCATGACCCATCAGAATCCGGTGCCGGTGCAGGTGCTCCGGCGCGACACGATCCTGCGCCCGGACGACGAGGGACACAGCCATGCCACACGCGCCTGGAATTTCGCGACATCGCTCTTCTACAAGTCCGGGCACGAACCATGGAGACCGGCCGATCTGCCGGCCAACACGTGTTTCATCGGGATCTCGTTCCATCACCTCAAGCGGCGCGAGGGCGATGTCGTCTATGCCAGCGTCGCCCAGGCCTTCTCCAACGAGATCGAGCCCTTTGCGCTCAAGGGATCGCTTGTACCGCATGATCAGCGGCGGGACCGCCAGCCGTATCTCACCGATACACAGGCGGCGACCCTCATGAAGGATGTCCTCGACAAATACGAGGCGCTCGCCGGCATGCTTCCCACACGCGTCGTCGTGCATAAGACGAGCACCTACCAGCCGGAGGAGGAGAAGGGGTTCCGCTCGGCGGCGGAAGCCCGCGTTCCGGCGTGCGAACTCGTCTGGATGCGCAGCACGGCGTTTCGCCTTATCCGCAAGGGCATGCAGGAGCCGTGGCGCGGGACGTTGTGCACCATCGGCGATGAGTCGTATCTGTTCACGATGGGCTACGTCTCCTGGTGGGACGAGTATCCCGGTCCGCACATACCTGCGCCGCTGGAAATCGGATCATGCGGCAGCACCGACATACGCGAAAGAGCGCGTGAATTGCTCGCGCTCACGAAGATGAACTGGAATTCAAGCGAGGGCCTTGGCCGTTATCCCATCACCGTGTCCTTCGCCCGAAAAGTCGGCATGCTGATGTCGGAGCTTTCCGACAATCAGACGCCCAATCCGTCGTACCGTTTCTACATGTAAGGCGAATTCGGTTAGGCGAGGAGTGACCTGAATCCGAAGTTGCCTTTCGCGATAAGCTCTTCCACGAGCCGCCTGGCAGCCAGTGCCCCCTCCGGATGATTGCTTGCGAGCACCTGCCTCAGAATCGCACGTGCGCCGTCTTCGACGCCGAGAAGTATCCACCCTTCCTTGTCGCCCTCGATGATCAGGCGAAGGCATTCGACGCTCTCAACGGGATAGCGGGGGCAGATTTCATCCAGCCGCGTCATGACATCCATTTCCGGCAGGATTTTCTTTGACAGGCGAAGCGCTGCGAGAAGCGTACGCACCGACCAGCTTTCGTCGAATTTCTCGGAGGTAAACCAGTGCCCGAAATTGGCAAGCTCGCCGCCGAAGTCGTCGGCCGCCGGAGCGTTGGTCGCCGCCGCCAGCCGTCGGTCAAAGAGGCTCTGCAGCCTGACGAACACCTCCGGCGGGGCCTCATCCTTCCAGCCCGCTGCGCTGATGCCGATATACCAGATAGCATGCCCTCTGACCTGATTGGACGCCTGAGCGAAAAACGCATCGAGCAGTTGATCAGGTCCGCCAATATCCAATGCCCCGAGCCAAT
The DNA here is from genome assembly GCA_964511505.1 of uncultured Rhizobium sp. Taxonomy (GTDB): domain Bacteria; phylum Pseudomonadota; class Alphaproteobacteria; order Micropepsales; family Micropepsaceae; genus Rhizomicrobium. The sequence goes on from CAZEFQ010000173.1 coordinate 21,464, forward strand.
AGTAGGCCATCAGATGCTCAGCCAGGGCATCCTCCGGCGATCTCACCGAGTGCCTGGGGAGAACGTCCCGTCCCAGGCGATCGACCGCCTTCCGGTAGCACGGGATCAAAACCCCGAGCAGCGTGGTGTTGGGCGAATTGAAAACGACGAAGCTGCGCCATGCGGCGCTGAAGAAAGGATAGTCTGCTTCGGCCAGCGGCAGAATGCGGGCGACATTCGCCTGCAGCCAAGTCCAGTCCAGCCAGGCCAGCAGCGTCAGATGGTCCCCGTAGACTGATCGAATCGTGCGGGTCGGCTCCTGCGCAACATCCAAATGGGCTTCCAGGACTTCCCTGACCTCCGGCATAGCGCCGAGATCGACGCTCGGTTCTTCCGGATTCGTTCGCTCGGCATCAGAGCAGAGCCGGACCCATCGGGCGTATTCGAACACCGCGTGCATCGCCCGGCCCCTCGTCGTGTTGATTGAGATCGAGGTGAGATCCGGTTCCCTGGCGCGCTCATCGCGCCCCTGCAGCTTCTTCAGCATCGGCGATCCTGATTTTTCGGGATCGGGCATCTCCGACTCAAGCGATGGATTGGGATCATCGGTCAAGGGCCGAAGGACATTCCAGACCATCGGACGCAGGGCAAGGCTCAGACGCCCTTCCACGTCTTTGCCGAACCCAGCCGTCATCAGGTCGATTATGGCGTCCCTTGACCAGCCCCAGTCGGGATCAGCCACCATCAGCCCGCCTTCCTTGCCGGGGATCTCTCTGGGCCGCGAACTCACCCAGGAAGCGAGATCGAGCACAGGTCTCCAGTCGAAGACACGTTTCGCTTTCAATGCGCCCGTCAAAGCCCCAAAGAAGGCCCGCACATAGGTGGGATCGAGGCGCCTGAACTCACCGGCCGCAGCGACGAATTCGTCGAGCCTCGCGACCACCGCTCCGCCGAGGTCCCTTCCGGCACCTTCGGCAGTCGGGCCGAAAATGTCGGTGCCCGGACTCCACGTCGCCAGGAATTCGATGATCTCCGCCACGCTCATCGCGCCGAACTCTTCCGGCGCTTTGGGGGAAACGGCTCCGAAGGCCCCGCCGGTGATGCCTTTGGGTTTACCCAGATCGCGAGCCGGACCTATCCTGGACACCAGTTCTTCCAGTTTCCGCCGATAGGGCTCCGGGAGCTGCCCTTCAAGAACGGCGTAGTGGTCACGCTTCCAGATCTCATTGATCCTCTGGATGTTGTCCGCCGTGACCTCCTGTCCCGAAAACTCCAGCCAGCGCCGGCTGGCGTCATCCGGCCAGCCCCGGTCGATCCATTCGAGCAAACTCGTCCGCGAGTCCTCGCTCCACCGCGAAAAGGAGCTCCGCAGCAGAAGCACCGCTTCGTGCTGCAAACTGCCGCGGTTCAGTATCTCCGGATTCCGGAAGATCGCCTCAGCCGCCTGCGCTCCGCCCGACTCCAGAAACACCCGGCAAAGGTGCAGCCTTAGCCGCTCGAACGAGGTCCAGCGCCTATTCCGGAACTCGTCCATTACCCTTGCAAGCTGGTCGGGCCGGGCTTTCAGGAACTGCTCCGATGCGTCGCGAAGACCATAAAGAAGGATGCCTGGCACGTCGTCGCGCCCGCTGCCGGACTCGATCGCCGGATGCGCAATGTACAGATAGTCTTCGCCGTTGCCCTCGTCTTCGGCGTTTTTCTGCGAGAGGCGGACGGCCTGATCCAGCAGTTCCGCGAACATCTGAACCGCCTCGAAGCCCACGGCGCCGACCAGCGCTGGCACCGCTCTCGCGACAGTGCGCTGGTAATAGAAATCCTCGAACAGAGGCTGGGGCTCGGGGAAACGCAGGCTCTCCTCTTCGGCCGCCTTCGCGTTCGGATCAGGCGCGAGAGCGAGCGCACCCTGAGCCAGGGTCTTCGCCGCATTTCCTTGTCCGCCGTCGGCCAGATAGGCAATGATCGCGCCTACCTTGTCCTTGAGCAAAAGCTTGATCGGAAGGCGAACGCCTTCCAGAAGTTTCGGTACGAGCTGCGCACTTGACGCCGGCGGCAAGGCGAGGGCGATTTCCGCGAGATCATCGTATATCCGGCTGTTTTCAGACGGAGGGATGCCTAGAGCAATCGCCAGTACCGTCGCCTGCGCTTCCGGAATCGTGGCCATGCGGGCCAGGTATCTGGATTCAGGCCAAAACGGAAACCGGATGTACTGATCGACGCGCTCGGCTCTCTGCGGATGCTTGAACAGCCCCTTCTCCCGAAGAGGCTGGAGCCAGGCGGGAGAATTGAGGCGGTCAAAAAAATATTCGTACTGCGCATAGCCCTTGATTGCTTCCAAGGCGCGATCGACGGTTTCACGCTTCAGCATCAGGGGACTCCTCCAAAAGGATGGCATCAATGGCCGAGAAATCGGCCGAGGGCGTGGGAGCCAGACAGTCGATCAAAATCTGTTCGAGCTCATCCAGTCTTTCGGAAAACTCGGCCTCGCTTGTCGGCGATCGATGGGCCGCGGCATTGAAATAGGTATGAAGTTCGATCCAGCGGTCGGTCCGCCGCTTTTCGAGAGCCTGCGGCAGTTGCCTTCCGGCGAGATCCATCCGCCGGAAGAGCGCTGCCGCGCTTTCGCGCATCTTGGGATCGCTCTCGTTCCGCCATTTGAAGAATTCGGGAATCTGGGTGAGCATTCGTCGCAGCGGAGGATCGATTTCACCGGTCCATGCGCCGGATTGGTGGCAGGCGCTGCCGAGTGCGGCCGTCCAGGTTCGCTCCAGCGCATCCAGCTTGTCCCGCATTCGACCATGATCGGTCAGCACGGGCACGTCGAGGACCTTCGGCAGGTCCTTGGTCAGTTCGCGAATCGAATGGGCTGCTAGGAAAAGCCTGCTCGGGTTCGAATCGTCCTGGAACACCCGCAGTGCGCATTCATAAAGCTCGCCCATCGTTGCATTTCTCCGCGCCAGCGATTGACTCAGAAAGAGCTGCCGGCCGCTCGGCTGGAAAGATGGCAACGGGTTTGGCGTCATGGCGTATTGGACGGCCTCACTCTGGCGGAGCCGACGGATTCCGCCGCCGGAGACCTTTCAGTTTGTTTTGAGTTCTTTCTACACGTATCTCATTTTGATGTGCCGCGCAAAGTGACTGTTGCGTCCCTGCATCAGCCAAACGAGATCCTGCTCCGAAGCGACGAGGCGGTTCGCAATCTATACCGAAATCCTCTCGACGATATTCCTGCTGACCTTGCGCTTGCGGCGGTCGTAGAGGCCAGTTGTGCGGGCATCGGCATGCCCGGCTAGGTGCTGCACGTCCTCGCGCGGGACGTTCTGTTCGAGCAGGTCCGTGATGGTGGTGACGCGGAAGGAGTGGGGAGAGTAGAGCAGGGGCAGATCGAAGTCCTTGAGCCGCCGTTTCATCATGCGGTAGATGTCGTCGCCGTTGAGCGGCTTGCCGGAGAGCTGCCGCTGTTTCTTCATGGCCCGCTGGAACAGCGGGGTGTCTTTTTGCGCGCCGCGCAGGCCCGCGGCGTCGATATACTCGTTGACGATTTGTTCCAGGTCATGCCGGACGGGGATCTCGCGCGACTTCCCGCCCTTCTCAGCGAAGTGCAGCATCCATTGCTGCCCGGCGTGATAGAAATCGCCGAGCCGGAGTTTCGCGACGGCGCTGCGCCGGGACGCGGTATAGACCAGGACCGCGAGTATCGCACGGTCCCGCAGCCCGACAATATGGGAGGTGTCGATGGAAGCCAGCAGCCTGCGTACTTCCACGATGGGAATCTCCGGGGTGCGGCCTTCGACGATGTTGAGCTTTTCGCCGCGCACGCTCCGCGCCGGGTTGAGTGCGATGGCGTGCCGCGTGACCAGGTTGTCGAAGAAGTGGCGCAGACCGGAGAGCCGCATATTCCGTGTCGCGATGCTGGTTCCGGCCGCGGCCATCTCCTCGAAGTATTGCCCGACGTGCCAGGGTGCTATCTGAGTCAGTTCACCCCCGCCATGCTTCCCGGCCCATTCCAGAAAGTCTGTAACGGCTTTAAAATAGGCGCGCCGCGTGTTGGGATTGCGGATCGTACCGGAAAAGAACTCCTGCGCCGCGAAGATTGCGTTGGCGCCGGCGCGGTGGATGATTTCCGGCAACGCCTCGCCGACGATTGAGGGAAGATTCCCCGAAGGCGAGGGTGGAGCAGGGCGGGCAGCCTTCGCGATGTCCGTTTGATCGAAGCCGGCTGCCTCAAGCTCAGCACTTCCCATCGTGCCGCCCCTTCGCAGTTTCGTAAGTAGAGACGGCCATGCGCGCCAGACGGCGATCTTCGTCCGAGAGGTCGAGTATCTTGCACATGCGCTCAAACGCCGGTTCATTCACAGGAGAAGCCGGTGTAATGAAATCCAGTTGTTCCTTGGTAAACATTGAGATCCTCTCCGGTTTGCCGTTAGACCGTCGTCATTTAACTCGCCTGTCAAGAACCTCGTGCCAACTTCCCGACGACGGCTGTCCCAAAACGGCCGCGCGCAGCTTATCGCAGGCGTTTGCGGCATCGCGCTCATTCCAGCCCTCGAAGCTGTAGTTTTGATCACCGTCGGCGACGATGAAGAATTTCTCAGCGCTGTTGTTCGCGAGTTCGTCAAGCGCTGTTGCTTCGGCCCGCGTGAGTTTCAGCGTTACCGTATCCTTCATGCCACCGCCTCTGCTTATTGCCTGATAACTTGCTTTATCAGGCATTAAGTAAACAGGGAAGGGCCTTGTGGATAACTGAGGTAACTGCGTCACACAGCGGGACAGAAACACGGGGGGCGCAAGGAATCAGTTGACTTCCACCGCGCGAGCGTTCTTTGCCTTGCGCGTCGGGAGATCTTTCCCTATGGTTTCGGCATGACCGTTTGTTCCCCAGAGTGCATCTCCGAATACTCCGACGAATACGGTTACGTCTGGAGCTACACACATACGCCCGGCGAGCCTGCCGAGACCTTGCTGACGACGACCAATCTGGCAGCAAAGTTTGCGGCGGATCTCGCCGTTGAGGAAGGAAGAACCCATATTCTCGCCGCGGATACGGGTCCGGCGGTCATGGTGTTTATCCTGCCTTTCGGTCATCCGATGATCGTGCAGCGCGCGTTGAACGTTATAAAGCAATTGCTGCCGGATGGCAGGCACATCCCCGGCCCGAAACCGCAGCGGCATTGAAGAGCCATTCATGAGCGTGATACTTGACACCCTGCCCGAGCGACCTTCCTACGTCCGTGATGCGGAATATTGGGAAGCCTGCTGCGAGCGCCACGGGACGATAATGCTTCCTTGCGGATTATGCGATTACGAAGGCGAGGTGCCGTGGGACCCGGTTATGTCCGAGTCCGGCCAATGGCACTGCCCGCAGTGCGACCGGCTTCGCCCCTTTCTTGACTTCGAGCGCCTTTGGCTCGCTCCGGGGCGAAAGATCGCATACCACGGCAGCGTCGATTTGCTGGCCCGCGGATGGCATAAACTGCGCGATGTCGTTCCCGTGGCGCGCGTGTGGCGGCAGTGCGACGACGACCCAATCCCGTATTTCCTGCATACCGATCCTGAGACGGGCGAACGCCGCGACTTCGACTGGGGACTGCGCAGATACGAGGCCGATCGGCTCCCCGCCCTGACTCTTGCGTGTACGATTCTTCACGACTTCTACGGCTGGCTCAGCTGGGCGGATTTCGAAATCACCGAGGAACCCTATTCGCAGGAAAGATGGGCGCAGGAACACGCGGCAGCCTTCCTTAATGAAGCCATTACCCGCCTGCCGAACCAAAAGCCCTGGACGCTTACGGATGCGGATTTGAACGCGGCACTGCGCCAGATCGTGCCGACGTCGTTTTCACTGGAGGCCCCCGACGTTAGAGATTGAATCTCGACGGGGAAACGCCCCGAGAACGCGCGCCTGCAGCGCGGAAGAAGTTTGTGTTGGGCATATCCCGAACCTCTATGATGCAATCCTGCTAGCATCGACGTTGACGAATTGTTAGAGACCTAGCGCAGAGACTTAGCTGTTCGGTGCGCGCCCAACATGCCGCAATCGGTCTGGCCATACGATCACGCAAGCGAAGACGCCTACGCCGCGGAAAAGCCGCTCGGCGAGTTGTGGTGCTTCGTCGTGTGCCCGGCGAATCCGCCGGAATACTGGAACGACCTGTTCGACATGATCAACAGCATCTGCACCCAGCTGGGACAGCACCTCGGCGTCACGTTCCGGTGCCGCCGGGCGGTTGACATCGTCAGCGCCGGCCTCATCCACCCGGAGATCTGGCGCGATATCAGAGCGGCGGACCTGGTCATCGCGGATATCACGGGACGCAACGGCAACGTCATGATCGAACTCGGCGTCGCCGCCGCCTGGCTCGACAAGGAAAGAGTGATCATCATCCGCGAGGACGTGTCCGGCGATACGCGCCTGTTCGACATCAACCCGGCGCGGCAGGTTGACTACACGCGCTCGCCCTCGGGTTTTCAGGCCCTGGCGTCCCGACTTGCGGCGCTCGTCCAGGAGGGCATTGCCCGCGCGCCCTTCGAGCAGCCGCCGAGGTCCGCCGTGGCATTGCCCGCCGCCCTGGACCTGACCCAAGAAAGCGACGGCAGGGCGCTCTGGGGGCTCTCGGGCGCGCACCGCAGAATCCTGCCCGGCATCGGGCTGGAGTTCGGCTCGCTTCACAACTTCCGATACGGGTGGCTCTCTCTCGGCAACGTCATCGTCCGCAACGTCCGCGTGCGAGGAGAGTTTCGGTTCAGCTCGCCGCTACCCAATCCGCCGTATCCGCCGTGGATGGGCATCATGCTCCGCTCTCAGGGCTACCTCGCCAGCAGCGGCCATCTGGCCGTCGTGAGGGCGAACGGCATTGTCGCGTACACCAGGGAAGTGGAAGGCGTGCACCATGAGGACGTGGAGATTGGCCGGATGGACGGATTCGACCCCGCGCGGCCCGACTTCCTCCCCTTTGACATCGCCATCGACGAAGAAGCGTGGACCATCGGCATCGGTACAGTGACTCACCGCGTCAGCGTCGCCGATCTCCCGTTTGTATTCTCCGAAGGCCGGATCATCATCGAAGGCCAGTTCTGCTGGGTCTGCCTGCGCAATCTCGAAGTGACGGCGCTTTAATTTGGGTTCGGGTGAGAGACTTACTTCGTCCGTGGCTTGAACATCGAATCGAGCTTGGCGACGGACTCCACCCAGGAAGGAATCACCGGCCGCGGAGTAACGCCGCTTGTCTGCTCCAGGTATGCTTTTGCAAATGCTCTTACGAACGGAGCCCACCACTCGTAGATGTCGCCGAAGAACTTGTTGATCGCGACCTGATTCAGTAGCCCCAAGTCGGAGTACACGGCAAGTTCGGCGAAGAAGTGAAGCAGAATCGAAATATTCGATGCCGAGTCCAACTGGTTCGAGCCGGGATCGCCGCTCGCGGCTGCAGGAGAAGCGAACGGTCTTTCCGGAACGATGAAATGCTTCAGCAGGTCCGGATCGTTGCCATCCATCCACTTCTTCGCCGCCTTCCAGCTTTCCGCCCGGACGACGAACATGTCCTTACTGAAGAATCGCGAGCAGAGGGTCAGCGTAAGTTCATCGCGCCGAAGCTTCCAGGTCCTGTAAGTGTTATACCCGGCGACGGCCAATGCCGCCAAAGCGGTGATGAAAGCTCCGATGACGGGTGCGGGAAGACTGGTTTGCATGACCTTACTCGCGCATTGTACGCAATCCTTCGGGGTCCGGCAAGCTTCCTCGAATCTACACGAATTGACGACCAGCGCCGGTAGCCGGCGGAGCAAACCCGCGCTTTCAAAAGAGCGCCGTAGGGTTTCCGAAGCCCCCGGCCGACCCTCCCCGTTGTTGCCGCTCTTTCTCCCTAGCAGAAACGCGCCGCCTCATGCGTCAAGCGACTTCCGCACCAAGACCCGAGAAGATCGCTTGACGCGGCAGCGGTTTCCGCTGCGGGAAGCGGTCAACAACTTTAGGGAGGCGCATATGCGAGTCATTCATCTGCCTGCAATCGATAAAGTCGTTCCGCTAGCGGTCTATATCGAAGCTGTCAGGAAAGCCAAAGCCAACCCGACAGCCACCTTTGCCACGGGTCTTACGACCTGGTGGCCCACCACCGGCGCAGAGATCATGCAGCAATTCCAGTCGGCCACGATGCAGCGGATTAACGAAGCAATTCCTTACAACCAACGCGGTCTGAAGGGCGGTGCAGCATGAGTGAAACCGCATTACAGATAAGAGACGAGCAAGAAAAGCGCACTTTGGCCGCCTTGTTCGTCACCAATGGAACGATGCTGGAAAAGGGCAGGCTTTACTTGCATCTCTTCCATGGCCGTAACACTCCCGACGAGAAATTAGACGATTGGGGATTTCAGGGGCCTTACTTCGGCCCGCTCGACTATTTCCATATCACGTACATCAGCCGGTTTGCATTCGCCCGCGCGGTGATTCTGATTACGATCTCGTCACTCTTGAGGACATGTTTGTTTTCGACGGGAAATACTACGGAGACCTCACGGTTTTCCTCGCCGACGGAACTGAACAGGCAGGTGCAGCATGACTGACGTGGCAGAGCAGCCTAATCCAACAGCGATTCGGGAGGCAGACAAAACCGGCCCTTTTGGTATCTCACCAAGGACGGTGATGTCAGTTGTCTTGCCCTCTACGAACGACATTATTCCTGCTGCCACTATAAAGACGGCAGAGAGCGAAGATTATTCGCCGGTCCAGGTGAAAAGATCGTCCTACGAACCGTCTCCGCCGACGCAATGTTTGTCTGGCGAAGGTTCCAAGACTCCTGCATTCCAAAGCAGGATGGAATCAACTGTGCTGTCTTCCGGAACGAAGGCAAACTCCTCTCGTCGGAGCTTGTCCGACAGGGTGACCTCATCGCTGATCACTGCTGGCCTGGTGAAAGGCATTACACCTACGTCCGTGAGGAGGCAGTTAGGAGCAAGAATCCCGGATATTGTTTCCTGGCCGCTGGTTGGCGGCGCTGCGGATACACAAAAGGCGGCCTCCTCATCCTCGAAAGGCCGAGGCCATTCCTTACACCCAACGCGGCCTGAAAGGCGGTGTGGCGTGAACATCGCAACCGAAGACATGCCGGAGGACATCGACGACGACGAACTCCTTGAGGAGGAGGACGAATCCGGCGGTGCTTCCGAATATCCCAACCCTGACGATCCAGTAGTGCCACCGCTGACGCGCGACGAGATCGAATTTGCGTTTCGCCGCGCGACTCACGGCTTTTCAGGAAGCAACGAGCGCTGGGCCTCGCGCGCGGCAACCGGAATGACCGACGAAGAGCTTGCCGAAGCGCTCCGATACGAAATCGGCATCTTCGGCGGCCAGGGCGGCCCCGGCATGCTCGGCATGTCCTATCAGGGCAACGGCCTCAAGATCTGGGCCGATCGGTCCATCGGCAGAACGACGCGCAAGCCCATCCTTTCCGGCGCCGCGACCATCGCCATGGCCCGCGCCCTTTATGGCATCAGAGATCCGGGCGACACACAGATGAGTCTGTTATGACCGTCGCCTGCTCCGCCTGCGGCCAGGAATGGGAACGCGATCCGGCCCTGGAAGTGGAATGCCCGACCTGCCGTGCCAAAGTGGGACACTATTGCAGCTCCCCGAGGCCCTCCGGCTATCGGGTGCGCTTTGGCGCTGCGCTCATTCATCCGGCCCGCGACCAGCGTGCGATGGATTTGGGCTTCCTTCAACGCTGCCCGGCGGCTATTATCGGCGGCAACCCTCAGTTGAGCCTTCTATGACGGACCTCGCCAAAGCCGTTGCGTTCGCCAGGCACTGCCTCAAATGGCATGACGCCTTTGGGGTCAGTCTCAAGGCTGGCGTGTACCGGTCGGAGACAGGCTCACCGCTGGAGCGCTTCCTTCCCTGTGACATCGGGAGCGTGAGCCGTTACCTTCAGGATTTCCTGACCGAGCGCTACTTCATCCAGATTAACCGGGACAAGACGGGGCTGTTCCAGTGGCAGGTCATTGTCGGCCAGCAGGGCCTCACCTCGCCCGGCGCGACATCCGACCACGCGCGCGCCGAGAACGACGATCTGCTCGACGCCGTCTTCGATGCCTGCGTGGAAGCCGCCCGTATGGACAAGCGCCACTCTATGCCGGAAACCGGCTGAGCCCGCCGCTCAGACGTTCTCGGTTGCGGTCAGTCATTTTGTCCGCTACCTTCGGTTGCGCCTTCACGGCCCAGCGAGGACACATGCCGTCGAGAATCGAGGAAGCCAGGCGCATGATCGACGCATTCACCAGCGTCGGGGCCCGCGAGTTCTTCGTCACCAAGCTGGACATCAACCAGCGCCTCAAATGGGGCAAGCTCTATCTGACAGCCGAGCTGAAGAACCTCCTGCCGGCGATGATCCGGACGGCGACCGAGCGCAAGCCGGTAACGCTTGAGAACGGCGACAAGGTCACGGCGGGCGAGAATCTCATCGTGCGCCCCACGGGGCCGGAGGTGTCGTTCGTGCAACTCGACGACCTGAGCGCCGACCAGCTCGAGCGCGTCCGTCCGGCGGCGTTCCTGACGCTTTCCACCAGCCCCGGCAATCACCAGGCATGGATAGCCGTCTCCGGGGTGAAGCACCAGTTCAAGGAGTTCATGCGCCGTGTGAGGAAGGCGGTGGGAGGCAATGACAAGTCGGCTTCCCACGCCACCCGCGTCGCGGGCACGGAGAATTTCAAGCCTAAATACGCGCCGGACTATCCGGTCGTCTCCATCGTCCACGCCGCGCCCGGCCTTGTCATGACGCCGGAAAAGCTGGAGGAGATGGGCCTTGTGGCCAGGCCCGAGGCAGTAAGCGATCTGGCAGGACGGGCGGAGAGGATGGTTTCCTCTCGAACGAACGACGCGCAGTGGCCCAGCTACGAGATAGCGCTGTCGCGCACGCGCCCGAGAAAAGACGGCAGCGGGCCGGACCGCAGTCTCGCGGACTTCAACTGGAGCATGATCGCGCTCACCGGCGGCAAGAGCATCGAGGACACAATTGCCAAACTCCTGGAAGTGAGCCCGCGGGCGCAGGAGAGAGCAACACGGGGGGATGAAGGCTATGCGCGCATCACGGTCGAGAACGCCTCGGCCGCCGTGGCGCGCAACCATGGCAAGGGTGTCACGAGGGCTTAAGAAGATTCCGCTTGTGTGCGGCCGGTTGAGTTGAAGCGGGAAGGTTTCAGGACGGCTTCCGTGCTCCGATGCTACTCAATACGCCTCTTCGCCTCGCGCCGCGAAATGATCCGCGATCTCGCCGAAAAAAGATTCCGCCGTTTCGGCGTAAAGCTGCAGCAGCTTCTCGCTGACAAAGAACTCCTCGCCGGAAAGAGGGCTGGAGACGGTTCCAATCGTGCGCTCAATCCCGTGCTCCTCGAATTCCTTGTAGATTTCCTCGAAGTCCGGATTGCTGAACAGTGCGGGCCGGGTCTTCCTCAGCTGGCGGGTCGCCGAGCCTTCGGCGTGTTTCACCGCATTGGCGACAAGGCGCAATTCGTCAATCACGGACCAGGACGGCAGAGTCTCCAGATCAAGCCGCAGATGCGCTGTGTACCACTTCTTCACCTCCTCAAGCTTGGTGTCCTTCGGCGGCGCCATGGTGAAACCGCCGTCCCGGCCGACCATGGCAAGCTGCTGCTCGACGAGATGAAAAAGCCCGGCCGCCAGGAGGTTCAGCAGGGACTGCCTGAGCGATGTCATCATCTGGTACCAGCCGATCGACTTCTCCTGGGCCGCTTCGGCCACGCTCGCCATGTCGATATCGGGATGGTTCCATGCCGGCTGGGAGCCGATGCGCCCGTAATACTCCTGCGCGACCTCCTCGGCGCGCTTGTCAAGGTTGCCGAAGGCCGCGAGCACGTCCTTAAAGACGTATCTGCGGAACGCGACGATAGGGCCGATGATCCACCCGTTTACCTGCGTTGCGAGGTAGCCGCCGTTCATGACCCGCACCTCACGTCGTTAGGCTCGATACGCCAAACAGGGTCCTCCGCCAGTTTGTCGGTGTGCGGCATGGGCTTGACGGATGCGGCTCTCACTCTCGCGGGCATGGCGATGATTTTAGAGTCTAGCGCTATATGCGCCATTCATCTTTTTAGATACCTCACCTGCATCGGCTTGAGCTGCGAGGATTTCCGGGCCGGATGCGCGACTACTGCACGCCAAGCGTGCCGACGACACCATAAACACACTTGAAAGTTGTCTCACGGGTTCTATACTTGGCGGGCCAACAACCAATGGAGGAGACCATGGCCCATTCAAATACCGCGCGCGCGACGAATGAAGAAACCGAAGAGGGAGCGCCCGCATCCGCGCGTCGCCCCGAGCACACCGTCAGAGTCGGCAATGTCGAAATCGCCATATGGAAGAACAAAAAAACCGACGGAGGAGCCGAGTTCTACACGGCCTCCCCTCCAAAGCTCGGATACAGGGATGGTGAGGAATGGAAGAGCAGCAGTAGCTACGGCCCGATGGACCTTCTCGCTCTTGCGGAAGCATCGCGCGAGGCGAGCGCGAAGATTCGCGAACTGTCCAAGGGACGCGGTCAGAACCGCTAGACAACCGGCCTCAAGAGGGCTTCCGGGCATCCGGCGGCCCTTTCTTTTTCGCGGACTCAACCTTCAGAAGGCGGACGCCGGGCTTGTCGTCGTTGAGGAATTCGACTCCGGCCTTCTCCAGGGCGGTCATCACCCTGACCAGCGTGTCCGTGCGGGAATCGACATGCCCGTCCGATTCTTCCATCTTCCGCAGCGTGCCCAGGGCGACCTTGCCGCGTTTCGCCAGGTCCCTCTGGGTCCAGCCGAGAAGGCCGCGCGCCGCCCGTAAATGCCTTCCTGTTATGAGGATCAAGGGGAACTTTAGCATCGGATGCCCGCAAGCTCAATTTAATGAGCAATATAAGCAGTATATTGAGCTTTTTGCTCAGTTTGCTGTATGATCCGATCATGATGAAACCAACACCGGCCGTCCTCTGGGCGGCTTTGTCGTTTTCGGGCCTGTTCGCTCAAGGCCCGCTCTCACCCAATACCTGGACCACCGGCACGCCGATGCCCACGACCCGCGAGGGCGTGATCACCGGCGTCATCGGCACGAAAATCTACGTCATCGGCGGCGCGAACAATGCGACCGTCCTCAACGTCAACGAGGTCTATGACACGGTCACGGATTCCTGGAGCACCGCCGCCCCCATGCCCACCGGGCGCTGGAACGCCGCCAGCGCTGTCGTTAACAACATCCTTTATGTGATGGGCGGAGGCGGCAACGGCACGCAGCTGAATGTCGTCGAGGCCTTCGACCCGGCAAGCAACACCTGGAGCACGAAAGCGGCGATGCCCATCACCGATCAGGGCATCTATGCCGTCGTGGTGAACAACATCATCTATACGCTGGGCGGCTGCTGCACGAGCAGCGGCGGCAGGCTCGCCAATGTCCTCTCCTATGACCCGGCGAAGAACGCCTGGAGCGTGCTTGCGCCGCTTAAGGTGGGCAAGTCGCAGTCGGCCGTGGGCGTGGTCAATTCCCTGATCGTATCCGCCGGCGGACTGCTGCCCGGCGCCACCGCGACGAACGACTACGAAGGCTATGACATCAAGAGCAATACGTGGAGCCCCCTGCCCGCCCTTCCCGTGGCACGTCATGCGGGCTGTTTCGAGACGGCGGGCAGCCGTCTGTACTTCGCCGGAGGCCACAGCATCGGCAACGGCAATCCACTCGCCACCATGGACGCCTATGACGGCGCGCAGAACCTCTGGCTTACGGGCTTTCCTTCGATGCCGCACGCGGCGGTCAATATCGGCTCGGCGAGCGTAGGCGGACGGCTCTATTGCTTCGGCGGCTCCAATGCAGGCAATCCCTACGCCGGCACGATATTCAACTACACTCAGATCTACCAGCCGGATCTTCCGCCGACCATTTCCGCCGGCGGCCTGGTGAGCGCCAGCGCCTTCGGGCAGTTCACTTCCGTCGCGCCCGGCTCGTGGATAGAAATCTACGGCTCGGGCCTATCGAACACCACGCGCGGCTGGACCCTTGCCGACTTCACCGGCCTCACCGCGCCGACATCTCTCGACGGCGTGTCCGTCAGCATCGGCGGCAGGCCCGTCTTCATCGACTACGTCAATCCGGGACAGATCAACGCGCTATTGCCGAGCGATACACCGCTTGGGGTCCAGCAGCTCATCGTCACCAACGGTGCGAAAACCAGCGCCGCTTATCCGGTAACGGTCAATGCAACGCAGGCCGGATTGCTTGCGCCGCCGAGCTTCAATATCGCAGGCGTGCAGTATGCCGTGGCGATATTAACGGACGGAGCCTATGCGCTGCCGACCGGGGCGCTTGCCGGAGTGAACTCGCGTCCCGCGCGGCCCGGCGACGTGCTCACGCTTTACGGCGTCGGGTTCGGTCCTGTCTCGCCCACCATCCCGGCAGGCCAGCTCGCGCAGCAGCTCACGACACTCGCTTTGCCCTTCCAGATGAACATCGGCGGCGTACCTGTAGGCCTGCTCTATTACGGCCTCGCGCCGAACTTTACCGGGCTTTACCAGTTCAACATCACCGTGCCGTCCGTGCCGGCAGGTTCTGCGGCGCTTACCTTCACGATCAACGGGGTATCGGGAACGCAGGTGCTTTCCCTGCCCATCGCGCAATGAGACGGCAAAAGGAGAACATCATGGCACAAGAAAAAGAAGAAAAATGGGGCGCAGCGGAGCATGTGCTCACAGGCGCTGGTGTCGGAGCGGCGGGAGTCGGAACCTCCGCCGGGCTAATCGGGCTGTCGGCCAGCATCGCCGTCCTGCCCATCTCTATAGTCATCGGAGCCGTGGGAGGGCTTGCCTGGTGGGGCATCCGCAAGCTCACACAGGAGGATTGATGCCGGGACTCATCCTCGGGCGCGGCAGCGGCAACCGCAAATCCTTCGGCTTCGCCGCCCGCGCCCGTCCCGAGACGGGCGACCTCATCACGTATAGCGGCGACGGGCATCTCATCACCTTCGCGCCCACCGGCACCGGCAAGACCTCCGGGCCGGTCATATCGAACGCCCTCACTCATCCCGGCCAGCTCATCGTCCTCGACCCGAAAGGCGAAGTGCACGCGGCGACCGCCAAGGCCCGCCGCAACATGGGCCAGCTGGTCCATGTCCTGAATCTTAGTGACGGCACCGAGACCGGCTCGCTCAATCCCCTCGATCTCGCCCTGCGCTCCGGCACCGACAGCGCGGCCGTCGCACGAAGCTTCGCCGCGGAACTCATCGAGCGCGGCGAGAACGAGCGCGACCGCTTCTGGAACGATTGGGCCGAGACGCTGATCGCCGGAGCCGTGGCCTGGCTGCTTTCCGACAAGCCCGCCGAGGAGCGCAGGCTTTCGGCAATATTTGACATGCTCACGGTAGACGACCCGGTCTACAACATGGCGTGCATGATCGATATGAAGATCGTCAAGAACCGCGCCGCCAAGGCCGCTTTCGCGTCCTTCCTGCAGCTCTCCGAGCGCGAGACGCGCCCGAGCGTGCTCGGCACCGCGCTCACCCATCTGCGGCTCTTCGACAGCGACCTGACGCGAAAACTCACCGATACCACCAGCATCGACATCGATGCGCTGATCGCAGGCGAGCCGATGTCGCTCTACATCATCGTGCCGCCGCATCGGCTCTCAGCATACCGGCCGCTGCTGAAGATATGGCTCTCCGGGTTGATTCTCGCGCTCACGCAGCGCAAGACGCCGCCGAAAGAGCGCACGCTGATGCTCTGCGACGAGATCGGCAATCTCGGCCGCATCGACGCGCTCCTCACCGCCGCCACACTGATGCGCTCCTGGGGCCTGACGCTCTGGACGTTCTGGCAGAACGCCGCGCAGCTCCAGATCTACGGGCCGCAGGCCAACACCCTCGTGGACAATGCCGGAGTGATCCAGGCCTTCGGCGCGAGGAACCTCCGCATGGCGACGGATCTCGCGAACCTTGTCGGCGGCATCGCGCCGCACGATCTTCTTGGCTTGCCGAAGGACGAGCAGGTGCTGCTCATCGAAGGCATCCCGCGGCGCTGCAGGCAGGCCCGTTACTACAGCGACGAGTATTTCGCGCCGTCGCGATCCTGAAGCGGCCGCGCTAGCTCTGCGCCGCGGCGAGGATGTCGGTGAGGTGTGTGGTGGAGGCGAGCGCGACGAGCGTTCCGGTTCCGCCGTCGGAGACCTTCTGGAAGTCCGAGACCGTATACTGCCCCAGGAGCTTGATGGCCGCGCTGTGCCCGCCGCCGGTGACGGTGAGCGTGCCGAAGGTGTTGCTGGCGTCCTCGCTGAAGCCCAGCGTACTGCCGCTGAAGGTCAGGTTCGTGATGTCGATGCCGTCGAGCGCGGAGAAGTTCTGGACCGTGCTGCCGTTCAGATCGGCATAGATGTCTCTCGCGACATCGATACCCGACGCGTTAAGGACAAAGGTGTCCGCGCCGCCCTGGCCGGTCAGAACGCTGCCGCCCGCGCCGGCGGTCAGCGTATCGACATGCGTCGAGCCGATGATGTTCGCGAAGCTGCTTAACGTGGTGGTAAACGTGGTTCCGGTGTGCACCGTCGTTGCCGTCCCGGCCGACAGGTCGGCGTTCACCCCCTGCGTTTCGCTGGCAAAGCTGATGGTGTTGACGGTGCCGGTGCCGGCGAGCGTTTCGTTGCTGTTGGCCGTCGCCGCAACCCTTTCGTTGTACGTGCTCACGATCTTGGCGATGGCCCCGGCATCCCCGTTGAGCTGCGCGCCGGTGATGGCAAGGGTCGGCGTGCCGGAATCGGTGAGCGTAATGGACGCCAGATTGGAAAGGTGCGACTGCATGGCGGCCAGATAGGTGGTGTTCCCGACAAGGGCCGCGCTATCCACCACTGCGTAGGACGTGACGTGGGTGTTGGCGCCCACCGTACCGGCGTTTTGTGCGGTTACGGAAGAAACGGTCATGGTATAGGCGCTGGTGATTTTGTTGAGTGTCGTTATGTCGTTGGAGTACTGCGTTCCTGTCAGATTGAAGTTGGGTGTGCCGCCGTCCGTGAGCACTATCGTCGTCAGTTTCGTACCCAGGCTATTGAGCGTGGCGATGTTCGTCAAGATGTTGGCGGAGGAATCCGTGACCGTTATGTGGAAGGTTCCAGTGCTTTTGCCTATCGCACCGGCGTCGTTCACCGCCTGCGAGGAATTGATGCTCACATTATTGGTTGCGCCATCGGTCAGGGAAAGCGTCAGCAGGTCGCCTCCTAGAGCCTGTAGTCCGTCGAGACCTGCGGATACATTCGCCGCCGTGTCGGAGACCGAGACCCAGGCCACATGCGACTGAGCTGCAATCGTGGCCGCATTGGCCACCGACACCGCCGAGACGGTGAATGAATAGGTGCCCGTGAAAAGCCCCACGGCTGTCGTATCCGTACTCGTGAACTGCGTATAAGTGATGGGAACCGCCACGGTGTTGTTCGAGACCGTAATGGAGGTGGTTTTGCCCGACTGCGCCTGCAGGCTGTCCATGTTCGTACCGAGATTGGCCGCCGTGTCGGAGACCGTGAAGGCGGTGACATGGCTGTTGCCGCCCACGGTAGCGGCATTGGCTCCGGTAACGGCGGACACCGTCATGGTATAGGCGCTGGCGATCTTGTTGATGGCGGTGATGTCGGCCGTATATTGCGCCCCGGTGATGGCAAGATTGGGCGTGCCGCCGTCGCTCAGCACTATGGACGAGATTTTGGCGTTGACGGCCTGCAGGCCGGCAAGGTTAGAAACCACGTTCGCGGCGGAATCGGTGGCGATTACATTGCCGGTGCCCGAGAACTTGTTGATGACCACCTGGTCGGCGGTCGCCTGCGCGGCGGTGATGCCCACCTTGTTGGTCGCGACATCGGTAATGGTCACCGAGGAGAACTTGGTGGCGCCTATGGCTGTTTCAAGCGTCTGCAGCCCGTCGAGACTGGCTGCGATATTCGCTGCCGTATCGGAGACGGTGAGCGTATAGGCGCTCGTGATCTTCTGGAGGGCGGCAGCATCGTTCGCAGCCGTCGCGGCAGACAGCGTCATCGTGGTGCCGCTGGTGAGCACGATGCCGGTCAGCTGCGACGCGGCGGCCAGCGTCTGCAGCGCATTGATGTTGCTCTGCACGTTGGCGGCCGTGTCGGAGATATTGACGGCGGCGACATGGGACACCCCAAGCACGGTCGTGGCATTGGCAATGCTTACCGCCGTCACGTTGAAGCTGTACGTGCCGGTGAACAGGCCCAGCGCCGTCGAATCGGACGAAAGCTGCGTATAGGTGAAGGTGACCGGGGTGGCGCTGTTTGTCACGCTTATGCCTGTCAGCTTGCTCGAACCGGCCACGGCAAGCGACTGGATCGCGTTCAGGTTGGTGGAAAGATTGGCGGCCGTATCGCCGATAGAGATCGACACGACGTTGGAAACGCCGTTCCGGGCGCTGTAATTCGCATAGGAAACGCCCGAGAGCGCAAGGTTATAGGCGCCTGAGATTTTGGCAAGCGTCGCGCTGTTGGGCGAATAGAGCGCATCGGTGAGGGCAAGCACCGGCGTCCCGCCGTCGGTGAGCATGATGGTTCCAAGCTTCGTGCCCAGACTGACCAGCGTCTGGAAATTCGCCGAGACATTGGCGGCCGTATCGGTGACGGTCAGGACGGTTCCTGCGGCAAGCCTTCCTATCGCCCCGGCATCGCTTATCGCCTGCGCCACGGAAATACCGACATGGTTCGTGCCGCTGTCGCTGGCCGTAATCGTCAGCTTGGTGGTCTCCAGCAGATACAGGGTTTGAAGCGCATCTATGCTGGCGGATATATTCGCGGCGGTATCGGTGACACCCACTTTATAGGTGCCGGTGAGCTTCGCCAACGCAGCGTAGTCGCCCGCGGCCTGCGCCGCCGTGATGGTTATCGTGTTCGTTCCGTCCGTCACCGCGATGGCCGTCAGTTGTCCGGCAGCCGCCACGGTCTGGAGGGAATCGATGGATGTCGCGACATGCGCGGAAGTGTCCGAGACGCTGATCGACGTCGCATGCGTATTGGAAGCGACGGTCGCGGCCCCAGCCGCGGTCACGGCCGTGACGCTGAAATGGTAGGTGCCGGTGAACAGCCCGATAGCCGTGCCGTCGTTCGTCCATTGCGTATAGGTAAGGGCAACCGCCGTCGTGTTGTTCGTCACGGAAATTCCGACGAGCTTGCTCGACATCGCCGCCGCGAGCGTCTGGATCGAATTGAGGTTGGTGCCGAGCACCGACGCTGTGTCGGCAATGGCTACGGACACGACTCTCGTGAGCGCAATGCGGGTGCTGGCGTTCGCATAGGAAACGGCCGAGAGCGCCAGGGTATAGGCGCCGCCCGGTATGTCGGCCAGCACGGTGGTTCCGGTCGAACTCGTGAATTGCGCGTCGGTAATGGACAGCGCGGGCGTGCCTCCGTCGGTAAGGGTTACCCCGCCGCTTGCGAGTTTCGAGGACGTCACCAGCGACTGCAGCGCCGCGAAGTTCGCCGACACATTCGCGGCCGTATCGGAGAAGCTCGCGGAGGTCACATGCGTATTGCCGTTCAGCGCGGAGGCGCCGGCGGCGAGCGCATTTGAAACCGCCAGATTATAGGCACTGGTGATCTTGTTGACGACCGCGATGTCATTAACAAACTGCGTGCCCGTTATGGAAACCGTCGGCGTGCCGGAATTGGTAAGCGCAAACGAAGTCAGCAGGCCAATCACCCCTTCAAGCGCGTCAAGGTTCGCAACCACATTGGCCGCCGTATCGGAAAGCGTGATCGAAGTGACATGCGAATTGGCAGCGACAGTCGTAGCGCTGGCCGCGGAAACCGCCGTAACCGCCAGGTGATACGATCCGGCAATCAGGCCGAGGGCATCCGCGTCGGAGGAAAGCTGGGACGCCGTGATGGTGAGCGTCGGCGTGTCCGTGTTGATCAAGGTGATGGAGGACAGTTTTCCTCCTGTAGCCAGCGTTTCAAGCGCGTCGAGGTTGGCAGCGACATTCGCGGCCGTGTCCGATACCGCAACCGACGTCACGCCGGTCTGCGCGGCGGCGTTTGCGGCATTTCCAGCCGTCACCGCCGTAACGGAGACGGTGTAAGTGGTGGTGATGGCGGCAAGCGCATCGGCATCGAGGCCGAGCTGCGCCTGCGAAAGCGACAAGACGGGCGTTCCCGCATCGGTGAGCGCTATGGAGGCGAGCATGCCGGCGGCGGCAAGGGCCTGCAGCGTGGTGAGATTCGTGGTGACGTTCGCGGCAGTGTCGGAAATTGCGATGGTAGTCACGTTTGCGACGCTCGCCACGCTTGCGGCGTTGGCTGCGAGAACACCCGAAACCGCCAGGCTGTACAGGCCGAAGATGACGTCCAGCGCATCGGTGTCGCCCGCAAGCTGCGCGGCGGTGAGCGAGAGGGTCGGCGCGGAGGTGTCGGTGAGCGCGATGAGCGTGAGCATGCCGCCGTCCGCCAGCGTTTCCAGATCGTCGAGGTTCGCCGTTACATGGGCGGCGGTGTCTTCGATCGTCACCGAAACGACATGGGTGATGGCGGCGACAGCAGCGGCGTCCGCCGCAGAGACACCCGAGACCGCGAGGTTGTAAGACCCCGCAATGGCGGCAAGCGCGTCGGCGTCGTCCGTCAGCTGGCTGTTGGTGACGGAAAGCGTGGGAGTCGTGGAGTCGGTGAGCGTGACGGAGGAAAGCACGCCCGCATCCGCGAGCGCCTGCAGCGCGTCGAGATCGGCTGCGACGTTCGCGCCCGTATCGGAAACCGCGACGCCGTAGCTGCCGGTAATCAGGCCCAGCGCAGCGGCGTCGCTTGCGGCCTGATCGGCGGTGATGGCGAGCGTCGGCGTGCCGGAGTCGGTGAGCGTGATCGAGGTCAGCTCTTCGAAGGCGGCGAGTTCTCCCAGCGCATCGAGATTGGCGGCGACATTCGCCGCGGTGTCGGTGACGTCGAGCGTGAACGCGCCGGTGAAGCTCACCAGGGCGTCGATATCGGCGGCGGCGTCTGCAGCGCTGAAGGACAGCGCGGGCGTGCCCGTATCGGTGAAGGCGACGGATTCCAGCTCGCCCGCCGCAGCAAGGGTTTCCAGCGCCGCGATGTTCGCGGTCACGTTCGCGGCGGTGTCGGAGACGGCTATCAGCACCACGTCGGTATTGGCCGCCACGGTCGCGGCATCGGCTGCGGCGACATCCGTCACTTCCAGCAGGGTGCCGGTGGCGAGCAATGCCAGCGCGTCGGCGTCGTTCGTGAACTGCGTTTCGGTGACGGTGAGCAGCGTGGTGTCGGTGAGCGTGACGGTCCCCAGCGTCCCGGCGACGGCCAGCGTCTGCAGGTCGTCCAGGCTCGCCGCCACGTTCGCGGCCGTATCCGTGACATTCACGGCGGCAACGTTGGTGGCTGCTGCGGCCGCGGCGACATTTGCCACGGTGACCCCGTCCACCGACAGGTCGTAGGCGGAGACGATGGCGGCAAGCGCATCGGCGTCGCTTACGAGCTGCGCCGCAGTCACGGCGATGGTCGGCGTGCCGGAATCGGTGAGCGTGATGGCACCAAGCTCGCCCATGTCCGCCAGCGACTGGATGTGATCGAGCTCCTGCTGGATGACGGCGGCGGTCTGGGTGATGTCCACGTTCGGGCTGACGCTCGTGTTCCATGCGGTGGTGACGGCCGCCTGCAGCGTGGTGTCCGACGGCACGGACGACACGGCGGTCGGGTCGAAGGCCGGATTCGCCGAGGCATAGGTTGCCATGGCGGAGACCAGCGCCGCCACGTCGCCCGCCGTCAGCTCATAGCCGTCGTTCAGGACGATGTTCTGCACCTTCGCGCCGTTATTGCTGAACCAGTCGGTGACGGTGACGCGCTGGGTGGTGCCCATGCGCTCGATGAGCAGGTTGTTGCCGCTCTGCGCGAACCAGAGGTTCTGCGCGCTGATGCCTGTGCCGAAGATTATCTGGCCGAGCGGGCTGCTGCCGCCGGTGGCGTTGTTGACGGTGTCCTGCCCGAAGTTAGAGACGAACTCATAGGTGTCGTAGGCCTTGCCGTTGATCGTCACGCCGGTGGTCGAAGTGCCTCCGACGATGAACGTGTCGGCCCCGTTGTAATCCGTGAGCGTATTGTTGCTGCCGGTGACGGTGAAGGTGTTGTTGCCCGAGGCCAGTATGGTGTTGCTGCTTCCCGAAATGGTAGCCGAGTTGCCGCTGAAGGAGAGCGTATTGCTGCTGCCCGAAACGGTCGCGGTGCTGCGCAGCCCCATGACCACCGTGTCGTGCGTGCCGCTCACCGTGGCGGTGACGTTCTTGCCCATGTCCACGGTGCTGAAGCTGCCGCCGATGGTCGCGGCGATGCCGTCCGCGTCGCTTATGTCGAAGACGTCTCCCGCGCCGCTATAGATCAGCGTGTCGCTCGCCAGCAGTCCGCTGACGGTGTTGCCGTTGCCTGCCACATAAATCGTCTCCGTGCCCGTGCCCGCGTAGAAGGCGTTCAGGCTGCCGTCGAGATAGATGGTCTCCGTGCCCGCGCCCGCATAGAGGGTCGAGCCGCCGCCGACATGGATCGTCTCCGTGCCGTCGCCTGCGTAGATGGTGTCGGAGCTGTCCAAGTCCGTATCGATAGAGACGGTGCCCGTGCTGCCAGAGGCGTCGATGACGTTGTTGGAGCCGTAGACGGAAGAGATCGTGATCGCGCCGCCGGTGTCCGAGGCGTCAAGGAAGGAGCCGGTGGAATTGGTGAGGGTCAGCGTATCGTTGCCGGAGGCGCTTGCCACGAGTTCGGCATCGGTGGCGTAGTCTTCGGAAAGCGTCGTCCCGCTATTGGAAAGCGCAATCATGTCGAGCGAGCCGTAGCTGTCGCTTTCGTCGTTGGAATGCACGAACGTGCCGCCGCTGGCCGCATAGAGCACGTCGCCGTCGGTGGCGAAGATGTTGCTGCCGACGCTCGCCATCTGGCTTGCCGTGAGCGTTATCGAATCCCCTCCGGTGATGGTTAGCGACCCGAACGTGCCCGCGAGCGTCACGCCGGAGATGTCCCCGTTAGTCTCGATGATACTGGAGCTGTTGTTGCTTTCGAGATACGAGCCCGCGCGCAGGCCGTTCGTCGCCGCGAACTGATCCTCGTCGCCCGTGCCGCCGATGAGCGAATCGACTCCGCCGCCCGCGATCAACTGGTCGAAGTCCCCGTTGCCGGCTACCAGCGTGTCGTTACCGAATGCGCTCGCCGTGAGCACGCCACTGCCCACGTTGTTGCCCCTAAGGGTGGTGCCTTCGTTCGAGAGCGCCGTCATCGCGTAGATGCCCGAGTACACCCCGTTCAGGTCGTACGTACCCCCGTCCGCCGTGTTGATGATCACGTCGTCGCCGCCCCACCCTTCAATAGCCGTGAGCGCAGTGAACTGCGTGTTGTCGATCTTCACGTTGTCGGCCACCAGCGTGTCCATGCCGTCGAGCAGCACGCCCGTCAGGTCGTACACTGTCGCCTGCTGTCCTGCGCCGCCCACTTCCAGCCAGTCGTTGTCCGCGTTGCCGATGAACTGCGACCCGTCTGCGATTCCGTACGGCGCGTAGAAGAAGTTCACACCCGTGCCGCCGCCGGCCCCGCCCAGCAGCGTGTCCATGCCCAGCCCCGCCGCCAGCGTCACGCTGCTGCCGTTGCCCGCCTGTAGCGTGTCGTCTCCCAGCAGGCTCGCCGTCAGCACCTCGCCGCCCCGGTCGTCGCCCACCAGCACCGTCCCGTCCCAGCCCACCGCCGTCAGGTTGATGTTGCTGCCCGGCGCAATCGGAGCGCCCGATAGGTCGTATTCTCCGCCCTCCGCCGCTATGAGGGTGCCGTTGCCGGCGATGCTCTCGAACCCGTCCAGGTACTCCTGCGTCACCGCGGTATTGCCCACTACGTTAAGCGTGCTCACCCCGGAATAGTCCGGAAGGCCGAAGGGGAACAGGTAGTTGAAATTGGCTTCAATCAGATCGTCCGTATAGCCGAGATCGGAGAGGTAGCCCGACAGAATCTGAAGCGGCGATTCCCCGGTGGGCAACTGCTGGCCCCCAAGCGCAGCAATGATCGTCGGGCCGGTCACTTCCATGTCGCCAGAGATGCCCGGAAGCTCTAGCACCATCCCGTCAAGGAACGTGAAGCTGTCCGTGTCGTCGGATGTGTTAAAGGTGAGCGTGCCGAGAGTGATGCCCTGATCCATAAGCGTAGCGCTGATATTAGCGGAATTATCGTATTCCGATGTATGCACAAAAGTACCTGGATCAAGTGCTATGCTGCTTTCACTCGCATCCAGAAACTTGAGAATGTTGCCGGTGCCCGTGATACTGGCCGAGGCGCCCGCTTCAAGGGTGATCTTCGCCTCGTTTAGCGTGACGTAGTTACTGGAACCGGATAGATCCACAGTGATCTCACCGCTTGCTGAAATGTGATTTGTCTCTGTGAATTGAATGTCGCCGGTGAGGTTGGGTCCGGTATAAACCGTTGTCAGCATGTCAATCGAGCTGTCAGGATTGTACGTATAGGCTGTTTGATAGGAAGTGCCGTTACTGCTATTGCCTGTCAGGGTGAGCAGATCACCCGCCGCATTATAGGTCGCGGCATAGGTAGAACCGTCCGCCGACGTATAATTCGCACTGTCCACCTCCTCCGATAGCGGATCAATGGAAAACGTGGTGACCCCGCCGCTTGCAGCTACGCCTTGAGAAGTAGTGATATCCCCCGTCTGGGTAATCGTAACCTCGTTAGTGGTCAGATTAGCGCTGCCGGTGAAATAAGGCGTCACGACCGTGTTGCCCACGGCCTTGGCGTTTTGCATGTTCGAGACGGCGGTGTTTCCGAAGAAGCTGGCGAATTCCTGAGTGCTCCACTCCAAGGACATGCCCGGCAACGTTTGTTCGGGAGGCGTGAATTCAACCTCATTTTCGCTGTAGCCGAGGTCCTCCCCATAGACGGACATCAAATGGTATTCAAGGGCGTGAGCGTCGTTATACAGAGCCATCGCTTCCAATTGATCTGCCACGCCGAAGTTCATCCCCTTCGTAAGGTAATTTGTGATTTCAGAGGCAAGGAAATAGTTCTGCGCCTTTTGAAGGTAGGCGGCGTGGGAAACCGGGCCGACTTCCACCACCTTCCCGAAATGATAGGCTGCGGGCCCGAAAGGGTTGGGGGTTTGGGTCGTCGTATCGCGCGCGTAATTGCCGACCATGTCGCCGCGGTCGACGTAGTTTATGAACTTGGCGTTTATGCCGGCGTCTGTCGGAGTGTCCTGTTGCGGTAAGCCCGTCGCGCCGAATGTCGCGCCGCCGGCAAGAATGCCGAGTTCTTGAAGACGCTCGGCTTCTTTCTGAGCATCGATGCCGCCGAGGGAATGGCCGGTGACATAGATCTGTACAGGATCCGTTGTGTGGCGAAGGGCTTGGGCCTTTGCTTCCACCCTATCCGCAAAAGTTGTAGCAGCCCGCAGCCCCTCTCCGGTCTTGTCCTGGCCGACTTGAATATCCGCGGCGATAGTTTCACCCATGAAGAAGTTGTTCGCCATCAACGTCCCCTCGTTGACGATGATGATGTTCCCGTCCCAATCCTGCAGAGCAACCGCCGCGAATCCCTTTGCCAAATCCACCGGATCGCTGTGGTCTACTACCCTCATGCCCGCGAAGAATTCCGGGAAGGGATCGGTGGCGGTGATTAGCCCGCCATTTTTGCTGAGGAGAGTGTGCAAGGTATAGGCTTCATTGGAAAGCTCGATATACTCCTTAAGTGACGGCGGGGCCTTGGACATGACGTTCTCCTACTTGTCAGCGATGTTGTAGACGGTGACGATATTTCCCCCGGCGACGGCGAGTGAATCTCCGTCGGGAGTCACGGCCAGCGATGCGCTCAGGCCCGAAAGCTTGATTCGCTGGTAATTCATGCCGGCCGTTTGCGGCTGCCATATGATAAGGCTGTCGGTATCGATGAAAGCGACGAACCGCCCCTTGGGGTCCCATGCCGCTTGCTCTACATACCTATCTTTGTCAGGAAACCCTGCCACCTCCTTCCCATCGCTCACGCGCCATACCTGCGCTACAGCGTGATTGCTTCTGTACCACGCCAGGGCCGCAGGTGTAGCGTCACTGTCAATGGCGACGCCATGTATTCCGGTCAGGATCATATCTCCCTTTGGACTCACAGCGATGCCGTAAACATCGTCATGGATGCCTGGCGCGTCATAAGCCTGAAAGTCCTTGAGCGTTTTGCCCGTGGTCGAATCGACCACCATGAAATGGCCGTCCCCCTGTCCTACGGCCAATAACCTGTTGTCCCGGAAGAAACAGAAAGACGTAGCCCCGAACTCATGTCGGCCCACCGCTGACAATTCATGCCACTGCCTTCCATCATCAGTGCCATATACGAGGAACCCTTGCAGTATTCCGTTGCCAATCGCAAAGCGTTTCTGATCGGTGGATACCGCAAGGTCGTCAGTGGCATTGGGGGCGTAATTCTTGTCTTTTGCCCGCGTGATTGTCTTCACGATCTGTCCGGTTGCCACGTCGCGGATATCAATCGCCGCATCGAGCGATGCCCTGGATTCTATGGGGAACAACATCTGTGACGAGCCGTTGATGAAGCCAAAGGAGTTAAAATACCCTCCCTTGTTTCCATGGCTCTGAAAGCTGTTAAGTGGATGTCCGGCGCTGTCATAGGTAGTGAGTATCGAGTTGTAGTGGCTGGTTACCGCCAGAGTCCGGCCGTCCGGCGACCATGCCACGCCGCTGGCATAATGAGGCAAATCAAGAGCAAACCGTTTACTGAGTGTTACAGTAACCGTACCGTGCGTTTCAGGAATGAAGGGCAGGCTTATACCCATTGCGGCAGCAACAAAGATGCCCACTCCCACCAAGCCCATGAGCATTAACGGTATCGATTGTGCCGCTCGCATGCTTCGCCCCGTACAATACTCTCCGCGCGTGCCGTTATTTAGAGTCGCTCCAAAAACGCCACGAGGATTCGTCCTGTGATTAATCGTCAGGCACCTTGAGTCGTATTGAAGAGTTCACCGCCTGTCAACCGTAAGCTGATCGGGGTGCGTGTTCCATTCTTCCTTCGTTGATCAGCCTGCCCGCTCGATCCCACAGCGGAACGACGCCGGATTTGCTTCAATCATCTGATTTCTCCCTGGGTCGCGGCCTGCGTTTTCATTTCGTTGACGGCGATGTGAATACTCGCGACTCCTCACGTGCCTTCTGATTCTCGTTTAGATTGCCCGCCTTCCCTCCTTTGCCGTTCTTCCGCAAGCCCAATGCGCCTCTGATCTGTCTTCACCCGCGCATATCAGAACGCGGCGCGAATGCAAGCACCTTCACCCATCTTCCTCGCTGTAGCGCGCTCGTGCAGACGGGTCCCGTCGAAGGAGGCTTGCATTCGCGCCGGGTTCTGCTTCCGGCGGTTTCGTCAGAGGCTGCATTGGGCAGTCTCTCGAACCAGAAGAGGAGTAACGCCGATGATCGATATGCAAATAATCATGGAATCCATCGCCAGGCACCGCAAGGCGCTGGAGGAAGCCTGGAAGTTGAACAAGGACGAATTTTTCGCGGCTCTGGCGGCTGCGGAGATTAGCCTCATAACCGTGACATTCGATGGAGAAGGCGATTCCGGACAGATAACCAATGTTGAAGCGTATATGGCGGATAATTTGGTCGCACTGCCCACGTCTGCAATAAGCCTCCGCTCACTCCAGTGGAACAGCGATGAGGTGACCGTCGAACAGAAGCCCCTCCAAGCCGCCATCGAAATCCTCTGTTACGACTTCCTGTTGCAGGAGCACGGCGGCTGGGAGAACAACGACGGGGCCTACGGCGAATTCACGTTCGACGTCGCCGCGCGGACGGTGGAGCTCGAATTCCACGGCCGCTACACGGACGTACACACCACCACGCACACGTTTTGAGGGAGGGAGCCATGCCACATCCGTACCACCACTCCCTCTCCAGCGTGAAGAAATGGGGCGGCGTCGCCGCCGACTACCAGGACATTCACGACTGGTTCGACGCCTCGAAAGCAATCATTGCCGATTTCCGGCACCGTGCCTTGCGCCACCACGCCGAGGGCATCTTCATGGCCGAAACGCTCTTCGGCCACACGCTCACTCTTTCGACGGGCCGCGTCATCCCGGTGCGCTGGGTCGGCGAGCAGCATGTCCGCGAGGATCTGGGCTTCATCCCTTCCTTCGCCGACTGGGTGAAGGCCATCCGGCCCGAGCCCTGGATGGGCCGATCGCGCAACCTCGACCACCTGCCGCCCCTGCATCTGGTTTCTACCGGTGGAGGCGACCATGCCGGTGCGTGATCCCTCTTCGCTTGCAAAACCCAAAGATGCATTTAGAGTGTCACCCACAACTATGACGGGTGATTTCATGGTGCTGCCAACATGGCTGAGGAAGGCGAAACCCAGGCAGACGGTCACGCCCGATTACAGCAATCAGCTTGACCTCTTTTCGGAAGCGCCTATAGATACTCCCGCGCCGGTTGAGAGCAGCAGCACCCCGGCGGGGAAAGTGCATGCGAAACCACGACCGCCTCAGCAGCTTGATTTTGGAGCATTGGAGCCGCTACCACCCTTCGATGCTGGCGACGTTCCGGCGGGAGGCACGGCTGGAACGCGAGTTGGAGAAGACGGCGCAGGCCTTCACCGACCATCTCTGCGAGCTGATAGCGGTCCGGAAGCTCCCCTACCACGTGGCATGGGAGCTGACGGTGGAACAGTTCCTGCTGCCGGAGCCGTCGTCCTCGAAGACGAAGCCCCACCCTCCCGCGACTTCCGGATAACCGACGCGCACCGCATCGGACAGGGCGGGCTTCACGAGAAGGCGCGCGGCAATCTCGCGGCGATTCGCACGCTGAAGGCGCTCGAAGCCGAGAACCGCGACGCAACCGACGCTGAGAAAGCCGTCCTTGCCCGCTATGCGGGCTGGGGCGCGATGCCTGCGGTCTTCGATCGTTATCCACGCCCGGAGTGGAAGGCAGCTGCGGCCGAGCTGACGGAACTGCTGGCCGACGAGGAATACGCATCGGCGCGCGCATCGACGCCCAACGCCCATTTCACATCGCCCATGGTCATCGAAGCGGTATGGGCAGGTCTTGAGCGCATCGGCGTCGGCAAGGGCGCGCAGATCCTGGAGCCCGCGCTGGGCGTGGGGCATTTCTTCGGCCTGATGCCGTCGATGGAGGGCGGCCACCGCACCGGCGTCGAGCTGGATTCCATCACCGCGCGGATCGCGAAGAAGCTCTATCCCGACGCCACGATATTCGCGAAGGGCTTTGAAGAGACGCCCCTGCCCGTCAATTACTTCGACGCGGTGGTGGGCAACGTGCCCTTCGGAGACTATGCGGTCCACGACCCGCTGATGAAGCGGCAGTTCACCCGCGCCATACACGACTACTTCTTCGCGAAGTCGCTCCAGAAGGTCAAGCCCGGCGGCGTCATGGCGCTGATCACCAGCCGCTACACGATGGACAAGGAGGACGCAGCGGTGCGCCGCCATCTCGTGGAGCAGGCCGATCTCCTGGGCGCGATACGCCTTCCCAACACCGCCTTCAAGGCCAACGCGGGCACCGATGTCACGACGGACATCCTGTTCCTGCGCAAGCGCCGGCACGGCGAGGAGCCTGCCGGAGAGTCCTGGCTCAGCCTCCGCGACATCGAGACAGCGGACGGGCCGATAGCGGTGAACGAGTATTTCGCGAAGCATCCGGAGATGATGCTCGGGAAGCTGGCGCTGCACGGCACGATGTACCGCGGCGCGGAGCCGACGCTCGAAGGCCATCTCACGCCGGATCTCCTCAAGCGCGCGGTGGAAACCCTGCCCGAGGGCGCGTTCATCCCCAAGGACGAGCAGCGCGGGCCCCCGCCGGAAATCCTGGACGCCGAAGCCTTCACCGGGATTAAGGACGGCGCCTATGCGGAAAGAGACGGCGCGATCGTCATCCGCAACGGCAGCCGCTTCGAGCCGACCTCGCTTTCCGCCACGGCCGAGGCGCGCATACGCGGCCTCATGGAAGTCCGCGACGCGGTGCGGGAGGTGTTCAGAACCCAGCTCGACGACGCGGCCGAGCGCTATGTCGTGGAGGCCCGGAAGGAGCTGAACCGCCGCTATGACGCCTTCGTCCGCAGGTTCGGCCCCATCCACGCGAAAGACAACATCCGCGCGTTCGCGGGCGACCCCGACCAGCCCCTCCTCCTCTCCCTGGAAGACTACGACGCCGGGCACGGCAGGGCGGCCAAGGCCGCGATTTTCGAGCGGCGCACGCTGGAGCGCTACAGGCCCAAGGACCATGTCGATACGGCCGCCGAGGCGCTGGCGATCGCGCTCAACGAAACCGGCGGCATCGACTGGAAGCGCATGCAGTCGCTCACCGGCCACAGCGCGAAGCAGATGCAGCACGATCTCGACGCGATGGTCTACCGCAACCCGGAAGGCGACTGGGAGACGGCCGATCGCTACTTGAGCGGCAATGTCCGCGCCAAGCTCGCAACCGCCGAGGCCGCGGCGGCAATCGATCCCTCCTATCGGCGCAACATCGATGCGCTCAAGGCGGTGCAGCCCGCGGATCTGCTGCCCGGCGACATCAGCGCCCGCCTGGGTTCTTCCTGGATACCCGCCGACGATGTGCGGGACTTCATCGCGGAGACGCTCGACGCTCCGAAATCCCTGGTGAGCGTCGCGCATGCGGGTGCCATCGCCACCTGGACCGTGACGCTCGACCGCGTCGCCAAGGAGGCCGTCGCCAACACCACTACCCACGGCACCGCGCGGGTTCCGGCGAGCGAACTCATCGAAGACGCACTCAACGGCCGCACGCCGACCGTCTACGACCAGGTAGACAAGGATACGCGCGTCGTGAACCAGCAGGAGACGCTCGCCGCGCGCGAGGCCCAGCAGAAGCTGAAGGAACGCTTCAGCGATTGGATATGGAAGGACGACGACCGGGCGCAGCGCCTGGCGCGTTATTACAACGACACGTTTAACAATCTCCGGCTGCGCACGTACGACGGTTCGCACCTGACCTTCCCCGGCATGAACCGGGCAATGCTCCGCAAGAACGATTTCGACAAGCATCAGAAAGACGGAGTGTGGCGCATACTCCAGAACGACAACACGCTTCTCGCGCATTGCGTCGGTGCAGGAAAGACTGCGATTCTGACCGCCGCGGCGATGGAGCTGAAACGCCTGCACCTTGCGAATAAGCCGATGATTGTCGTCCCCAACCACCTGGTGGAACAATGGGGTGCGGCTTTCCTGGCGCTCTATCCCAACGCCCATATTTACGTTGCGGGCAAGGACGCGTTCGCCGCCGGGCACCGGCAGAAAGCCATGTCCCGGATTGCCACCGGCAATTACGACGCGGTGATCGTGTCGCATAAATCCTTCGAACTGCTGCCGGTGTCGGACGAGACTTTCGAGCATTTCGTCGAGCGCCAGAAAGAGCAGTTGGAAGACGCCATCCGCGAGGCGAAGGCGGAGAAAGGCGACACCAGGCGCATCCTCAAGGAGCTGGAAAGGGCCAAGAAGCGGCTGACGGCGAAGCTCAAGGAACGCGCCGATCGCGAGCGCAAGGACGACGCGGTTACTTTCGAGCAGCTGGGCATCGACCGGCTGCTGGTCGATGAGGCGGATCTGTTCAAGAATCTCGGATTCGTGAGCAAGATGAACCGCATCGCCGGGCTTCCCAACACCGAGAGCAACCGGGCGCTGGATATGTACCTCAAGACGCAATATCTCGCCGATCGCGGCGGCGGCACCGTATTCGCCACCGGAACACCGGTATCCAACACCATGGCGGAAATGTACACGCTTCTGCGCTATCTCGCGCCGCAGCTGCTCGCCGCGGCCGGAGTGGAACACTTCGACGCCTGGGCCGCGAATTTCGGGGAGGCGGTCACGGCGCTGGAGCTTGCGCCGGACGGCTCCGGCTACCGCATGCACACGCGGTTCGCCAAATTCGTCAACCTGCCCGAGCTGCTGTCGATGTTCCGCACCTTCGCGGACGTGCAGACGGCGGACATGCTGAACCTGCCGCGTCCGAGACTCTCAGGCGGCAAGCATCAAATCGTCTCTGCCCCGGCGTCGGACGAATTGAAGCAATACGTCCAGACCCTCGTGCAACGGGCGCAGAAACTGCGCAGGGGCGGTGTGGACCCGCGCAGCGACAACATGCTCAAAATCACCGGCGACGGCCGGAAGGCCGCGCTCGACATGCGGCTTGTCGATCCGTTCGCGGAGATCCACGAAGACACGAAAATAGGCCGCGCTATCGACAAGATCTTCCAGACCTGGGATCGGGGCCGCGACAAGCGCACCACGCAGCTGGTCTTCTGCGATATCTCGACGCCGGCGAAGGACAAGTTCAACGTCTACGACGAGATTCGTGACCGCCTGGTCGAACTGGGCATTCCGTCCAAGGAAATCGCGTTTGTGCACGACGCCGATTCGGATGCGAAGAAGAAGGCGCTGTTCGACGCGGTGAACGCCGGCCGCATCCGCATCCTGATGGGATCGACCGAGAAAATGGGCGCGGGCACCAACGTCCAGAAGCGCCTGAAAGCCGAGCATCATATTGACGCCCCCCTGGAGGCCCCGTGACATTGAGCAACGTGATGGCCGGATACTCCGGCCGGGTAATGAAAATGAAGAAGTCGATATTTACCGCTATGTCACCGAAGGGTCGTTCGATGCCTATATGTGGCAGACGCTGGAAAACAAGGCCCGGTTCATCGCCCAGGTGATGAACGGCAGCGTCACGGTGCGGCAGGCGGAAGACCTCGATAGCGGGCCGCTCACCTTCGCGGAAATCAAGGCCATCGCCTCGGGCAATCCGGCGGTAATGGAGAAGGTCAAGGTCGATACCGAGATCCGCAAGCTCGATCAGCTCAGGGCGTCGCATATCAACCAGCAGCACAATATCCGCTGGGAGGTAAAGAGCCTGCCCGAACATATCGCGAACGCCCGCAAATACCAGGAGGCGCTGAGCGCGGACATCTCCACGCGCAACGCCCATGCGGAAGAGGAATTCGCGATGAACGTGGGCAACCGCGAGTTCTCGGGCAAGGGCGCGCGAGAGGACGCCGGAAAGGCCCTGAACAGCGTCGCCCTTTCCTGGCGGGACGACAAGACGCTGAAGGTCCGCGGCCATTACAAGGGATTCGAGATCCTCAGCCGCGGCAGCGCCTTCAAGGACGGCCTGCCGGATCTCTTCGTCCGGGGGAAGACGACCTACAAGGCGAATCTCAATCCGGAGAATCCCGCGGGAACCGTCGCGAGCATCGAACATACGCTGCGTAATCTCGACGGAAAGCTGGATGCGCAGGCGCGCGAGATTGAGCAGCAGGAGAAAGCCCTGGCGGACTACACAGTGCAGATGGGCCGACCCTTCGAGCACGAAGCGCGGCTCAAGGAACTCATGGCGAAGCAGGCGGAACTAAACGCCAAACTGGACCTCGACAAGCACGAGACGCAGGTCATCGCCGAGGTTGCGGAACAGGAGCCGAGAGCGCCCGAAAGGGGCTTCGCAGGGCGGGTCAGGGCCAGAAGACAGGAAGCAGAAATGGCGCACTAGCTCGCCAGCTTGTGCACAGGCGACGAGCAGCGGGGGAAAAGTGGTACACTTTGCCCTAGGTGATAGGCGTCGAATCCTAAAAACGCTCTACTACTGATATATGCGGGCGAAAGACGACTTCCGGACGCCGGCCGAACAAAAAACTTTGGCCGAAGAGCGCGAGCGTGTCTGGCAGGCCATCCATGCCCTCACCGCCGCTGAACTCCGGCGGCTCAAAGTCTATGCCATGGCGCGGGTTCGGTTCCTTGGACATCTCGCTGCAGGGCTTGAAGCCGACGACCTTCTCCACGAGGCGATAGCTTCCACCGTCGGCGGACGGCGCCCCTGGAAGAAGGAGGGTGTTCTTCTTTTTGCCCACCTTCATGAGGCCATGCGCAGCATTTCGAGCGGCTGGGCGGAAAAGGGCGCCCTGGACCGCCGAAGAAGGGTAACCGCAGAAGACAGCGTCACCGCGGAAAATGCCATCGAAGCCAGACCTATTGACCTTGAGAGATTTCCTTCCCCCGGTCCCAACCCGGAGAGCATCGCCGGTTCACGGCAATTGATGGAAAGCCTGATCGCCTCTTTGGGCGACGACCGCACGGCTCGCAGAGTCCTCGTAAAAATGATGGACGGGTGGCAGGACAAGGACATACCTGCGGAGCTGAGGATGCCCCGCAGAGAGTACGAAGCAGCGAAGAAGCGCATTCAACGGCGATTTCAGAAGATCGCGGGAATGGAAAACGGACAGCGGAAAAGAACAGCGAACGAGGTGCCCTAGGAGGATCTATGGGCGTGAACGGCGGCGGAAATTTCTGGGGCTTCCTGGCCAGCATCAGCCCGTTTGAGAGCTGGCGCAAGTACATCGTGTTCCGCCACAAGCGAGACCAGGACCATCGCTTCCGCGACCCCGAGGAGGCTCGCCGTCTCAGGCTCGAAAATGACGCCCGCGAACTCGCCCTCCTCGAAAAGCGCATCAAGATCGCAAAACAGGTTGGAGCGACAAAGGAGCAACTCGAACCGCTATGCAATCGTATCCTCGGCGCTACCGTGCAGACTGCAAAGCCCATTCCTCCCGCGCTTCCGCCAAAAGAGCCTTTGCTGCTCGGCAGTGGAGAATCATCGACCCCAATCGATCCTGAGATGCCGAAAGGGCCGGAACCGACGTAATCCCGAAGATGGGCTCGGCCGCCCCGGCCTCGCGACGCTCCGTCTTGCACCAGCTTTCGCGTACTTCCATTCTCGGGAAAGCCGCGTTATGAACGACCGGGCAACCCTGCGTGGAAATTCAATGGCGAAAGTAGTGCGACCGGCGGGCCTGCGGCCCGCCTTCACCCTGTCGAAGGGACATCCTCCGCTGCTCACCTTCGAGCAGCCGGACGGCAATTCCGTATCGCTGCCCTATAGCACCCTGCGGCACGTGCGCTACGTTCCCGAGGGCGTCGTGCTGCTGCGGTTCGCCGATATCAAGGTCAACGTGCTCGGACGCAACCTCCTGCCGGTATGGAGCGGGCTGCGCGCCCGCCGCGTCGTGCTGCTGATGGCTGCAACCGAATCCGACGGGCTCGTGCGCGCGGAATACAAGCCCCATATTTCCGGCATCGTCGTGACTGCCATCTCCCGCCCGGCTTGAACCCCCTCACCTCGCCCGGCTGACTTCATCCAGTGCCGTGTGCCCGAGCGATTGCTTTTCCTGCCCCCCACCGTGCTTCCGCCTTACTGAACGCCGATTCAAGGTACTGACTTCGCTTCAATCATTCACTTCGACCAGCCAGGCCAGCGTCATTCATTCCAATCCTTTGCGAGAAGCCTGCCACAAAGACGGCCCTGGACTTCAAGAGGCTGCCCGCTCCATTCGCCGCGCCGGTAGATGCGCGTCTCCCGTGTTGCCTCTGTGAAGTCGGTCCGCTTCATGGCGGCTTTCGTCGCAAGGTTGGCAATAAAGCCGGCCTGTAATCGAAGGAGAAAGTTTATGGCGAAATCAGCACTCATGATCGGACCGTTCACGAAGACGGAA
>CAZEFQ010000174.1:0-5367 GCA_964511505.1 uncultured Rhizobium sp.
AGGGTCAGGTTGTCCGCATCGGTGGCGGTCAGGTTTGCATCGATGGCGACCGCCGCACCGCCCTCGGCGTAACCGACCGTGTTGCCGCCATTCGAGAGCACGGGCGCCTGGTCCACTGCGGTGATATTTACCGTCGATGTGATCGTATTAGAGGACAGCGTGCCGTCGCCGGCCACGAACGAGATGGTGCGGCTGGTGTCGGCCCCGAAGCTGGTCGGGTTGCTGCTCGAAGAACTGTAGGTGATGGATTGCAGCGCCGTCTGATAGTTGGCGAGACTGGCGCTTCCGCTCAGGCTCAGAACGCCCGTCGCCGTATTGTAACTGCCGGTGATGCCGTTCTGATTGGTGAAGTTGAGCGTGTCGCCCGCCAGGAAGCCGCTGGTGATGCTGACCGTGGCGCTCGCCAGGTTCGTATTGTCCACATCGCTGGCGGTGAGGGTCGTATCGATGGCGACGGCTGCGCCACCCTCGGTGTAGCCGACCGTGCTGCCGGTCGACAGCACCGGCGCCTGGTTCACGGCGGTGATATTTACCGTCGATGTGATCGTATTAGAGGACAGCGTGCCGTCGCCGGCCACGAACGAGATGGTGCGGCTGGTGTCGGTGCCGAAACTGGTCGGGTTGCTGCTGGAAGAGCTGTAGGTGATCGATCGCAGCGCCGCCTGGTAGTTGGCGACCGTGGAACTGCCGGTCAGGGTCAAGACGCCGGTGCCTGCAATATAGCTGCCGGTGATGCCGTTCTGGGTGGTGAAGTTGAGGGTGTCCCCGGCCAGGAAGCCGCCGGTGATGCTGACGGTGGCACCGGTCAGGTTCTGGGTGTCCACATCGGCAGCGGTCAGGGCAGAGTCGATGACGGCGGCAGCCCCACCCTCGGTATAACCGACTGTGTTGCCGCCATTCGCCAGCACCGGCGCCTGATCGACTGCGGTAACATTGACCGTCGAAGTCAGGGTGTTGGAGTTCGCCGCTCCGTCACTGGCGATAAAGGAGATGGTGCGGCTCGTGTCGGCCCCAAAGTTGGTCGGGTTCTGGCTCGAGGAACTGTAGGTGATCGATCTCAGCGCAGTTTGATAGTTCGCGACCGAGGCGCTTCCGGCCAGGGTCAGAACGCCGGTGCCTGCATTGTAGCTGCCGGTGATGCCGTTCTGGTCGGCGAAGCTCAGCGTGTCGCCGGCCAGGAAGCCGCTGCTGATGCTGACCGTCGCGCCGGTCAGGTTCTGGGTGTCCGCATCGCTGGCGGTGAGGCTCCCATCGATGGCGACGGCCGCTCCGCCCTCGGTGTAACCGGCCGTGCCGCCGGTCGACAGGACCGGCGCCTGGTTCACAGCGGTGATATTTACCGTCGACGTGATCGTATTAGAGGACAGCGTGCCATCACCCGCGACAAACGAGATGGTGCGGCTGGTGTCGGTGCCGAAGCTGGTCGGGTTGCTGCTGGAAGAGCTGTAGGTGATCGATCTCAGAGCGGTCTGATAGTTGGCGACCGTGGCGCTTCCGGCCAGCGTCAAAACGCCGGTGGAGGAATTGTAGCTGCCGGTGATGCCGTTCTGGGTGGTGAAGTTGAGCGTGTCGCCGG
Organism: uncultured Rhizobium sp.; assembly: GCA_964511505.1. Lineage (GTDB taxonomy): Bacteria > Pseudomonadota > Alphaproteobacteria > Micropepsales > Micropepsaceae > Rhizomicrobium. The sequence goes on from CAZEFQ010000174.1 coordinate 1,577, forward strand.
CCAGGAAGCCGCCGGTGATGCTGACCGTGGCGCCCGTCAGGTTCGCGCTGTCCGTATCGGTCACGGTCAGGCTTGCATCGACGGCGACGGCTGCGCCGGCCTCGGTGTAGCCGGCCGTGCTGCCAGTCGACAGCACCGGAGCCTGGTTCACCGCGGTGATATTTACCGTCGAGGTCAAGATGTTGGAGGAGAGCGTGCCGTCACTGGCGACAAAGGAGATGGTGCGGCCGGTGTCGGCCCCAAAGTTGGTCGGGTTGCTGCTGGACGAACTGTAGGTGATCGATCGCAGCGCCGCCTGGTAATCCGCAACCGCGGCACTGCCGGTCAGGGTCAGGACACCGGTCCCCGCATTGTAGCTGCCGGTGATGCCGTTCTGGGTGGTGAAGTTGAGCGCGTCGCCGGCCAGGAAACCGCTGCTGATACTGACCGTCGCGCCGGTCAGGTTCGCGCTGTCTGCATCGCCGGCGGTGAGAAGCGTATCGACGGCAACGGCTGCGCCGCCCTCGGTGTAACCGGCCGCGCCGCCATTCGACAGCACGGGCGCCGCGTCGGCACCGCCGGCCGCACTGTCACCGAGCAGGAATTCCTCGGCGAAGCCGGAGCCCGATGTCGTCACCAGATCGAAATTGACGCTGACGTCGAGATTGCTTTCGCTGGCGAAGGCGCCGAGATCGAGAGCGTTATTGTTGAAATAGGCCTGCGCCGCGCTGAGGCCATTGAAGGATTGCGACAGGACGACGACCTGGTCTTCTTTGACACTGAGGGTCAGGGAGGTAAAGCCACTGCCGGAGAACTGGTTGTCGATCAGTCCCAGGAAAAGATGGCCGGAAAGAGCGGTGGTGTTGAGAGACCAGGAAAGCGTGCTCTTGAACTCATGCGAAGAGCCGGAACCGTTCCAGACAGCGCCTTGAGATCCATATCCGATGGTGGTGGAGACACCGCTCCAGGCCGAATTGATATTGCTGTTGGCGGCCAGGACCGAAGAAACATACGCCGCGGCGGGTGCTTCGATGGCGAAAGCGTAGGAATTGTCGGTGGCGTCGAAGCCCAGGCCGGAACCACCCAGCATGGCTTTGCTCAAGGTCGTTTCACCGCCATCGACCTGTTCGGTCTGGGCAAAGGCCGTAACACCGGTGATGATCCCGCTGACGGCCGTGCCGGCGGCGGTGCTGTCGGCAACGCTAGGGTTGCCGTCGATACCGTTGGTGCCGTTGTTGCCATTGGCAGACGAGGCCGCGATGGCCAGTTGGCCGTTCGTGGTCGTGGCGCTGGCATGGGCGGTGGCAGCTCCTTGAGATAAGCCCGCGCCGCCGACGGCATTGGCGGTGGCGGTCAGGGGAATGCCGCCGGTGAGCGCAACCGACGCAAAGGCGGCACCGCCGGCACCCGCGGTCGCGCCGGTGCCGCCCGCGCCGCCGGTCGCGGACACCGAGAAATAGCTTCCATAGCCGGACGTTGTTGCTGCGCTGTTGGCCGTGCCGGACGCGGTGGCGGCGCCGCCGGCGCCTCCGGTGGCGCCCGCACCCCCGGCATTGCCGCCGGCGCCGCCGACCGCCACGCTGTAGCCGATGACGTTGCGCGATCCCGTCAGATTGAGAGAGGCGGATGCCGTGCCACCGGCCGCGCCGTTGCCCGTGCTGCCCGTGCCGGCTCCGCCGGCACCGCCATAGGCATAGCTTCTGCCCAGGAGGGAGAGCGCGTGGCCGCTGTCCGCCGTAACATCATTGAAAGTGAGGCTGGAGGTTGCGGCGCCGCCCAAGCCTGCGGTGCCGCCGTTGCTGTAGCCGCCGGCCCCGCCCACCGCCTGCTGGGTGAAATAGAGCACTCCATTGTTGGCGACGGTGCCGGTAACGCCAGTGGTCAGGGTGCTGGCCGCGCCCGCGCCACCATTGGCGCCGCTGAGACCGGCGCCGCCCGCGCCGCCCGTCTGCGTGACGTTGACGGACGCGGAATAATCGCCGTTCACCGTGGCAGATGCCGTCGCCGTGCCGCCGGCGCCGCCGGAATGGCCGGCGCCCGTTCCGCTGCCGCCCGCGCCGCCAATCGCATTGCTGTAGCCGACGCTGTAAGCATCGATGTGAATGTTCCGGCTCAGCAGGTACAAGCTGGATCTTGCCGCTCCGCCGTTCGCACCATTGGTGCCATTGCCGCCGGCGCCGCCCTGGGCAGTGCTGATGCCCCCGACATAAAATCCTGCGCCTTTCAGGCTGAGGGAGCTTCTCGCATAACCACCAGCAGCCGCGGTCGTGCCGCTGCCGCCGGCTCCCCCCTGGGCAATGATCCTGCTGGTCAAGTAAGCGGCTGGAGTGCTGGCGTTGCGGTTGTTGAAATCGAGGTATGCATAGGCCTTGCCGGCATTGCCGCCGGTTCCGCCGGAACTATTGCCACCGGCGCCGCCGATTGCCGTTTCGTTGAGGGTGAGGCTTCCGCCGCCGCTCGATCCGCTGACCGCGTTGCTGGCAATGGTGCTGGTTGCGCCCGCGCCGCCATTGGCGCCGTTCAGGCCCGTGCCACCCGCGCCACCTGTTTGAATGACCACGGCCGTGGCAGAATAGCCGCTTGCCGTGGCGGTTGTGTTGCTTGCCACACCGCCGGCGCCGCCGGAAAAACCGATGCCCGTACCGCTGCCGCCGGTTCCGCCGGTGGATGTTGCCGTCGCGCTGGCCGAGCCTGATGTCGCATTGGTGTCGGTGACATTGGCGGATGCCGTTGCCGCGCCGCCGGCGCCGCCTGTGGCGCCCTGGGCGCCGCTGCCGGCTGTGCCGGCATTCCCGCCGGCGCCGCCGGTGGCCGTCGCCGCGCCGCTTATGCCGGCGGTGCTGCTGAAACTGTTCGTGCTGCTCGCATTGGCGTTGCCGCCGGCACCGCCCCCTCCGGCATTGCCGCCTTGCCCGGCACCACTCCAGCCATTGCCGCCGGCGCCGCCCTGGCCGCCGGTGGCTTCCGCGCTGTTGAGGACATCGGTGTTATTGGTATTGGAAGCGACGGCATCGCCGCCGACGCCACCCGATGTCCCCAGCGCGCCCGCAGACGTGCCGTCTGTGCCGGCAGAGCCGGCAGCACCGGTAATCGGAACATCCATGCCCAAGCCCCAACGCCGAGACGAATTCTTTGATGGTACAAATTCGAAGTTGCGTTATTTTTTTAAGCAATTGGCAAGCCTAACAGATATCCAACCGGCCGCACAGGCTTGCAGCCTCTCTGCGGCGGGCGGCCGAAAATCGCCGTCCGTGCTTTCGCCTTGGAAATGCTTGTGAAAACCGCTTCGCAGTTAACGTTAACCCCATCGGGGCGCGGCGTTATGGACGCGGGGAAGCTCCGCGCAGCCTAGCTGGTTTGGGCGACCATATGCCAAACGGAGCCGGGATTGACGCCGATGGTCGTCGTGAAAAAGGCGTTGGTGCCGTTCATCAACCAGGCCGCGGGCTGGCCATTGTCGTTCTGCCACAGAATATCGGCATAGCCGTCGCCATTGATGTCGCCGGCGCCCATGACGTGCCAGGATGCGCCGGGGTTGCCGCCCACCAGCGATGTTTTGACCGGCGTCACGCCATTCATCAGCCAGATCGCGGCCTGGCCGGAATCATTCTGCCAGAGAATGTCGGAATGGCCGTCGCCATCGAAATCCCCGATCCCTTTGACATGCCAGGAAGCTCCCGAATTGGAGCCGACCAGTGACGTGCCGGTGACCGTCGAACCGTTCATGAACCAGACCGCGGCCTGGCCGGAATCGTTCTGCCAAAGAATGTCGGAGTGGCCGTCGCCGTCGAAATCCCCGGCGCCCTTGATAT
>CAZEFQ010000175.1:0-65123 GCA_964511505.1 uncultured Rhizobium sp.
TGGCGGCGCCATCAGCGGCACCGAAGGCGCGGAAATCCTCAATCTGCGCAACCTCGGCATCACCCGCACCTTAATCCTGTTCGATGCCCAGCGCATCGTGCAGTCCAACATCACCGGCGGCGTGGACATCAACACCATCCCTTCCGCCGTCATATCCCGCGTGGATGTGGTGACAGGCGGCGCCTCGGCGGCCTGGGGTTCGGATGCGGTCGCGGGCGTCGTCAATTTCGTGCTCAACAAGAATTTCGACGGGCTCAAGGGCAGTGTCGAGTTCGGCGACACCGCGGACGGCCTTTATCGGAATTTCAAAGCGCAAGCGGTTTGGGGCGGCGATATCGCCGGCGGCCGCGGCCATGTCGTGCTGGCGGCGGACTATTCCGTTCATCCCGACCTCGTTACCGAGGACAGTGAGAATTGGTGGCGTAGCTCCTACTGGGTTTCGAACCCGGCCTACGCGCCAGGCAACGGCAAGCCGCAACTGATCGTCGCCAACGATGTGGGCATCGCCTCGGCCACCCAGGGCGGTATCATCAGTCGCAGCCCGGCCGGCACCAACGCACCCGCCAACGCCTTGCGGGGAATTTATTTCGTCGGCAACGGCATCCCCCAGATCGCCAATTACGGCAATCTCACTTTGGGCACGCTTTCCAATGGCGGTTCCTTCACCCATCTCGACGGCGAGAACAACTGGACCTTTGTCGGCATTCCCAATCACCGCTATACCGCCTTCGCCTTTGCCCGCTACAAGATCACCGACACCATCCAGGCCTCGCTGCAGCTGAATTACGGCTATTACAGCGGCAAGGACATGGCGCAGAACTTGTTGCAGACGAGTTTGGTGATCAAATCCGACAATGCCTATATCCCCGCTTCGGTGAAGGCCGCGATGCAGGCCGGCGGCATCACCTCCTTCACCCTGGGCGTCATCGACGGCAACAACACCCCCACCACGGTTTCCGACAAGGATTTCTTCAATGTTGCGACGGGCCAACTTGGCCCTGCGATCACCACCAATCAGCGCCAGTTGATGCGCGGCGTCTTCACCCTGGAAGGCACGCTGGGCGAAGACTGGTCGTGGAACGTCTTCTACCAGCATTCGACGGTGCGCTATTGGACCCACTCCTTCGCCAATGGGGAACTACCCAACATCACTGCGGCGGAGGATGCGATTACCGTCACCACCGCCAACCGGGGCACCTCCAACTTGCCCTTGGGGTCCATTGTCTGCCGTTCGTCGCTGCCAGGACAGGCACAAGTTGTGGTGAACGGAAATCCAGCTCAGTCTGGCTGTGTTCCGCTGGACGTGTTCGGCAACGGTGTCGCGAGCGCCGCCGCAATTGCATACTCTGTTCACTATAACACTGATTTCGAGAATATGCAGATGAACCAGGACGAAGCGGCAGCTTCGTTCCAGGGTACGCTGCCCTGGGAATTGCCGGCGGGAAAGATCGCGGTGGCGTTCGGCGCAGGCTACCGCAAGGAGGCCGGCGTCAACTACGCCGATCCCAATGGCGTGTTCGCCTCCTGGTCCACGGGCAACTGGGCCTTCTTCCCCTCCAGCAGCTACAATGTGATCGAGGGCTTCGCCGAAGTGGACGCCCCCATCCTGAAAAATACCTTTGTCAATTCGCTGGATTTCAGCATGGCGGGCCGCATGACCAGCTATTCGACCAGCGGGCTGGTGGAGACCTGGAAGCTGGGCCTCACCAGCCAGGTGACGGACGATTTCAAGATCCGCACCACCTGGTCGGTGGACATCCGCGCCCCCAATGTGGCCGAATTGTTCGCGCTGGGTTCGGAATCCAACTCTTCGGTCAAGGATCCCAAGACCAACATCACCCAGACTGTCTTCACCAACACGGCAGGCAATCCCAACCTGCAGCCGGAAGTGGCGCGCACCATTTCGGCTGGCGTGGTGCTGACCCCGACGTTCGTCGACAATTTCAGCATGTCGGTGGACTATTATTCGATCGACCTGACCGGTGGTATTGCTTCATTGAATTCCAGCGTTTTCCTCAACCAGTGCAATCCCACCGTGCCAAGCGTCATTCACCCCGGTCAACTGGGCAACCCCAACGATCCGCTCTGCACCCATCTGGTCTTCACCGGGCCCGGTGGCGCGCTTTCCTTCATCGAACAGACGCCGATCAACATCGCCAGCCAGACCGTCTCGGGCTTCGACATCCAGGCCAATTACACCATGGATTTCTGGCAGGGCAATATCGCCTGGCAGGCGGTCGCCAACTATACCGACGAGAACACCACCTCCCAGCCCGGCACGGCGACCAACGACAGTGCCGGCACCGCCGGCACCCCGAAATGGAAGGGCATCGTCTCCGCCGATTACACCACCGGACCGGTCTCTGTAACCATCCAGGGTCGCTGGTACGGGACCAGCAAGATCAGCAACACAGCGAACACAGGCAATCTCGCCACGGCGGCGGTGGCCAATTTGTACGACCCGGCGCATTTCGAGGTGCCGTTCTGGGCCTATCTCGACCTGCGCGGCAATTACAAATGGAACGACAATATCTCGTTCTATGGCGCGATCGACAATGCGCTCAACATTCCGCCGGCTCTGACGCCGCTGCAGTCCAACAACATCATTCATTCGCTCCCGACCAACACCAGCACGTATGACCTGCTCGGGCGGCAGTTCCGGCTCGGAATCCGCTTCGTTTACTAGAGCGGTTCGAGGAAAAGTGTGCAGCGAGCCCGGCAGCAATCCTGCCGGGCTCTTTTTTAAGGCTCAGCAGAACTAAAGCATCGCCAAAGCGGTCTTGCGCCTGGGCGGCGGGAAGGCGGCGTCGATGGCGGCGAGGTCTTCCGCCGTCAATTCCAAATCCGCCGCGGCGCGGTTTTCCCGCACATGCTTCACGTCGGCCGCCTTGGGAATGGCGATGACACCGGGATTGCGCAGCACCCAGGCCAGCGCCACCTGATAGGGCGTAACGCCATGGCGGCCGGCGACGGTTTGGAGCGCGCCGCCCTGCGGCAGGCGGCCCTGCTCCACCGGGCTGTAGGCCATCACCGGAATCCCTTCCCCGGCCAGGGCGGGAAGAAGATCGAATTCGATGCCGCGGCGGCTGACATTGTAGAGCACCTGATCGGTGGCGCAGTTGCGGCCGCCCGCCTGATTGAGCTTCTTCATGTCGGCGAGATCGAGATTGCTCACGCCCCAGGCGCGTATTTTTCCTGACGCCTTCAACGCCTCCATGCCCGCCACGGTCTCGGCCAGCGGGATGGACCCCATCCAGTGCAACAGATAGAGGTCCAGCCGGTCGGTCTTCAGCCGCTTGAGGCTGCCCTCACAAGCCTGTTGAAGTTTCTTGCCGCCGGCATTGTGGGGATAGACCTTGCTCACCAGGAAAACCCGGTTGCGCAGGCCCTTCAGCGCCTCGCCCAGCAATTCCTCGGTGGCGCCATCGCCATACATTTCGGCGGTATCAATCAGGGTCATGCCGAGATCGATCCCGGCCCTGAGCGCTTCGGTTTCGGCGGCACGGCGGGAGGGTTTCTCGCCCATATTCCAGGTGCCCTGGCCAAGCGCCGGAACCGTGGCGCCGCCCGGAAATGCGATAATGCGCATCATCAGCCTTTCGGTTTATGCCTCCGTCTCGTTACTATGCCTGCCAATTGCGGAAAAGAACCATGAAGAACGCGCCTGCCCTCGTCCTGTTCCTTTTGTCGGCGGCCACGACGGTAGAAGCCCAGGCGCCGCGTGGGCCGGTGCATAATGAAAAGGCCGCCATCCTGATGGCGCGGAAGATATGGATTTCGCTTTATCCCGCTGAGGCCGCCAAGGCCGGCAGCGAAAAAACCTGGCTGGCGGAAGAAAAGGCGACACGGGACGGCGACATCTGGGAAGTGGGGCCGCGCACGCCAAAGCCCACCGCGCCGGGAGGCGGACTCATCTTTCGCATCGCCAGCGACGATGGCCATATGATGGGCTATTATAATCCCCAGTGAGATCGATCATTTGAGGTTGGCCATGCGCGCCCGGTTCCTGCTCCTCGCCTGCCTCTTGTGTACGCCGCTGGCCGCAGCCCAGCCGCTGAAGGGCATCGATGCCGGGGCCATGGACAAGAGCGTCGCGCCCGGTGACGATTTCTACCGCTATGCCAATGGCGGCTGGCTGGGTAGGACCGCGATTCCCGCCGACCAGGCGGCCTGGGGCTCATTCAACGTGCTCAATGAAACCACGCGTCAGCGCACCCGCGCGTTGATCGAAGGCACGGTCACGTCCAAGGCGAAGGGTGAAGCCGGCAAGGTGGGCGATTTCTATTCCGCCTTCATGGATGAAGCCGGCATCGAGGCCAAGGGCATCACCCCGCTCAAGCCCGATCTCGACGCCATTGCGGCGATCAGCGACAAGAATGCGCTCGCCACCGCGCTGGGCCGCGCGCTGCGCGCCGATGTCGATCCCCTCAACAACACCAATTTCAACACCGAGAACCTGTTCGGCATCTGGGTGGCGCCGGGCTTTGCCGACAGCGAACATTACACGCCCTATCTGCTGCAGGGCGGCCTGGGCCTGCCGTCGCGGGATTATTATCTCGGCACCTCGGCCAAGATGAAAGCCGCGCGTGATGCCTATCAGAGCTATGTCACCACCGCGCTCAGGCTCGCCGGCGTCGCCGACAGCGCTCAAAAGGCGACTGCCGTCCTTGCCCTGGAGACCAAGATCGCCAAGGCCCAGGAAAGCATCGTCGACAGCCAGGATGTGGTGAAGGCGAACAATGTCTGGCGGCGCGGCGATTTTTCGGCCCAGGCGCCCGGCCTTGCCTGGCCGCTGTTTTTCGCCGCGGCGGGCCTCGACAAGGTGGATAGCTTCATCGTCTGGCAGCCTTCCGCCTTCAAGGGCCTGGCGGCGCTGGTGGCGAGCGAGCCGTTGGAAGCCTGGAAGGCGTGGGCGGCCTTTCATCGCGTCAATCATTTCGCGCCCGACCTGCCCAAGGCCTTTGTCGATGCGCGCTTCAAGCTTTACGGCACCACGCTTTCCGGTACGCCGCAGCAGCTGGACCGCTGGAAGCGCGGGGTGAGCGCCACCAACGCCGTGCTGGGCGATGCGGTGGGCAGGCTCTACGCCGCGAAATATTTCCCGCCCGCCGCCAAGGCAAAGGCGCGAGCGATGGTGAAGAACATCATCGCCGCCTGGGGACACCGGCTGGACGCGCTCACCTGGATGACACCGGCGACCAAGAAAGAGGCGCGCGCCAAGCTGGACGCGCTTTATGTCGGCATCGGCTACCCCGAGAAATGGCGGGACTATGCGAAGCTGGATATCAGGAAGGACGATGCGATCGGCAACCAGGCGCGGGCCGACCTGTTCGACTATCATTACAGCATCGATCGCATCGGCAAGAATGTGGACCGCCGCGAATGGTCGATGGAGCCCCAGACCGTCAATGCCGTGAACCTGCCGCTGCAGAACGCGCTCAATTTCCCCGCCGCGATCCTGGAACGGCCTTTCTTCGACGCCGATGCCGACGATGCCTTCAACTACGGCGCCATCGGCGCGGTGATCGGCCATGAGATCAGCCACACCTTCGACGAGCAGGGCGCGGCCTTCGATGCCAGGGGCCGCTTGCGCAACTGGTGGACGGCGGCCGACCTCGCCCATTTCCGCCAATCGGGCCAGGCGCTGGTGGCGCAGTATAACGCCTATCGCGCCTTCCCCGATCTCGCGGTCAACGGCCAGCAGACATTGGGCGAGAATATCGCCGACAATGCCGGGCTGATGGCCGCCTATGACGCCTGGCACGTCTCGCTGGCGGGCAAGCCGGCGCCGGCCGTTTCAGGCTTCAGCGGCGAGCAGCAATTCTTTCTCGCCTATGCCCAGGCCTGGGCGGAGAAAATGCGCGAAGCCGCCCAGCGCCAGGCGATCCTGGTGGATGTGCATGCCCCGCCCCAGTTCCGCGCCCTGGAAGTGCGCAACATGGATGGCTGGTACGACGCTTTCGGCGTCAAGCCCGGCCAGAAAGACTGGCTTGACGCCGCCAAGCGGGTGCATGTCTGGTAACGTTTCGCCGCCCGAGTCTATTGCGCCGACGCCATCTCCGGAGGATCGTATTTGACGGCGCAGGCATCGGGCGCCGGAATGATGAGATGGTCGCGGTTTATGAAATCCGCCAGCGTGCTGCGCTCGGCGATCTCGAAATCCCGCGCCACGGCCTGGCAATATAGCGCACCTTCCGAAGCGCTGCGGTTGGCGGAGAGATTGGCCGCCTTGGTCTTGTAGCTGTCGTAACCGGCTTCCTTGCCGTGGTCCCGCTTCTTGAAATACGCCATCAGGACGGCATCCGACTTCTGCAGTTCCAGCCGGTGTGCCGTGACGAAGCTGTTATATTGCGGTCCCGCGTCGCAGGTGAAGCCCGCCACCATCAGCTCCTGCTGCACCGCCGCGGTTTTGAGCGCGGCGGCCGAAGCCGGGTCGCAAAGATCCGCCGCATAGCCTTGCACCGTCATGGCGAGGAGCGCCACCAACGAAACGCCACTTTTGAAAAATGTCATGCTCTGTCCCTTCGATTGTTACCCAATTGATGGCCCAATTCACGGCTGGCCCAATTCCCCGCCGCGCGCCGGGCGTCCAGCAGCCGGTTGAGTGCCCGCTCAACGGCTGTTCAGCGTCTCTCCAAGGAGACCGGCAGCACAGGGGGCGCCGGCGCTTCCACCGGACCGACGAACTTGCCGTCCGCGAACTGGCCTTCCAGCCGGCTGCCGTCGGCGCTGGTGAATACGCCATGGCCGTTGAACCGGCCCGCGGCCATGTCGCCCTCATAACTCCAGCCATTGCCCCAGCGCACGATCACATGGCCGTCCTGCGCCACGCCGCCCGCGAAGGTGCCGGTGAAGCTTTCATATTCGCGGCCGTTGTTGAAAAAACTGGCGATGCCGGGACCCTCGCCACGGCCGTTGCGGCACTCGCCGATCCAGTTGACGGTGTCGCCCGGACGCAAAGTGACGTCGCGCAGCGCGCAATGCGTGTTCGGATCCCTGATCCAGCGGCCGCTTTCCGTGGAATAAGCCGCGCCCGTACCATGCGGCAGGCTGAGCAGGAACGCGGTCATGACAGCACGATCGATCGCAAACATCGTGAAGCCTCTGTTTGCCTGACCGGCGCCGCCCCATTACGGCGCCATGGCGAAAATCATTCGCCGCAATCGGCATCCGCGCCAATCCAAACCGCGGGAGACGCTAAACGACTTCTTTCCGGTGTTGCTGTCATTCGAAAGACCGCGAAAAACCGCGGCTTTCGGCTGCTCTCGAAGAGCCGCACCGCCACCGGACGGCCACAATCCATCCGTTCGATTTCGAACGGCATTTTCCACAAACCCGAGCTTGGTTCCGGCGCGGGAACAGTACCGGCTCGAGAGCGTCAGTCCGGCGCAACGGGGGCCGTTTTTTGGAATTGCACGGTGCAGCGCCGTGCCTGGCGATCGATCCTTATCACCACCGTGCCGGCAGTCTCTTTGACGTGAACCTCGAAGCCTTCCAGTCCGGCACTTTCCCATTTTTGCGGCGTGAGGATCTCGCCCTCCAGGTCGTACCAATCGGCCTTGTCGACAAAGTCCGTGCCGCCCAGGAAGGGGCAGCTTTCCCGCAGCCGCGCGCAGGCCGCGGCGAAATCCTCCAGGTCGCGGTCGCGGTCCTCCCAATCGAGCCAGGTGAGCGCATTGTCCTGGGCATAGGCATTGTTGTTGCCCTGCTGGCTGTGGCCGAACTCGTCGCCGGCGGTGAGCTGGATGGTGCCGCGGGAGACAAACAGCGTGGCCAGCAGGGCCTTGATGTCGTCGCGGCGGCGTTGCAGCACGGCCGTATCGGTGCTCGGTCCCTCGATCCCGTTGTTCCAGGAGAAATTCTGGTTGCTGCCGTCGCGATTGGCTTCGCCATTCGCCTCATTGTGCTTTTCGGCATAGGCGACAAGATCGGCGAGGGTGAAGCCGTCATGGGCGGCGGTGAAATTCACCGTTCGCGTGGTGCCGGGACCGGAAAATGCGCCGGAAAATATGTCGGACGAGCCCATGATGCGGGTGGCCAGCGCGCCTGCGGTGCAAAGATCGCCACGCCAGAAACGCCGCACATCATTGCGGTAGCGGTCGTTCCATTCCAGCCATGCCTTCGGGAAACGGCCGAGCTGGTAGCCGTCCGGGCCCAGATCCCAAGGCTCGGCGATCATCACCCGGTCCTGCAGCAGGGGATCGGCGGCGATCGCGGCGAAAATAGGCGCGGCCGGGTCGAAGGCGGGATTGCGGGCGAGAATGGGGGCGAGATCGAAGCGGAAACCATCGACCCCCGCTCCTTCCACAAAATGGCGCAGGGTTGTGAGGATCAGCGCCTTAACCGCGGGATCGGCGGCATCCAGCATGTTGCCGGTGCCGGAATAATTGAGCAGGGCGCCGCCGGGGCCATGGGCGTAGCATTCATTGTCCAGCCCGCGCAGGCTCAAGACCGGGCCTTCCAGATCGCTTTCGCCGGTATGGTTCAAGACCAGGTCCAGGATCACCCCGATGCCGGCCTCATGCAGCGCGGCGACCGTGGCGCGCAGCTCCGCCATGCCGCCGGGCGCCAGTCCCGGATCCAGCGCCATCGGCGCGACGGGATTGTAGCCCCAGGCGTTCCTCAGGCCCAGCGGTGGAAGATGCCGCTCGTCGATCCAGGCCGCCACCGGCATCAATTCGACGGCGCCGACAGAGAGCTTGCGGAAGTGATCGATCGCCGCCGGTGTTGCCAGGGCAGCGATTGTTCCGCGTAACGGCTGGGGGACTGCCGGGTGCCTCACGCTGAAGGCGCGGACATTCAATTCATAGATCAGCCCACCCGGCTTGAAAAAAGGCGGGCGAAGCGTCAGGGGGGGAAGCGGCACGGGGACGATCGCTTTCGGCACCAGGGCCCCGGTCTCCACGCCATATCGGGAAAGCCGGTCGTCATAAACAAAGCGCCGGTCCAGTTGCGTGGCATAGGGATCGACCAGCAATTTCGAAGGATCGAAGAACAAACCCCGCTCCGGCGCCCAAGCTCCGTACGCACGGATTCCGTATTTCTGGCCGGGCGCGACCGGCAGGGTGAGGGAAAAAATCCCGCCTTGACGATCCTCTCCCTGACCATCTCCTCCCTGGCGCTCCATGGCGAAGCGCGTTTCCTCGGCGCCGTCGAACAGGCAGAGTTCAAGCGCCTGCGCCCGGCGGGCCTGGACCGCGAATTGGAATCCGCGCGCCACGGGCTGTGCGCCCAGCGGTGCCCCCAAGCGTGGCTTCATGGCAGGCGGCTGTTGATCAGCCTGGTGTAGAGCTCGGCGTAACGCGCGCCGCTTTTCTTCCAGGAAAAGTCGGAGCGCATGCCTTGCTGCTGCATGGTGCGCCACAAGCCGGGCTGGGCGTAGAGATCGACCGCGCGTTGCAGGGCTTTTGCCAGGTGGTCGCCGGCGGCGCTGTCGAACAGGAAGCCGGTTGCCACGCCCGCCTCGATGGCCGCCTCGTTGGCGTCGATGATGGTGTCGGCAAGGCCGCCCGTACGGGTGGCAATGGGAACGCAGCCATAGGTCAGGCCATACATCTGGGTCAGGCCGCATGGCTCGAAGCGGGAGGGGATCACGATGGCGTCCGCGCCGCCTTGCAGAAGATGGGAGAGTCGCTCGTCATAGCCGATCGCCACCGCGATCTTGCCGGGATGCCGCGCCATCGCGGCGCGGAAAACCGCTTCCAGTCCATGGTCGCCGGTGCCCAAAAATGCCAGCCTTCCGCCCAGCGACACCAGCCTGTCGAGTTCGCCGGCAAGGACATCCATCCCCTTCTGCCAGCTGAGCCGGCTGATCACGGTGAAGAGAGGACCGTCGCCGGGCGTGAGATTGAACCCTATCTCGATGGCATGCTTGTTGGCGCGCCGCGCGCTCAAGGAGTGCGCGTCATAGCGCGCCGCCAATGCCGGGTCGGAGCGGGGATTCCAGATCAAAGGATCGATGCCGTTGATGATGCCGCTCACCACCGCGCCGCGCGCCTGGATCAGGCCTTCCAGCCCCATGCCCAGGGGCGGCTGGCGGATTTCGTCGGCATAGCCGGGGCTTACGGCGGTGATCGCATCGGCGGCCGCCAGGCCCGCCTTGAGGAAGCCCACGCCGCCATAATATTCCACCCCGCTGATGGCATCGGCTTCGGGAGGAAGGCCGAGAAATTGGAAGATCGCGCGGTCGAAGCGGCCCTGGAAGCCGATATTGTGGATGGTGATCACGCTGCGCGCCGGCGCCAGCCCGCTATAGCGCAAATAGGCGGGCGCCAGGCCCGTGTGCCAGTCATGGGCATGAAGGATATCGAAATGCCAATTGGGAATGACATCGGCTGCGAGATCGGCCGCGGCGCGCGAGAGCGCCGCGAAACGCCGCCAATTGTCCGGCCAGTCGATGCCGTTGCGGTCTCCGTAAGGCCCGCCATCGCGGACAAACAAGGAAGGCGCATCGAGCACCAGCAGCGGATGACCGTTGATCCAGCCGGACAGGATCTGTGCCTGCGCGCCCAGGAGATCGGTGTAACGGTGGACAAAGGGGGCGTTGCCGATGGCATGAAGGACATTGGGATAGCCGGGCAGCAAGGTGGTGACGGTCACCCCATAATCCGCCAAGGCGCCGGGAAGCGCGCCCACCACATCGCCCAGCCCGCCGGTCTTGACCAGCGGATAGGCCTCGGAGGCGGCGGACAGGACCTGAATCATGCCAGCCGGTCCAGCATCGCCTGGGTGATGAGAGAGATGCCGTTGGCAGTCCTGCGGAAGCGGCGCGCATCGGCGTCCGCATCCTCGCCCACCACCAGGCCGGGCGGAATGACCACGCCGCGGTCGATGATCACGCGCCTCAGCCGGGCGCCCCGCCCGATCTGGCAGTTGGGCAGGACCACGGCCTCCTCCAGCGTGGAGTAGCTGTGGACATGGACGCTGGTGAAAAGCAGGCTGCGCTGGACCGTGGCGCCGGAGACGATGCAGTCTCCGGATACCAGGGATGAGATCGCCGCGCCGCGGCGGCCGTCCATGTCATGGACGAATTTGGCCGGCGGCACGATCTCGGCATAGGTCCAAAGCGGCCAGCTCCGGTCGTAAAGATCGAGTTGGGGCACCACATCGGTCAGGTCGATATTGGCTTCCCAATAGGCATCCACCGTGCCCACATCGCGCCAATAGGCATGGCTTTCGGTGTCGGACCGCACGCAGGAGTGGGAAAAGCGGTGTGCCACCGCCTTGCCGTTCCTGACCAGCCAGGGAATGATTTCCTTGCCGAAATCGCGGCTGGAGCCGGGCGTCTGCGCATCACGCCTGAGCTGGTCGATCAGGAAGCGTGTCTGGAAGACATATATTCCCATCGAGGCCAGGCAAAAATCGGGACGATCGGGCATGCCTTTGGGATTTGCGGGTTTCTCGACAAAGGCCAGGATGCGGTCGTCCTTGTCCACCTCCATCACGCCGAAGCCGCTGGCGGATTCGCGCGGCACTTCCAGGCAGGCCACGGTCACGTCGGCACCCTGATCGCAATGCTGGCGCAGCATCACCTCGTAATCCATCTTGTAGATGTGATCCCCCGCCAGGATCACCATGTATTCCGGATGATAGCTTTCGATGATGTCGATATTCTGAAACACCGCGTCGGCGGTGCCCGCATACCATTGCGTCTCGGAGACGCGCTGCGAGGCCGGCAGGACATCGAAGCTTTCGTTTCGCTCCGGCCTCAGGAAGTTCCAGCCATGCTGAAGATGCCGTATCAGCGAATGCGCCTTGTATTGCGTGGCCACCCCGATGCGCCGGATGCCGGAATTGGTGGCGTTGGAGAGCGCGAAATCGATGATCCGGGACTTGCCGCCGAAATAGACCGCAGGCTTGGCGCGGCTCTCGGTCAGTTCCGCCAGCCGGCTGCCGCGCCCGCCGGCCAGGACATAGGCCATGGCGTCACGCGCTAAGGGCTGTCCCAGCCGGTCGGCCATCTTTTTGATCTCCTGTCGCTTTTACAAAAACTTCCGGCAAAAACTTCTGACAAAAAGTCCGGCAAAAATTCTGGCAAGAGCGCCGTTAACCGGTGTACTCCAGCATGATGGTCGCAAGCGGAGGCAGGGTAAGACTGGCACTCCCATGTTTCGCTGTCACGAAACCGAGATTGCCGACCCCGCTGCCCCCATAGGTTATCGCATCGCTGTTAACCATCTCTTTCCAGGTTCCGTCGGCCGGGAGACCGACCCGGTAGTCATGGCGGACCACCGGGGTCATGTTGGCAATAACGGCGATGGGCGGCGCCCCGCCCCATTTGCGGATCCAGGCAAAAACCGAATTTTGCCGGTCGTCCACAATGGTCCAGGCAAAGCCGTCATGGGCGCAATCGCCCCCATGCAGGGCGGGTTTTTCCCGGTAAAGCCGGTTGAGGTCGCGGACCAGGGCGCGCACCCCGGCATGCGCCGGCGCTTTGAGCAATTCCCAGTCCAAGGGACGGGCCTCGCTCCATTCCCGCCGCTGGGCGAATTCCTGCCCCATGAACAGGAGTTTCTTTCCCGGATAGCCCCACATGAACGTGTAATAGGCGCGCAGATTGGCGAATTTCTGCCAGTCGTCGCCGGACATCTTGGTCAATAACGACCCTTTGCCGTGAACGACCTCGTCATGGCTCAAGGCGAGGACGAAATTTTCGCTGAAGGCATAAAGCAGGCCGAAAGTGATGTCCTCATGATGATGGGAACGGTGGACCGGCTCGCGTGCCATATAGCGCAGCGTGTCGTGCATGAAGCCCATATTCCATTTGAAGGAAAAGCCCAGACCGCCTTCGCCGGCGGGCCGCGAGACGCCGGGCCATGAGGTGGATTCTTCGGCCATGGTGAGAAAACCCGGATGGGCGCGCGACAGGGCCTCATTGGTCCGGCGCAGGAAATCCACCGCTTCCCAGTTTTCGCGGCCGCCTTCCCGGTTGGGAATCCATTCCCCGCCTTTGCGCGAATAGTCCCGGTAAAGCATCGAGGCGACGGCATCGACCCTGAGGCCGTCGACATGATAACGCTCGGCCCAGAACAGCGCGTTGTTGGTGAGATAAGACGACACTTCGCGGCGGCCAAAATTATAGATGGCGGTGTGCCAGTCCGGATGGCGGCCCAGCCGCGGGTCTTCGTGCTCATATAACGCCGTCCCGTCGAAACGGATCAGCCCGTGCGGATCGGTGGGAAAATGCGCCGGCACCCAATCGACCAGGACGCCCAGGCCGGCCCGGTGGGCGCCGTCGACAAAGCGCGCGAAGCCTTCCGGCTCGCCCAGCCGCGAAGTGGGCGCGTACAGCGCCGTGGTCTGGTAACCCCAGCTGGGATCATAGGGATACTCGCTGACCGGCAGGAACTCGACATGGGTGAAGCCCATATCCGCGACATAGGGAATGAGCCGCTCGGCCAGGGCATCCCAGGTGAGAAAGCGCCCCTCCCCGTCCCGCGCCCAGGAGGCAGCGTGCACTTCATAGATGCTGATGGGGAGGCGGCGTGGATCGGCATTCGCCCAATGGGCGCGATGGGCCTTATCGCCCCAAGCGTGGCTGGACGGTGCGGTGGTGATGGAGGCGGTGGCGGGCCTCAGCTCCGCGGCAAAGGCGAAGGGATCGGCTTTCAGGGGACGCAGATTGCCGTCGGCTCCCACAATCTCGAATTTATAGGCTCGGTTGGCGGCTATATCGGGGATGAAGATCTCCCAGACCCCGACATCGCCCCGCCGCCGCATCACATGGCGGCGGCCATCCCAATCGTTGAAGTCGCCGACCACGGAGACCCGCCGCGCATTGGGCGCCCATACCGCGAAGTGAATGCCGGAGGCGCCCTCATGTTGGACCAGATGCGCGCCGAGCTTGTCATAAAGGCGGAAATGCGAGCCCTCCGCCATCAAAAGATCATCGAGGGGACCCAGCACCGGACCGAAACTGTAGGGATCGGTGATCCACCATTGGGCGCCAAAACTTTGTGCCTTGTAGCGCACCGGCTTGGGCGGCCCGGAAATCCTGCCCTCGAAGAGCCCGCGCGGATCGGCCGGCTTCAACCGTCCCAGCCACCGCCCGGCGAGATCATGGGCTTCCACCCGCTCGGCACCGGGAATCCAGACGCGGGCGAACGTCCCGCCCGGTCCGGCATGGACGCCGAACAGGGAGAACGGGTCCTGATGGCGGCCTTCCAGGAGAGCATCCAGCGCGCCGCGCGGCGGCTTCACAGCATTCCCCAGATCTCTTTGGCATATTCCCGGATGGTGCGGTCGGACGAGAACCAGCCGACCTGCGCCACATTGCGGATCGCGGCCGCGTTCCATCCCGCCTTGTCGTTCCAGCGCCGGTCGATGGCGCGTTGGGCGGCGCTGTAGGAATCGAAATCGGCCGCGACCATGAACCAGTCATGGTCGTAAAGCCCGCCGATCAATTCGCTGTAGCGGCCGGGATCATCGGGCGAGAAGACCCCCGAGGCGATCGCCGCGAGCGCCTGGGACAATTCGTGCGAGGATTCGATGATCCGCCGGGGCTGGTGGCCTTGCGCGCGCCGCTCAGCCACCTCCGGCGCGGTCAGCCCGAAAATCGCGATATTGTCCGCCCCCACCCGGTCCTTGATCTCGATATTGGCGCCGTCCAGCGTGCCGATGGTGATCGCCCCGTTCAAGGCGAGCTTCATGTTGCCGGTGCCGGAGGCTTCCATGCCGGCGGTCGAGATCTGCTCCGAAAGGTCGGCGGCCGGTATGATCTTCTCCGCCCAGGAAACATTGTAATTGGGAATGAACGCGACCTTCAGCAAGCCGTCCACCGACGGATCGGAATTCACCTTGCGGGCGACATCGTTGATGAGTTTGATGATCATCTTGGCGTTGTGGTAGGTGGGTGCCGCCTTGCCCGCAAACAGCTTGATGCGCGGCACCCAGTTGCGCTCCGGGTGGCTGCGTATCTGGTCGTAGAGCGCCACCGTCTCGATGATATTGAGGAGCTGGCGCTTATATTCATGGATGCGCTTCACCTGGACGTCGAACAAGGCATCCGGGTCGAGAGTGAAATCCAGCTGCCTCTGAACGAATTGCGCCAGCGCCACCTTGTTGGCGCGCTTGACCTGGGCGAAACGGTCCTGGAAGGCGCCATCCTCCGCCAGCGGCGCGAGGGCGGAAAGTTTTTCCGCATCGTCCATGAACCCGTCGCCGATGGCGTCGCGGATCAGCGCGGTGAGTTCCTGGTTGCATTCATGCAGCCAGCGCCTGGGCGTGATGCCGTTGGTCTTGTTGCTGATCCTGTCGGGATAGAGACGGTGGAGGTCGGCAAAGACCGTTTCCTTCATCAGCTCGGTGTGCAAGGCCGCGACGCCGTTGACGCTGTGCGAGCCGGTGAAAGCCAGATTGGCCATGCGGATGCGGCGGTCGCCGCTTTCGTCGATCAGGGAAACCGAGGCGATGGCGCGGCCGTCCATGCCGCCCCGCCGCCCCGCCGACCGGAGAAGGTCGGCATTGATCGCATAGATCAGCTGCATATGCCGGGGGAACAGCCGCTCGAACAAGGGAAGCGGCCATGTTTCCAACGCCTCGGGCAAGAGCGTGTGGTTGGTATAGGCGAAGGTGGCGCGGGTGAGATCCCAGGCATCGGCGAAATTGAATTTGTACTGGTCGATCAGCAGCCGCATCAGTTCGGCGACGGACACCGCGGGATGGGTGTCGTTCAGATGAATGGCCGCCTTCTGCGGCAATATCTTGATGTCGCCGAAATACTGGATATGCCGGCGCACAATGTCCTGGATGGAGGCGCTGGAAAAAAAGAACTCCTGCCTGAGGCGCAATTCATGGCCGGCCGGGGTGGAATCGGCGGGATAAAGAATGCGCACCAGGCTTTCCGCCCGCGCCTCGGCCGCCTGGGCGCCGATGTGATCGCCGGCATTGAAGGCATCGAGCCGGATGGGATCGATGGCGGAGGCATTCCAAAGCCTCAGCGTGTTCACCCGCTTGCACCGCCAGCCGACGATGGGCGTGTCAAACGCCTCGGCCCGCACCACTTCCGCCGGCTGCCAGCGGACATGCCCCATTTCGTTGGAGATCACCTCGCCGCCGAACCCGACCAGGTAGGCGGTTTCGCGCCGGTCAAACTCCCAGGGGTTGCCGTGCGCCAGCCAGGTCTCAG
Organism: uncultured Rhizobium sp.; assembly: GCA_964511505.1. GTDB lineage: Bacteria > Pseudomonadota > Alphaproteobacteria > Micropepsales > Micropepsaceae > Rhizomicrobium. The sequence goes on from CAZEFQ010000175.1 coordinate 16,127, forward strand.
GATATTCCAGCTGCCAGCCGTCTTTGATGCGCTGGCAGAACATGCCGTTGATGTACCGCAGTCCATAGCCGCTGGCGGGCAGGTCCAATGACGCCAGGCTGTCCATGAAGCAGGCCGCCAGCCGGCCCAGGCCGCCATTGCCCAGCGCCGCGTCGGGCTCCAGCTCCTCGATGTCCGCCAGATTGATGTCGTAAGCTTCCAGCACGCGCTGCATTTCCTCGGCCAGGCCCATGTTGCAAAGCGCGTCCCGCAAAAGGCGGCCGATCAGGAACTCCATGCTGAGATAATAGACGCGCTTTGCCTTGGCGGCGTGCATCGCCCGCGTCGAGGCCATCCATTGGTCGATGATCTGGTCCCGGATGGTAAGGATGGTCGCCGCCAGCCAGTCATGCGGCTTCGCGGCACGCTGATCCTTGCCGATACGATGCAGGAGCGTATCCAGAACCCGGTCCGCCAGCGGCCGCAAAACGGAAGGATTTTGAAGAATTGTCATGTCGGAAGAGCTTTGCAAAGACGGGTCATGTTTGGCAAGCTAAATGACGCCGGAACGGGGTTTCCCGCGACGCTGACAAGGCTTGACCGCCGCGGTACAAATTTGAATTTCTCTGCATGAACCTTCCTCCGAATTCCGAGCCGGCCTCGCTTCCCTGGTGGCGTGGGGCCGTGATCTACCAGATTTATCCGCGCAGTTTTTACGACTCCAACGGCGACGGCGTCGGCGACCTCAACGGCATCACCGCGAAGCTGGAATATGTCGCGTCGCTGGGCGTGGATGCGATCTGGCTCTCGCCTTTTTTCGCCTCGCCGATGAAAGATTTCGGTTACGATGTTTCGGATTACCGGGCGGTCGATCCCATTTTCGGCACGCTGGCGGATTTCGACGCCCTGCTGGCGGAGGCGCATCGCCTGGGACTGAAGGTGGTGATCGACCAGGTCTATGCCCATACCTCCGACCTGCATGACTGGTTCCGGCAAAGCCGGACCGACCGGACGAATGCAAAATCCGATTGGTATGTCTGGGCCGATCCGAAAGACGACGGCACGGCGCCCAACAACTGGCTGTCGGTTTTTTACGGACCGGCCTGGACATGGGACGGACGGCGCGGCCAGTATTACATGCATAATTTCCTTCCCTCCCAGCCCAACCTCAATGTCAACAATCCCGAAGTCCAGGACGCGCTGCTGGACACGGCGCGCTTCTGGCTCTCGCGCGGGGTGGACGGCTTCCGCCTCGATGCCATCAACTTCGCGATGCATGATCCTCGCTTGACCGACAACCCCCCGGCTGCCGTGCCGCCGGTCGCGCGCAAGCGTCCTTTCGACTTCCAGCACCATGTGCACAACCAGTCCCAGCCGGAGATGATTGCGTTCCTGGAAAGCCTTTGCCGGACGATGCGCGACTTTGGCGACGACCGTTTCACGGTGGCCGAGATCGGCGGCGAAGGCGCCATCCGGGAAATGAAGCTCTTCACGCACGGCAATGAGCGTCTCAACACCTCTTATGGTTTCGACTTCCTCTATGCCGACAGGGTGACGCCCGAATTGATAAATGAGACCCTGTCGGCCTGGACGGAGGAGGATGGCTGGCCGAGCTGGGCCTTTTCCAATCACGACGCGCCCAGGGTGGTCAGCCGTTGGGGCGACCCGGCGTCCTCCGGCGAATGGGCCAGGCTTCTTTTGACGCTGCTTTTCAGCTTGCGGGGAAATGTCTTCCTCTATCAGGGCGAGGAGCTTGGCCTGCCGCAGGCGAATATCCCCTTCGAGCGGCTGCGCGACCCAGAGGCGATTGCCAACTGGCCGGCGACGCTGGGCCGTGACGGCGCCAGGACGCCGATGCCCTGGGACGCGAATGGGCCTCATGCGGGTTTTTCCACCGTCGAACCCTGGCTGCCGATCCCGGAGGACCATGTCCAGCGCGCCGTGTCCGGGCAGAATGGAGACGCGGATTCGGTCCTGACGGTGGCGCGCGAGTTGATGGAATTGCGCCGCTCCAGTCCCGTGCTGCGATACGGTGCTTTTCGTTCCTTGGAGTTGGAACCGCCCCTTCTCGGTTTCGACCGGGTCCGGGACGACGGCCTGATCCGGTGTATTTTCAATCTGGGCAAGGCGGCGGTGAGCTGCGATGCGCCCAGGGAAGGACGGATCCTGTTTTCCACCGGCGCGGTCGATCAACAGGCGGGGCGTCTGGGACCGTTGGCGGCCTGCATTCTCGAGCCCTAGGCTCTGAACTCATCGCGCCAGTTGTGTGGCGAACAGCAGTGTTGCCGCCCCCAGAAGCGTGGCGATGGTGGTCAAGAGGCGCGGGTGGGCGTGATGGCTTTCCGGCAACAGGTCGCTGGCGCCGATATAAAGAAAGAAGCCGGAAAAGACGGCGAGAATCGGCGCCAGACTTGCTTGCGGCAATCGCAACAGCAGGCTCGCCGCCGCTCCCACGACCGGAGCCGCCGCATCCAGCACCAGCCAGCGCAGGGCGGTCCGGCCATTGCCGCCGCTTTTCAACACCACATTGACGGTGTTGAGGCCGTCCGAAAAGTCATGCACCAGGACCGCGACGGCGACCATGATGCCGATGGCGGGGCTGGATTCAAAAGCGATGCCGATGGCGAAACCGTCCAGGAGGCTGTGGGCGGAGAAACCGGCGGCGCCGATCCAGCCGCGTTCCTCCGCAGGGGCATGTCCAGGATCCTGATGATGGTGATGATGATGGCCATATTCATGCAACAGCACCGCCCGGTCGATGACGGCATAGAGGAAAAACCCCAGGGCCGAGAACAGGAAGATGGCGCGGGAGCCCCAATCGGCGCCGGTTTCAACCGCCTCCGGCATCAGGTCGAAGAAGGCCAGGCCGATCACCGCGCCGGCGCTGAAGCCCAGGACCAGATGAAGCCGGTCGCGCAGGGAAATGGCAAGCCAGCCGCCCAGCATGGTTGCGGCGAACGCGCCCAGCGCGATCGGCATCACGATCAAGGCATTGGTCATGCCGCCTCCTCTGCCTTGGGGTCTAAGTTCAATAATCCCGTAGCCGCAACGCTGGGGATTTTGGCTTCTGGCCGGGAGCGAGGAGCGATGCGGGCTTGAATAGCCCATGAGCGACGAGCGATCCGTAGCGACCGCGTACGGACGCCAGGAAGCAAAAGACCCGCGTCCCTTCGGGTTGCGGCAAAAATGGCCGACTGGTTCGTCAAAAGGCTCGGCCGTATTGCGATACGCCCTTCGCCTTCTTCCTGCCACTCAGCCATTTTTCCTCGCAATGCGGCTCACGGGATTATTGAACTTAGACCCCGGTCCGGGCAGCCGGAGCAAGGGCTAAACTTCCAGCCGGTCGTCGGGCCGCGCCACCAGGAGGTAAAGCGCCGGCATCAGATAGACGCTGATGGCGAGCCGGGTGATCAGCCCCGCCACGATCACCAGGGCAAAGGGCTTTTGCGAATCCGTGCCCACCCCGGTGGCGATCGCGGCCGGCAGGAGGCCCAGCGACGCCACCAGGGCCGTCATCATGATGGGTCTCAGGCGAAGGATGGCGCCTTCGCGGATCGCCTGTTCCGCCGGCATCCCGTCGCGGCGCAATTCATTGACACAGGAAATATAGACCACCGCCGTCAGCACCGAAACGCCGAACAAGGCGAGGAATCCCACCCCCGACGACACCGAGAACGGCGTCCCGGTGACGAACAGGGCCAGCAATCCGCCCACCGGCGCCGACAGGATGACACCGGCCACCGTGATGAAAGGGAATTTGAAATTGCTGTAGAGCATGAACAGGAGCAGGAAGATCAGGAAGATGGTCAGGGGCAGGATAACGCCCAATTGGCGGCTGGAGGCGGTATATTCCGTGTATTCGCCGCCCCAATCGGCGCGATAGCCCTGTGGCAGGCTGACCTTCTGCTTCACTTGCCGGATGGCGTCACCAACGGCGCTGGCCAGGTCGCGGCCCTCCACCGAGAATTGCACCCCGATAAAGCGCGAATTGGCTTCGCGATAGATGAACGCCGCACCGTTGGTCACCGAGATATCGGCCAGTTCCTTCAATGGAATCTGCTGACCGCCAGCGGTCGCCACCGGGATATTGCCGATCTCCTCGGGATTGTCGCGGTATTGCTGCTCAAGCCGCACCACAAGATCGAATTCCTGCTCGCCCTGCACCACTTGCGTCGCCACATCGCCGCCGATGGCGGTCTGGATCAACCCATTGATGTCGTCGACATTGAGGCCATAACGGGAGATTTTGGCGCGGTCGATCTTGATCGAGAGGCTGGGCTGGCCAAGCTCTTGCACCAGGGTCACGTCGGTGATGCCGCGCACATTCTGCAGCACCTGCTTGATCTCCTTGCCCTTGGCCTGGAGCACATTGAGGTCGCTGCCGAACAGCTTCACCGCGAGCGCGCTTTTCAATCCGGTTTCGGCTTCGTCCACGGCGTCCTCGGCCGGTTGGGTATAATTGAAGATGATGCCGGGAAACTGGGCGAGCTTTTTGTCCATGGCGGCGGTCAGGGCCTTCTTGTCGCGGTAATCGCCGGACCATTCCGAATAAGGCTTCAGCCCCACATAGAACTCGCAGTTGAAGAAACCGGTCGGATCGGTACCGTCATCCGGCCGGCCCAACTCGGAGCCCACGATGGTCACCTCGGGAAAGGAACGGATGACGTCTCGAATTTTGGGCGCCATCTTGGACGCCTCATCATAAGAGATGGTGTAGGGCATGGTGGCGCGCACCCAGAGCGCGCCTTCATCCAGGTGCGGCATGAACTCGGCGCCGATGCCGGGAACCAGCGCCAGCGACAGGACGAGCAGCACGCCCGAGGCGATGGTGGTCTTCCAGGGCCGGGCCAGGCAGGTATCCAGCCCCCTGGTGTAGCGCTCCTTGATCCAGTCATAAGCCTTGTTGCGCTTTTCCCGGACCCCGTCGCGCATGAACCAGGCACAAAGCACCGGCAGAAGCGTCAAGGTCAGGATCAGCGAGCCCACCAGGGCGAAGATCATGGTATCGGCCATCGGCTTGAACAGAAGTCCGGATGGCCCGGTCAAGACGTAAATGGGCAAAAAGCCCACCACGATCACCGCCACGGCATAGACCAGGGGCCGGTCCACTTCCGCGGCGGCATCGCGGATCACTTCGAAGAGGTTGAAGGGCTTTCCTTCCCTGAGCGCGATCTGGCGGAAGATATTCTCCACCATGAAGACCGCGCCATCCACCAATATGCCGAAATCGATGGCGCCGATGGAAAGAAGATTGGCCGAAGCGCCTTGCACGTCGAGGCAGACAAAGGCGAAGAGCAAGGCGAGCGGTATGGTCGCCGCCACGATCAGCCCCGCCTTGACGTCGTAGAGGAAGAAGATCAGCACCGCCACGACCAGGAACATGCCGCGCAGCAGATTGCCTTCCACCACGCCGGTGGTTTCCTTGACCAGGTCGGTGCGGTCGTAGAAAGGCACCACTTTCACGTCCTTGGGCAGGATCTGCTCGTTGAGTTCTTTGGTCTTGGCTTCGACCCGTTGCAGCACGTCCTGGGTCTTTTCGCCCCTGAGCATCAGGATCACGCCTTCGACCGCGTCATTCTGTTTCTGGTAGCCGAATTCGCCCAGCCGGGGCGCGATGCCGATCTGCACCTTGGCCAAGTCCTTCACCAGGACCGGCGTGCCGTTGTTGACCGCGGCCACCACATTGCCGATATCTTCCAGGGTGGCGATGCGCCCTTCGCCGCGCACATAATAGAACTGGCCCCCTTGGGAATAGAATCCGCCGCCGGCATTGCCATTGTTGGCGCCAAGCGCGCTTTCGACCTGGGTGGCGGAAAGTCCTGCCCCCGCCACCTTGGCGGGATCGAGCAGCACCTGGTATTGCATGTCGCCGCCGCCGAAACCGGAATCGTCCGCCACGCCGGGCACGGAGCGGAAGGCCGGCCCCACGGTCCAATCGTCGAGCGTCTTCAATTCCATCGGCGAACGGTCGGGGCTCTGCAGGACATAGCGGTAGATCAGGCCGGACGGCGAGTTCAGCGGCGAAAGCGATGCCGAGACACCGCTTGGGAGCGATACATCGGCGAGATTGTTGAGGGCCTGCTGGCGGGCGAAATAATTGTCGGTGCCGTCCTCGAAGGTCATGACCACGTCCGAGAGACCATAAAGCGATGTGGACCGCAGCGCCGTCATGTGGGGAATGCCGCTCATGCCCCGTTCCAGCGGCACGGTGATCAGCCGCTCCACTTCCTCGGCGGCATGGCCCGGCCATTGGGTGATGAACTCCGCCTGGGGCGGCGAAAGGTCGGGATAGGCGTCCACCGGCAGGCGGGAAAGCGCACGGATGCCGGCGCCGACCAGGATCAGGGTCATCAGCGCCACCAGCAGCTTCTGGCCGAGCGCGGCGGTGACCACCCGGTTCATCACCGAGCGCCTGGGCTGGGGATGGGACAAATGCTCGGGAGTCGGATGCTCGCTCATTGCTGTTGCATGAATTGCAGAAAGAGGGCGCCGTCGGTCACCACCTGCTGGCCGGGGCGCAATCCGGCGGAGATGGCGTACTGATCGCCGCTGCGATAACCCAGCGTCACCCGGGCGCGGGCGAAGCTGCCATCGGACTCGGCGACATAGACATAGGGCAGGTTCTGGTCGTCGCGCATGATGGCGGAGACGGGAATGAGAATGCCGGGCGTCTGCTCGCGGTCCTGGATGCGCACCTGCACATACATCTGGCGCTTGAGGAAATCGCCGGGATTGTTGACCACGACGCGCACGGCGATGGAGCGGGTGTTGGGATCCACTTCGGCGGCGATATTGTCCACCGTGCCGCTCAAGCTGCGCCCGGCGCCAGTCACCTGGGCGGTGTCACCCGGATGCACGGCGCCGAGATCGGCATCGAAGATATGCGCCATCACCCAGACTTTGGAGAGGTCGGCCACGGTGAAGACCGGGGTGGTGCCGGCCTGCAAAAGCTGGCCGGGCTGGATCAGCTTTTCCACCACGGTTCCGCTGATCGGGGAGCGGATAGTGCCCTCCACCGCCGCAGTGGCCTTGCCGGCTTCGGTGTCGCGGATCAGTTCGGGATCGGCGCCCAGGGATTGCAACGCCTGCAGCCCCGCGTCGCGGTCGGCTTCGGCGCTGGCAGCGTCGGTCTCGGCCTGCTCGGCCTCTTTGGCGGAGACGCCCTGGTGCGCCAGGAGATCCTTGTCCAGATCGGCCAGTTTGCGGGCATTGCGGGCGGTGACCAGCGCCTTCCTGTAGGTGGACACCGCGCCGGCATAATCGGGCGACACCACCGCCGCCAGGGCATCGCCTTTCTTCACCGTGGCGCCCGGCTGCACGTAAAGCCGCGACACGGTGCCGGAGAAAGGCGCCAGCATCGCAGTGGCCTGGTCATTGTCGAAATCCACGACGCCGGTCGTATCCACCGTCTTGCGGAAGCGGCCCGCGGTCACCGTGAAAAGCTTGATGTTGCGGCGCTGTTCGTCGGTAAGGCGGACATTGGTGCCGGTGGCGGGCGGGGCGTTCTCAGACTTGCCGCAGGCCGAGAGAAGTGAGAGGGCCAGCAGCAGAGCGAGATGCAGGGATTTATTTCGCATTGGCTTCTCCGATATCGGTGCGGTGCCACCAGCCGCCGCCCAGCGCCTGGAACAGCGCGGCGGTATCGGCATAGCGGCCGGCTTGGGCCTGCAAGAGCGCGATATGGGCCTGGTTGTAGGCCTGTTCGGCCGAGAGCAGCCCCAGCGTGTTGGTGTAGCCCTTCTGCAATTGATATTGCGCGATGTCATAGGCCGACTTGGCCGCACCGTCGGCATCGGCGGCGGCTTTGAGGGCGGCACCGTCCTGCTCCAAGGCGGCCAGGCTGTCGGTCACATTCTGGAAGGAGGCCAGCACGGTCGAGCGATATTGCGCGGCCGCCTGGTCGTAATTGGCGCGCGCCGCCTGTTCGGTGTGATAGAGCGCGCCGCCGTCGAACAAAGTGGCTCCGATGGTGGCGCCCGCATTCCAGAAATCGGTGCCGTCGGCGAAAAGCTGGTTGATCACCAGCGCGCTGCTGCCCACCTGGCCGCTCAGGGTGAGGTTGGGCAGCATGTTGGCAATGGCGACGCCGATCTGGGCGCTGGCGCTTTGCAGGTTGGCCTCGGCCTGCAGCACATCCGGGCGCTGTTCCACCAGCTGGGAGGGCAGGCTCACCGGAATCTCCTCCGGCAGTTTCAGCGCCGCCAGGTCGATTTTTTCCGGCGGCTGGTCGCTGGGGAAGCGGCCCACCAGCACCGCCAGCTGGTCTTTCAACTGGGCGTCCTGCTTGATCAAGGGCGGAAGCGTGGCCGCCGCCGCCGCGGTCGCCGCCTTCTGCGCGGCATAATCGGCGCCGGAGGCATAGCCCTTGTCGAGCTGGTATTTGAGGATGTCGAGCGACTTGTTCATCGCCGCGACCATCTCATTGGTGGCTTCGATCTGCTGGCGGGTGGAAGCCTCTTGAATGGCGGTCACCACCACATTGTTCACCAGCGTGTTGTAGGTCGCCATCATCTGGTAGCGCGCGCCCCTCGCCTGCGCGTCCAGCGACTCCACGGTCCGGCGCTGAAGCCCGAAGACATCGGGCATGTAGGAAATATTCAGCTGCGGCGTGAAGAGGTCGTACTGGAAGGCATTGTTGGCGGGCACCGGCGCCAAGGTCTGGGCGGGCTGCTCGAAATGGCTGGCGTTGGCGGCAAGCGCGATATTGGGAAAGAAGCCGCCGCTCCCGGCCAGCGCGGTCTGGTGCGCCGAGCGCAGCGCCGCCGCCGCGGCCTTGAGATCGGAATTGTTCTTGAGCGCCTGGGCAATCAGGGAATCCAGCGCCGGGGAATGGAACAAGGTCCACCAGTCGCCCGCGATGTCGCCGCCATTGGAGAAATGCTGCGCTTCGCCGCCGGTGACGCCCGGCGTGGCCACCGCGCCGGTTAACGGTGTGGGTGTGTAGCTGCCGGCCTCGGGCGGAGCAGGTTTCTTGAAGTCGGGCCCCACGGCGCAACCGGAGAGCAACCCCGCGGCGCAGCCGGACAGCAGCAAGCCCGCCAGAAGGACCTTAACGTTGCGCATTGTCGTTCACGGACATGACGAAACTCCACTGACGGATGACATCCGTCCCGCGCAAGGACGCGCGGAACGCTCATGCACGCCGCAAAAGCGGCGTGGGGGTCGTTACCGGTCAGTGGTGGGAGGAGCGCGGCTTCGCCAATTGTGATTGGGGTCGGCCGAATGGTCGGCGAGGAAGAAATGCGGCGCCGCCATTTCCACCCATTGCGCCACCAGGAAGAGGACGGGCGCGTCGGGCACGAAGAAGAGGCCGTCATGGGCGACCGCCTGGCAGAAGGGGCAATCCAGCGGGGAATTGTCGACCGGGGATTTGTTGTGTCCCAGGTCCTTGATCAGCTGGATGCTGGCAGGCGGCGCGGATTCATGGATATGGGTCTGCGCCACAAAGGACTGGAAGGTGAAGGCAAGCATCACCAGGATGGCGATCAGGCGCCATCCCAGAAATCCCCCACCGGTCCTTGCCGCGGCTTTCGCCATGATGCCTTGTCGCCCCCAACCTTATGCCCTGGCCTTATGTCCAGGCCTGTTGGTTGTATGGCGTGGATATTAAAGCATATCGGCAGGCCGCGCCAGCCGCCGCCGGACTGTAAATTTGTTAACCGGCGCATCGATCCTTGCGGGAAGAGCGCCTGTCGGCTGTAAGCACCGCCGGTTTGCGTCCGCGGCGGCCGGAATTCCGGAAAGTCCTAACGCCGATCGGACAAGGCGTCATGCCGCGATGCCATGAGGTTGTGGACGGCGGCGGCGCGTTGCCGGCAAACCGGCAAATTTGCAAAGAGCCGGTGTGGCGGCACCGCAAATCCGGCATATGCGTGACTCGGCTCGCCGCCTGCGATAATTTCCCGCGCGTCGTTCCATGGCGTGAATGAGCCCGTGACTCACGCTCTGCCCCGTAAAAGATTGCTGAGGCGTCCCGTCCGCCTCCTGTTGACCGGCGTGATGCTGTTGACGTTCCTGCTGCAAAGCTACGTCACGCAAACCCATATACATTTCCTGCGCGAGATCGCCGCGGCAACCCTTGTGCAGGGGGATGACGCCGCCGCGGCGGAAAAAATCCAAGGTCAAAAGAAGAACAACTCCTTGCCGGACAGCCCGGACACTTGTCCGCTCTGCCAGTTGCTCTATGGCGGCCAGTATGTCGCGCCCAACACGATCGTCTTCTTCCTGCCGATGGCTTCGGTCTCGACCATCGAGACCATTTTGGGGGTCTTGCCGCATTATGATGCGGTCTCCCATAGCTGGCGCGGACGAGCCCCGCCGCAAGCCTGATTTGCGAGCATCGAGCGCGTGCAAGCTGTGGGCGGTGACGCCCATTCGCCGGCCACGCCATTCCGCAATTCAGGCCGCGTTCCTGCGGCCGCCTTCAGGGGCATGTCATGCATCTTTCGCTTTATACCGGCGCCGTCGGCGCCCTGCTTTTGACCGCCGCCGCCGCCTTCGCCCAGGAGCCGGTGGAAAGCATCACCGTCACCGCCCAGCGGCTGGGCGAGGCGCGCAACGCGATCCAGACCCAGCTCGGCGCCTCCACCTATACCGTCACCGCCGCCGATATCAGCGCCTTTCCCGGCGGCCAGAATCTCCAGTTCAACGCCGTGATCCTGCAGACACCGGGTGTGGCCCAGGACTCCTTCGGTCAGCTGCATGTCCGCGGCGAACATGCCGGCCTGCAATACCGGCTCAACGGCGTGATCCTGCCGGAAGGCATATCGGTGTTCGGACAGACGCTCGATCCCAGGCTGGCGGAGAATGTGCGGCTGATCGACGGCGCGCTGCCCGCCGAATATGGCGACCAGACCGGCGGTATTGTCGATATCCAGACCAAGACCGGCTTTTTCACGGAAGGCGGACAGATCGGAGCCTATGGCGGCAGTCACAAGACCTTTACGCCGTCTTTCGATTATGGCGGCTCGATCGGTTCGCTCAATTATTTCGTCTCCGGCGACTATAGCCAGAACGGCCTGGGGCTGGAGAGCCCGGACGGCGCGTCCGACCCGCTGCATGACGACACCACCCAATGGCACGGCTTCGTCTTCCTGCAGGATATCCTCGACCGGAATTCCAGCCTCACCGGAATTCTCGGCAGCTCCAACGACATCTTCCAGATCCCCAACACACCAGGGCTTCAACCCGGCGGGATCGACGGCATTGTCGGCCTGGGGCCGCTTTCGCCCGACAGCGGCGATTATCTGCTCAAGGCCAATGGCCAGAGCGCTTTTGCGTCGGAGAGTCTGGACGAACGCCAACGGGAGATCACCCATTATGGAATCCTGAGCTATCTGCGCTCGGACGGACCGGTGGACAGCCAGATTTCCTTCTTCGGGCGTTACTCCAGCCTGTTTTTCACCCCGGGCGCCAATGTGGGAGACATTCTCTATAACGGCATCGCCCAGGCCGCCTACAAGCGCGACGAGGCTTACGGCGTGCAGGCAGAAGGGGCCTGGCACGGAATTGAGGATCATACCGTGCGCTTCGGCCTGCTTTATCAGGCCGACGACCTGATCAGCCGGACCACGTCGCTGGTGCTGCCGACCGATTCCGGCGGCCCGGCCAGTCCAAACCACAATCCTCTTTGCGCCGATCCGGGAGAGACCTGCCAGACTTCCGATATTCCGGTCACGGTCCTGGATAGCGGCACCAGGCATGCCTGGCTGTTCGGCATCTATATCCAGGACGAATGGAAGCTGTTCGACAGCCTCACCCTCAATCTCGGCGTGCGCTATGACGAATACAGCGCCTTCGCCAAGGAGAACCAGGTGAGCCCGCGGGCCAACCTGGTATGGAAACCCACCGGCACCACCACCTTCCATATGGGCTATTCGCGTTATTTCTCGCCGCCGCCTTACGAGAATGTGGCGAGCACCGACATCGCCCTGTTCGACAACAGCACCGCGGCGGCAGACCATACCGACACCACGCCCAGGGCGGAGCACGCGGACTATTACGATGCCGGGGTCCAGCAGAACATCAGCGACCGGATCACGCTGGGGCTGGACAGCTATTTCAAGGCGGATTCCGATCTTCTGGACGAAGGCCAGTTCGGCGCCCCCATCATCTTGACGCCATTCAACTATCGGAGCGGCCGGCAATATGGCGCCGAATTCACCGCCAACTATAACGATGACGATTTCAGCGCCTATTTCAACGCCGCCTACGAACGCGCCGCGGGCAAGAATATCGTCTCCAGCGAATTCCAGTTCGATCCCGGCGACCTGGATTATATCGCCACGCATTATATCCCGCTCGACCATCAGCAGATCGTCAGCCTGTCCGGCGGTATTTCCTATCGAATCGAGGATACGGTGCTCTCCACCGATTTTCTGTATGGATCGGGATTGCGGAGGGATGGAACGACGCCGAACGGGGATTCGGTGCCGGACTACATCACCGTCAATCTGGGCATCAGCCATACATTCCCGGTCCAGGGCGGGCTGACGGCGCGTTTCGATATCATCAATGTCTTTGACGAGACCTATGAGATCCGCGACGGCACCGGGGTGGGTGTGGGGGCGCCGCAATTCGGCGCCCGCCGCGGTTTCTTCTTCGGCCTCTCCAAGGCGCTTTAGCTGTGGACGGCGGCGGGCGACAGGAGAAGCGGCGCCATGTCGGCCGGCGCATCCGCCGGCGCCGCCTGTTCCTGGGCCTCACCCAGCAGGCGCTGGCGGATGCGCTGGGCGTAACCTTCCAGCAGGTGCAGAAATACGAGAAAGGCGTCAGCCCGGTGCCGGCGGCGCGGCTTTCCGCCATCGCCCGCATGCTCGAGGTTCCGCCCGATTATTTCTCCCGCCACGGAGCCGAAGAGGCCGACAGTTTCGAGTCCTTCGTCGAAAGCCCGGAAGGCGTGGCGCTCTATCGCGCCATGGCGATGATCCCCGATGCCGCCACCCGTACCCGGCTGGTGATGGCCGTGGCGGCCTTCTCCGACAGCGCCGCCAGGCCGGAGGAAAACGAAACCGCCCTGATGGCGCGCTGGCTCGCCCGCATCGCGCAGGAAAGCGACAGCGACCGCCATAACCGGAACGTCGCCGCTTCGGTGAGGGCGATGAAGGTGGAACTGGCGGAATTGATCGGCAAGACACTCAAGGCCCGCAAGCTGACCCAGAAATTTGCCGCCCGCATTCTTGCCACCGACCAGGCGCGCATCTCGGCGCTTTCCCGCGGCAATGTCGAAGCCACCTCTTTTGAAAAATTGTTGCGCTATCTGGTCCTGCTGGGATGGGATGCGCACCTCGCCATCGACAAACGGCCGGCGCATGCGAAAGGCAAGATCGAACTGACCAGCAAGCCCTGACCTCGGCGCTTTGACGGAAAGCCCGAATTGTCGCCGTGGAGTGGCCCAATCTGAAACAGACCGGGACGATAGAAGCAGCTTTGCTGGTATCGTTTAACCGATGCGCAAGCCGTGCCGGATCACGCTTAAGCCATGACCAGTGCCTTGGGCATCGCTGTTTCGGGAATGGCCGCAGCTTCCCTGCGCCTTGTTGCCAGCGCCTCCAATGTCGCCAATATGGAGTCCGACGGCCCGGTGCCGCAGGCGGGACCGCAGCAGCCTGTTCCACAGACACCGGGCAGCGTCTACCAGCCCCTCACCGTGACGCAGTCTCCCCTGCCCGGCGGCGGCGTCACGGCGGCGCTCGCTCCGGCGCTGCCAAGTTACAGCCTGCTTTATAATCCGACGGCGCCGAATGCCGATGCCCAGGGCATGGTGGCGGCGCCCAATGTCGATCTCGCCCAGGAAGTGGTGAACCAGCTTTCCGCATCCATCGCTTACAAGGCCAATATCCATGCCTTGAAGGCGGCCGACAGCGCCTTGAAAACACTTCTGGACGCCATCGCCTGAAGCAGCCTCAAGAACTCCGGCGGCGCGGCTTCGCGCAAGTGGTGATGCGCGCGGTGGCTGTTTCCCTGACCGTGCAATTGCCGTGCGCCGCGCGGCTTGCGCTGCGGCGGCTCGATTGCGCCGTCGCGGTGTGATGCCAGGGCGGGTCGCCCAGGTTGAGGGCTTCGGGACTCGTCAAGGCGCCGATCGCCAGGCCGCCCAGCCCGCCGATCAACGCGCCTTCACCCGCCGAGCCCGCCATGGCGCCGATGGCGGCACCGGTGCCGGCGCCCAAAAGTCCGCCGGAGAGTCCGCGGTCACCCGGCGTGGTGCCGCAACCCGCCAGCGCCAGGCCGGCGGTGAATATAAGAGTCAGGCTTGCGCATTTTGGCCACATTCTTGAAGACATGCATGAGCTCCCGTCTTTTCCGCTCCCCGCCCTTTTAAGGCCGGTCCGGAAACGCGGCTTCATACGAGCGGTTCCGGCAAGTTCCCGGAGACGCACCAATTCACACGAAACCGATCGGCCGCTCTGCCGTTCCAAGTCAGGGGACGGGAACAAGATGGGAGTTGACGATGAGACACAATTACCTGACAGCTATTCTCCTGACATTTGCGATGGGCTCGCCCGCTTTCGCCGCCGGCCTGGGTGTGGGCATCGGCGTCGGCGCCAACACAAATATCGGCGCCAGCACGAATGCCGGGGCCGCCGGCATCAACGGTCAGACGGACACGCGGCTTCGCGCCGATAGCTCAGTAAACGCGAATGCGAATGGCATGACGGCGATGGATCGCGATACCGGTCATGCCCGCGCCGAGGATCGCATGAGCGCCAAGGGCCTTGCCCACAACAACGCCGGGATCAAAACGGGCATCGACGCCCAAACCGATGCCGATACAAATGCGGCGGCCTCCATAAAGTCAGACAGCCGCTAAGCGCGCTCGATCCTCTCACCCGCGCTTCTGCGGAGCGCGGGTGATTTTTTGCGGCCTAGCCCATAAACCTTTGATCTTGTTTGTCGGCGGCCACCCCTTTCTGATGAGACAAAAACGGCCCTGCCCGCTATTCTGCGCCAAAAATGGGGAGCGGAATGCGCTGGAAGAGCATCCTGGCTTGCGCGTGGCTCTTGTGCGCGCTGCCGGTCGGCGCCTTTGCCATCGAAGGCCGGAAGATCACATTGCCCGCGACAGAGCGCCAAGTGTCGGTGACCTTTTTCCGCGCGGCCGGAGATGGCAGGCGCCCGGCTGCCCTGTTGCTCCATGGGGCAAGCGGTTTCGACGTCCAGATCGCCGGCTACAGCCAATATGCGTTGTCGCTGGCGGAGAACGGCATCGACGCCTACCTGGTCTATTATTACAGTCCTGCCGACGACTATGGCATGCATCATGGCGATGACGTGTTCCAGCGGCGCTATGGCGCCTGGGCCAGGCTGGTCGACGACCTGGCTGATGGACTCATCAAGAGGGGAGATTCCAACGGAAAAGTGGGGCTGGTGGGCTTTTCCAATGGCGCGCTGCTCGCCAGCGGGGCCTCGGCGCGCGATCCCAAAATCGCCGCGGCGGTGATCTATTATGGCGGCATGCCCTGGCCGGGTGTGGGGCCGGTGACCCGCTTTCCGCCCCTGCTGATCCTGCATGGCGATGCCGACACGGTGATCCCGGTGATGGAAGGAAAATTCCTGGCAGATACCGCCAGGCAACTAGGTGGCCCGGCGGAGTTGGTTGTCTATCCAGGGGAGAGGCACGGATTTGGCTCGCGGCTCGCCACCCCCAATGGGGCGGATGGCCTGAAGCGCACCATCGCCTTTCTGCGCAAAGAATTGGACGTGAAATAATGCACAATGGAATGACGCGCCGCAGCGTAGTGGCGGCCGGTGCCGCCCTGCTTCCGGCCATAAGCAGGGCGCAGGAAGCGGCCAAGCCCGCGCTGGGCACGCCCCGCAGCGTGATCAGCGAGCCACCGCGGGATTTTTCGCCCGGCGCGCCGCCGACGATTTCGCCCGATCCCGATGTGCTGCGCATTGATCCTTCTTTTGGCGGGCTTTTGATCGGCCAGGAAGTGATTCATCGGGTCTCGACAGGCTATCACCTGGCGGAAGGTCCCGCCTGGAACAGCGAAGGCCAATACGCCATCTTCAGCGACGTCAAAAATGACACTCTTTACCGCTATCTCTGGGATACCCGGCGGGTCAGTGTCTTCCGCCGGCCCTCCTTCAATACCAACGGCAACAGCTTCGACTATCAGGGCCGCCAGCTCTCTTGCCAGGATTTCTTCCGCCGGGTGATCCGCTGGGAGATCGACGGCTCCATGACCGTGCTGGCCGACAATTTCGAGGGCAAGCCGTTCAATTCGCCCAACGACCTCGCCCCGCACAAGGACGGCAGCGTCTGGTTCACCGATCCGATGTTCGGTGGCGCGCTGGCGGAAGGCCATCCCGACCAGGGCGACGGCCCCACCAACCAGGGTGGCGTGCGCGATCCCTCCATCGGCAATACCGGCGTGGGGCTCGCGCTCGCCGGCGGCATGCACCAGACGCTGCCCGCCAATGTCTATCGCTGGGATCCCGATGGCGGTAAGGCGAGCGGACGCGTGGACGTGGTGCTGCCCTTCGAGACCGGCTTCGCCCCCAATGGCCTCTGTTTCAATTATGACTGCAGCAAATTCTATATCATCCGCGGCGGGCGGATTTTTGTCGCCGATGTGCGCGGGCGCGGCATCGCCAATCTGAAACTATTCACCGATTGCATGGTGGACGGCGTGCGCTGCGGCCCGGACGGGATGCGGGCCGACCGCGCCGGCAACATCTGGTCGGGATCGGCGGCGCCCTTGGGCTATGCCGGCGTGACGGTGTGGAATCCCGACGGCAAGCTGATCGGACGCATAAGATTGCCGGAGGGTTGCGCCAATCTCTGCTTCGCCGGGCCCAAGCGCGATCACCTCTTCATGACCGCTACCCAATCCATCTATTTGCTGCGCCTGAATATCCAGGGCGCCTCGCCAGGTTGACATGAGAACCGCAACTTTCGCCTTATTTTGCACCTTGATGGCCGGGCCCACGTTGGCGCAGACCCCGGCGCCACCGCCCGCGCGCGGGCCCGCCGGCCCACCGCTTCCCGGCGCGGCCACCTTTCAGGCCAATTGCCAGTCCTGTCATGGCAACAATCTGCAAGGCGGGCGCGGACCCAGCCTGTTCACCGAGGCGGTGCTTTCCGGTCATTCCGACGACCAGCTGCGCCAGATCATCAAGACCGGCGTGCCCAACAGCGAGATGCCCTCCTTCGCCGGCCGCCTGAGCGACGAGGAAATCAGCCAGACCATCGCCTATCTGCGCATCCAGGGCGGACGGCTCAAAGCCGCACCGCCTTTTGTGCCCAATCCCGACGGCCAGGTGATCCACAGCCAGAAGCAGACCTTCAAGCTTGAGGTGGTGGCGGCCGGGCTGGAAACACCTTGGGGCGAGGCCTTCCTGCCGGACGGACGCCTGCTGGTCACCGAGCGCACGGGCGCCGTGCGTGTGATCGAAAACGGCAAGCTTTCACCTGCGCCGGTCGCAGGCACGCCCAAGGTGTTTGTGCGCCAGGACGGCGGTATGCTGGACGTGGCGTATCACAATGGCTGGGTCTATCTCTCCTACACCGAGGTCGAGCCGGGGGTGACGCCGGCGCCGGGGAGCGACACCGCCCCCAATCCCGCTCCGCCGACCATGACGGTCCTGGTGCGCGGCCATATCCGGGATAATCAGTGGACGGACAATCACGAAATCTTCCGCGCTCCCAATTCGCTCTACACCACCACCTCGGACCATTACGGCTCGCGCTTCCTGTTCGACGGCAAGGGCCATCTCTTCTTCTCGCTGGGCGAACGGCACAATATGGTCAATGCCCAGAGCCTTTCGACGCCTTTGGGCAAGATCCATCGCGTCAACGAGGACGGCTCGATTCCCAAGGACAACCCCTTTGTCGGCGTTCCCGGCGCCTGGCCGTCGATCTGGAGCCTGGGCCATCGCAATCCCGAAGGCCTCGCCTTCAATCCGGTCAATGGCGATCTCTGGGAATCCGAGCATGGTCCCACCGGCGGCGATGAGATCAACGTGATCGACAAAGGCCATAATTATGGCTGGGGCCTGGCGTCCATGGGGCTGGAGCCCGGTGTGTTCAAGCAGACGGCGGTGGGCACCGATCCGCCGGTCGCCTTCTACACCCCCACCATCGCGCCCAGCGGGATCAGCTTTTACAGCGGCAACCGTTATCCGGGCTGGAAGAACAATCTGTTCGTAGCGGCGCTGGCGGGCCAGGAATTGCTGCGCCTGGAAGTGGATGGGCGCAAGATCACGGCCCAGGAACCCGTGTTCAAGGAATATGGAAGGGTACGGGACGTGATTACCGGGCCGGATGGGCTGCTTTATGTTCTGCTGCAAAATCCCACCGGCGCGGGGACCGGACTGGCGCTTTCCGCCTCGACCGCCGGCATGGTGGTGAGATTGGTGCCGGCACAATAGACGACACAACAAAGGAGGGAACGATGAGGATGGGCATGAATATTCTGGCCGCCGCCGCGACGCTGTCGCTGCTGGCTGCGGGCGCGCGCGCCGAGAACATCACCGCCCGGGATTGGGGGACTTCGGCCAAAGGCGACAAGATCACACTTTACACCCTGAAAGGCGCGGGCGGACTGGAGGCGCGCATCACCAATTTCGGCGGCCGCATCGTCAATCTCTATGTGCCCAATGCGCAGGGCGGCAAAACCGATGTGGAGCTGGGCTATGACGATTTTGCTTCCTATGAGAAAGGTTCGGTCTATGGCGCGGTGATCGGCCGGGTCGCCGGGCGCATCAGCCATGGCGGCAGCTTCACCCTCAACGGCAAGACCTATCAGCTGGAAAAAACCAACCCGGACGCCAAATTCGTGATCCATGGCGGCACCGCCGGCTATGCGGGCAAAGTGTGGACCGGGAAGATGCAGGACGGCGCGGAGCCCAGCCTGGTTTTGACCCTGCACAGCCCGGACGGCGATGGCGGCTTTCCCGGCGCGCTGGACGTCACCCTCACCTACACGCTGACACGGAACAATGAATTGAAGCTGGATTATCAGGCGAAGGCCCAGTCGCCCACCATTGTCAGCCTGACCAACCATTCCTATTTCGCGCTGCAGGGCGAAGGCAATGGCGATATCTCCGACCAGACGTTGCAGGTTTTCGCCGACAAATTCACCCCCGCCGATACCGACAATCTGGAAACCGGCGAGATATTGCCGGTGGACGGCACGCCGCTCGATTTCCGCAAAGGCACGCGGATCGGCGATGTGCTCCATTCCAGTTTCCCTCAGATCGCCATGCGCGGCGGGTTGGACATCAACATGGTGATCAACGGCCGGCCGGGAACCTTGCGCCCGGCGGCGCGCCTCAGCGATCCCAAGACCGGCATCGTGATGGATGTCTCGACCACCGAACCTTGCATGCAACTTTACAGCGACGGCATCGGCGACCGCACCAGCATTGGCAAGGGCGGCAAGACCTATCGCACTTATTATTCCATGAGCCTGGAAACCCAGAATTACCTGGATGCCATCAACCACCCCAATTTCCCCTCCATGGTGCTTGATCCGGGAAAACCCATGCACGAACAGACCGTTTTCAAATTCAGCCATCGCTGATTTGCGGCATGGGATGTTCATCCAACCGTCACGACGCCGGCTTTCGCAAAAAATAATATTTGGTGGAACGGCGGCGGCCAAAGCCCGTTCACGGCCTGTGCGGGGGTTTTCAGGAAACGCACCGGAGGTTCGAATGGCATCGGACACAAAGAGCCCATTGCAGGGCTGGATGGATTGTTTCACCAAAGCGGGAGAGCGAAATCAGGCGATCATGCGGGAATTCCTGCGCGCTTCGCACGAAAAGACGCTCGCCTTCACCCAGCGCCGGCTGGAACGGCGGACGGAGATGGCGAGCCGCCTCAAGCGTGATTCCCTGGAGCTTCTCGCCTTGCAGCAGGATTTCTTCCGGGAAGCCTTGGGCGACTGGGCCGACTACACCGCCACCTTGAGCGAACTCACTTGGCAGACGGCCGAAAACCGGATGAAACAGGCAAGCCAGACCGTGGCGGCGATCGTGCCTTTCAGCCGCGGCACGAAACGGGATGACGAGCGCGCCGCGGCATGACCGCATCAAGTTGACCGTCATTATTTACCGCTCGCTAAGCATGATCCGGGAAACCGCGGCAGCGCCGGCGCTCCGGCGCAGCGTCGCAAGCCGGCCTTAAGTCCTCGAACCTAGCGTGACCCGCAAACAGGTGGGTCATGCCGAGAGTTCTTTCTTTCTGTGCCGTCATGCTGTTGGCGGCGCTGGGTGGCTGTGCCGCGATGCCGCCCGATTGCGATGTTGCGCTCCAGCCTCAGAGCAATGATGGAATCCCCTTCGCCGCGCCGTTGCCGGAGACCAGCCGCCTGGGACCGATCCCGGCAGGCTATATCGGTTTCTGCCTGCGCCATTCCGACCAATGCGAGGCGTCCAAAAGCGCGGCCACGGCCCTTGTCTTGACGCAGGACAATTGGACCTTGCTCAATCGCGTCAACCGCGATGCCAACAATGCCATCACCTATGAAGACGACCAGAAGCATTACGGCATCACCGAATATTGGACCATCGCCGCCGACGGTTACGGCGATTGCGAGGATTTCGCGCTGACCAAGCGCAAGGCGCTGCTGGAGGCCGGCTTGCCGGCCGGCGCCTTGCGCATCGCCCTGGTGCTGACAGAGGCCAAGGAACGTCACGCCATCCTCACCGTGGCCACCGACCGGGGAGACTTTGTGCTCGACAGCGACTCGGACGAGGTGCGGCCTTGGACCCAGAGCCATTATGTCTGGCTCGAACGCCAGGACCCCAGGCAGCGCTGGGCCTGGGACCGGTTGAATGAGGACACCACCGGCGATCAGGCGGTCGCGGCCCGCTAAGGAGTGCTTGAATTCGGGCCGCCTGAATTTGGGCCATCTGAATCCGGACCATCCGGCTCGGGGCTGGTGTCAATGCAGGGATAGAGGACAGTCGCCACCTGCAGAATGGCCTCAGCCGGCTTCAGCCGGGCGAGGTCGCGGCGGTCACGCAGATATTTCAGGATCACCAGCGAGATGGTGCCGGGCTGGTCGAGCTGATCGTCGCTGAGGCAGACATCGCCGCTGCGGTCGGGGATATAGGCATCATTCACCAGCCCGACCACCTCATCGCCGCACATGACTTTGTCCTTGGCACAAGCCGCCAGAAACGCCGTGACGGTGGGTGCGTCGATCGGCCGGGCGAGCGCGGGAAAGGTGGCGGCGGCGAAAAAAACGGAGCTTATCGCCGCACCGGCTCGGATTTGAGTCATGCGTTCAGGCTAGCATGGTCTTGCCGGGTCGCAAAAACGGGATTGCGCCGCAGGCGCGGCCCGTAGGACCGTGGACAGGCGGCATGGAAATAACATACTGGCGGGTGCTGCCTCATCTGACCTTCGGATAGACCATTGACCTTTGTCAGCGAATCCGCGATCGCCCTTTTTCGCAACGGCCGGCTTTCCGAGGCCCTGGCCGTCCTTGACCGCGCCATCGCGGACAACCAGGCCGGGGCGCTGCTGCTCAAGGGCCGGATGCTGCAGGCGGCAAAGCGCCCGGACGACGCGCTGGCCTGCTTCGAATCCCTGCTCGCGCGCGAACCGCAGGCGGCTGATATCTGGAACGAGCGCGGCGCCCTTTTGAGCGACCTGAAACGCCTCGAACAGGCGGTGGAAAGCTATGACCGCGCCGTCGCCGTCCGGCCGGATTTCGCCGAAGCCTGGTACAATCGCGGCAATGCGCTCCGCGACCTCGGCCGCGAAGAAGAGGCACTGGAAAGTTTCGACCGCGCCATCGCGACCAAGTCCAATTTCATCCAGGCCATGAACAATCGCGGCTCGACACTGCATGCGCTTAAGCGCCACGCGGAAGCGGTGGAAAGCTTCGACCGCCTGCTGGCGGTCGAGCCGCGCATCGCGGAAAGCTGGAACAATCGCGGCATTTCCCTGGCGGCGCTGAACCGGCGGGACGAGGCGCTGGCGAGCTACCAGCGGGCGGTGGCGCTGGACGCCATGATGGCGAAGGCCTGGGACAATCAGGGCAGCGTGCTCCGGGACATGGGCCGGCCCCTGGAAGCGCTTGCCGCACACGACAAGGCGCTCGCGATCGATCCCGGCCTGGCGGACGCCTGGTTCAACCGGGGCAACGTGCTGCGCGATCAGCGCCGGCTGGACGAAGCGCTGGCGAGCTACGACCGCGCGCTGGCCATCGCGCCCGGCAATCCCCATGCCTGGACCAATCGCGGCGTTGTCTTGCGCGAGATGAAACGCGTCGCCGAAGCGCTCGCCAGCTACGGCAAGGCGCTTGAGATCGCTCCCGACTATGTCGAGGCGCTTTATTCGCGCGGCATCGCGGCCTGGGTGGACAATCATGACTATGAAACGGCGCGCGGCGATTTGGAAAAGGCTGTTGGGCTGGATGCCGATTGTCCCTATGCCCTGGGCGCGTTGTTTCTGGTCAAGCAATATGGCGGGGACTGGCGCGATTTCGAGGCCGATAGGGCGCGCCTCGACGCGGGGGTACGCGCCGGCAAGGAGGTGACCGAACCTTTCGTCTATCAGGCCGTTTCGGAATCACCGGCCGATCTTCAGGCCTGTTCGGTCATCCATGCCGGCCATCGCTATCCGGCCCAGCCGGCTCTTTCGGCCTCGCGACCGGGCGCCGGGAAAATCCGCATCGGCTATGTCTCCGGCGAATTCCGCGAGCAGGCCACCGCTTATCTGATGGCCGGGCTTTACGAGGCCCATGACAAAGAACGCTTCGAGATCACCGCTTTCGACAATGGCGGCAGCGATTTCAGTCCCATGCGGCAAAGGCTGGAATCCGCTTTCAGCCGCTTCGTGGATATCTCGCGGCGTTCCGACCGCGATGCCGCCCGCCTTGTCGCGGAGAGCGGCATCGACATCCTGGTCAATCTCAACGGCTATTTCGGCGATCACCGCATGGGGGTGTTCGCGCACCGGCCGGCCCCCGTTCAGGTCAACTATCTGGGCTTTCCCGCGACACTGGGCGCGCCTTATATCGATTACATTCTCGCCGACCGCGTCGTTATCCCCGACCGGGAGCGGCGTTTCTACACCGAACAGGTCGTCTGGCTGCCCCATTCCTACCAGGCCAATGATTTCAGGCGCGGCCTGCCCCAGAAGCTTCCTTCCCGCCACGAAGCGGGATTGCCCGGGACCGGATTTGTGTTTTGCAATTTCAACGCTTCGTACAAGCTCACGCCTGAGACGTTTGCCTGCTGGATGCGGATATTGAGAGGAGTGCCGGCAAGCGTCTTATGGCTTCTCGAAGGCCTTCCCCAATTCGCGCAAAATCTCAGGCAGGAAGCCGAGTGCCAGGGCGTCGATGGCGCACGCATCCTGTTCGCGCCGGTGACAAAGCTTGAGGCGCATCTCGCGCGGCTCAGGCTGGCCGACCTGTTCCTGGATGGCCGGCCCTACAACGCCCACACCACCGCCAGCGATGCGCTCTGGGCCGGCGTGCCGCTGGTCACGCGGCGCGGACACGCTTTTCCCGGCCGGGTCGCCGAAAGCCTGCTTCATGCCGTCGGCCTGCCCGAGCTGGTGACGGAAGGCGCGGAAGCCTTTGAGGCGCTGGCGATAAGGCTGGCGCGTGACCCCGCCCTGCTCTCTTCCATCCGCGACAAGCTTACCCGCAACCGCGCCGCCATGCCGCTGTTCAATACCGTGCGTTTCACCCGTTATGTCGAGCGCGCCTATGAGATCATGCTGGAGAGATGGAGGCGCGGCGAAACGCCGGCCCATTTTGCGGTCGAGGCTTAATCGACCCCCGTGTTGTGCCGGGAAAGGGCTTCGCCCTGGTTCATCGCGCCGGCGCGCCAGACCCGCGATGCCGCCTGGCCGGTATCGCCAAGCACGACGGTGAATTCGACTGCGTCGCCCACCTCCAGGAAATCAAAGCCGCCGTCGCTGACCGCGTTGCGGTGGAAATAGACCTGCTCGCCGTCCGGGGAAGCGAGAAAGCCGAAATTCCTTTCCGCCACCAGTTCGGTCACATGGCCGGGCCGCGGCGCTTCTTTCATTTTCACCTCGCCGCGCTGCTGGCGGCGGCAATCCTTGAGCCGCCCCTCGACGGCGCGGAAGGCCTCGCGCAGCACGGCATAGGCGTTGGTGGCGGACTTCCTGTCCCGCCCATGCGCCAATTCGCGGCTGATAACGATCTCGCGTCCCGGCACCCGGACCAGCACATGTACATCCGGCGCATTCTGGCCCATGCGGTGACTCTTGTGCGGCATCTCGATCACCACCCGGCAGCCGATGATGTGGTCGTAGAATCTTTCCAGGCCGGCAGCCTCACGGCGCACCGCAGACGCCAGCGCCTGGGACGGCGGCATGTTGTGAAAGGCCAGTTCCAGCGGAATATCCATGAATCACCTTGGGACCGAAGTCCTTCAAAAAACCTGTGCTTTTTCCGGCCGGTTCCACCCGGTTCCGAACAAAAAAAAGAGCCCGGCGGACCGGGCTCTTTTGAAACGGCAATATTAGCGGGTCTTGTTCTGGTCCTGGCTGCCCATCGAGCTTTTGCCCTGGGAGCCTTGTGAACCCTGGCTGCCCTGGCCCTGGGAGCTTTGGGATCCGGTATCCTGGGAGCCCTGGCCCTGCTGGCCGCGCTGGCCCTGCTGCTGTCCGGTCTGCTGGCCGCTTTTCTGCTGATCCTGACGGCCGGACGGATTTTGCTGACGTGACTGATCGTTGTTCTGGTTCGTCATAAAGTTCCTCGCTGGGTTATCCCAGCCCCTCTCTCCTAACCATCGGGGCGGCATCCACGTTCCGTCAAAATTTTTCCACGAATTGTTCCTGTGCGATTGCGCACGCGTCAACAGGTTCGATTGGACCAGCATGTTCAATTCGGATGGGTCCGCGCGGGAACAAAGCGTTCCGCGTGCCGTTAGTCAGACGAACCCAATATGGAGGATGTCATGACGACCAGCAGCGGTCACACCACCGCGATTCTTGCTTCGCGGGTAAAGGGCACCAGCGTCTACAATGACCGGGGTGAAAAAATCGGTACGGTGGAGGACATTGTCCTCGACAAGCAGTCCAACCGCATCATGTTCGCCGCGCTGGGATTTGGCGGCTTTCTTGGAATGGGCGAGAAATATTATCCGGTTCCCTGGTCGATGCTGGATTATCGCGAAGACAAGGACGGCTATGTCGTGCCCTTGAGCAAGGAAAAGCTGGAAAACGCGCCGTCCTATGAATTGAACGACCTCACCAAGCATGACGGCAGCCTGGGCGACATCCGCGAAAAGGCCTATAATTACTATCATGTGAGCCGCGACTGGCAGTAAGCCGCCGATAGCGATGGAAACGCCGCCGGCCCACGGCGGCGTTTTTTCTTTTGGGCGGGGAGCGCGGTTCCAGCAGAAATGTGCGGCGTTGCTACGCTGCCGCCAAGCAACTCCCCAGGAAGCGCGTCGAAACGAAAGCCCGGGCATTTCGGGTTTCACGGAAGCGCGAAATGCTCTAGGGCGTCTGATCGAGGGCGCGGCGCAGCATCTCGACCTGGGAAAGTGCGCGCATCTGCTCGAAGCCTCTCTCCGCGATGCGTTCCCGCGCGGCCGGATCACCCAAGAGTTTCAGGCAGGCCGGGGCCAGCCCGCCATAGCCGGCGAAGGCGACGCCCCCCAGGAAGGGCGCTTCCAGTTCGTTGTCCTGGCCGGTTTCCGAGACGACGCAGACGCGGTTGGCCAGCAGATACGATACCCGCACGATCTCGAACAGCTTGGCGGGATAGAAATGCACGTTGAGTACGATCTTGGCGCGCGCGATCAGCGCGTCGCGGTTATCGCCATAAAGATTGAATGCCACCTGGACGGCGGCGCCCTGGGCCATGAGATGTTCCAGCACTTCGGCGCGGCGGGGATTCATCGAGCCGATGAAAAGCACATCGATGTCCTTTGACGGCGCGGGCGCGATCCGGGTGAGCGATGGCATGTAGCCGATGCCGCAAAGCGCCGCCTTGACTCCGCTTTCGGCCAGCGCCGCGACATTGCGCGCCGAATAATCCCACACGCGGAAGCGCTTCAATGTGTCGAGATAGTCCGGCACGACCCAGGCGGCATTGCCGGCCAATTGTTCGAGATTATAGACGATCAAATCCTCGGGATGGGGAATGCGGGCCAGGAAATGGCCGCCCAGCGTGATCGCGGTGCCGCGCACCTCCGTGGCGTCGGTGACAATGGGAGCATCATAGCCCAGCACCGCAAAGGCATCGCGCAGGCTGAGCGCCACCTCCTCGAAGCAGCGGCTGTGCTGATAGCCTTCCGGCGTGACAATCCAGATGCAGAATTTCCGCTGCGTCACATCTTTGCCGGCATCAGAGGACGCGGCCGAACCAGGCCACCGAAAGGCCGGCGGCCAGCAGCATCATGAGCGCCGCGCCCGCAGCGAAGAAGGAAGTGATCTCCATCTGCTGGGTTTCCATGATCAGCTGCTTGGAAAGCACGCCATAAACCTGTTTCAACTCGTCGGAGCTGGCGGCGCGGAAATAGCGGCCCTTGGTCATGTCGGCGATCTTCTTGAGCGCGTCTTCATCCACCTGCGCGCGCATCTGGAAACCGCCAAAACCCACAATGCTGCCCCGCGTGGTGCCGAAGCCCACCGTATAGACTTTGACTCCATAATTGGAGGCGATGCGCGCCGCCTCCACCGGATCGTAGCCGGCATTGGTGGCGCCGTCGGTCAGGAGTATGACCACCGCATTCTTGTAGGAACCCGGCTCGACCGGCACATGCTCCTTCTTGGGCGCTCCCCCACGGCGGTCGCCCAGGGCGCGCCCGCCGTAACGCTGGCTGAAATCATAACCGCCGCGGCCAAAGCCATAGCCGCCATTGCCGTTGCCGAAACCGCCGCTGTTGAAATTGTTGATGGGAAAATCATCCTGCGGAAACAGGGTCTGGAGTGAGACCAGGATGCCGCTTCCCACCGCCGTGCCGCGCTGCAGTTCGAAACGGTCGATGGCCGCGTTCAGGCTGGTGCGGTCGGTGGTGGGATTCTGCACCAGGAAGGCGGTGGCGGCAAAGGCCACGATGCCGATCTGCACATCCTTGGGCTGATCCTTGACGTATTGCTTGGCGGCGGCCTGGGCGGCCTCCATGCGCGAGGGATTGACGTCGGCGGCGCGCATGCTGCCCGAGACATCCATCGCCAGGATCACGGTGGCGCGGGTGGAGGGCAGGCTCACTTCGGCGGTGGGCCGCGCCATGCCGAACAGGAGCAGCGAAAGCGCCGCCAACATCAGCGCCGGCGGCACATGACGCTTCCAGCCGATCTGGCTCATCGCCTGCTTGACCAGTCCCAGGTTGCCGTAGCGCAACACGCCCTTCTTGCGCCGGCGCAACAACAGGACATAGGCCAGGATGGCGATGGGAACAAACAGCAGGCCCCAAAGGAAGCTTGGCCAGATGAAGCCGAGCTTGGGGGCGAAACTGCCCGCCGAACCAAGCAGAGCGGTGAATTTGGCCCAACTCGGGTGGGAGAAGAAATCGTTCATTGGGCCACCAGCGGAGCGTTGAAGCGGTGCTTGCGCATGTCGGCGAAGCGCAACACCGCATCCGCGATATCGTCGTCGGTGGAAAGCTCGAGCGCGTCCACCCCCGCCGCCGAGAAGGTCGCGCGCAACTGTTCCTCGCGCTTCTCCGCGATGGTGGCGAAGCGGGCGCGGAAGCTCTTGTCATGGGTGTCGACAAAGACCTGCTCGCCGCTTTCGGCATCCTGGAAGGTGAGCAGGCCCAAATCGGGCAGCTTGAGCTCCAGGGGATCCATCAGCCGCACCGCGATCACGTCATGCCGGCTGGCGAGCTGGCCCAGGGGTTTTTCCCAGCCCGGCGCGGTGATGAAATCGGAGACGATGAAGATCAGCGAACGGCGCTTGATGACGCCGGCGGCGTCGGCGAGCACGCGCTTCAGGTCGGTGCTCTGGGGTCCGCGGGCATGGCGATAGCGGCTGAGCGCGTCCAGCAGCACCAGCAATTGCCGCCTGCCGCCGCGGGCGGGGATCATCCGTTCGACCTTGCCGGAAAACAGGATGGCGCCGGTGCGGTTGCCCTTGGCCGCAAGCAGCCGGCAGATCAGGGCGGTGAACTCCACCAGGACCGCGCGCTTGGAGACCGTGACGGATTCGAATTCCAGCGAGGGGCTCATGTCGAGCAGGAACCAGGCGGTGATCTCCCGGTCCTCCAGATATTCGCGCACATGGGGAGTCTGCAAACGCGCGGTGACGTTCCAGTCGATGTGGCGCGGATCATCGTGATACTGATATTCGCGCAGGTCGGCGAGATCGAGGCCCTGGCCGCGGAACGCGCTGCGGTGGTCTCCCTGCAGGAGACCCTCCAGCCGGCGCGCCACTTTCAGGTCAAGGCGGCGAAGGACCGTTTCAGGCGTTTGCAGCGACACGGCTGTCCAGCACTTTCTCCGGCGGCGGCACGCCGCGCATGATATCGGCGACCAGCTTGTCGGCGGTAATCCCCTCGGCCAGCGCTTCGTAGGACGGCGTCACGCGATGGCGCAGCACGTCGGGGGCGATGTCCACCACATCGGCGGGCAGCACGTAATCGCGGCCTCTGAGATAGGCCATCGCCCGCCCGGCCTCGATCAGGCCGATGGTGGCGCGGGGCGAAGCCCCGTAAAGGATGAAGCGGCCATGGTCGTGAAGGCCGGCCTTGCGCGGCTCACGCGTCGCCGCCACCAGCTTGACCGCATAGGTCACCAGCGAGGGATCGACATAGGTCCGGCGCGATTCCTTCTGCATCGCCAGAAGCGCTTCGGTGTCGGTGACCGCGCCGATATCGATGGCGCCGCCGGTGACGCGCTGGACGATGACGAACTCCTCATCCTCGTTGGGATAGGTCACCAGCACCTTCATCATGAACCGGTCGACCTGCGCTTCGGGCAGGGCATAGGTGCCTTCGGTCTCGATCGGGTTCTGGGTCGCCATCACCACAAAAGGCGCCGGCACGCGATGACTTTCGCCGGCGATGGTAACCTGGCGTTCCTGCATCACTTCCAGG
This sequence comes from uncultured Rhizobium sp., assembly GCA_964511505.1. GTDB lineage: Bacteria > Pseudomonadota > Alphaproteobacteria > Micropepsales > Micropepsaceae > Rhizomicrobium. The sequence continues at coordinate 45,098 of CAZEFQ010000175.1, forward strand.
AGCGCGCTCTGCACCTTGGCGGGGGCGCGGTTGATTTCGTCGGCCAGCACCAGATTGGCGAAGACGGGACCCAGCACCGTGGTGAACTCGCTGCTCTTCTGGTTATAGACCCGCGTGCCGATCAGGTCCGCCGGCACCAGGTCCGGAGTGAACTGGATGCGCTTGAAGGTGCCGCGCATCGCCCGGGCGAGCGTCGCCACGGTCAAAGTCTTGGCCAGGCCCGGCACACCTTCGACCAGAAGATGCCCGCCGGCCAGAAGCGCCACCAGCACCCGTTCCAGGAAATGATCCTGGCCGACCACGATCTTCTTCACTTCATAAAGAAGATGTTCCAACCCCTCATGCGCGCCACTAGCCATGTCCCAACACCTTTTTGGTTGTCGCTTTGGTTATAACGGATTTTCGCCCGCCGCCCTGGCGGCATTCTCGATCGGCACGGCGAAGGCCATGCCGGCAAACACATGCTGTCCGGTGGGATTATAGATGGCGGTGACGATGCCGACCACTTCGCCATCGCGATTGACCAGCGGCCCGCCCGAATTGCCCGGATTCACCGCGGCATCGAACTGGATCAGGTTGGTCATTTTGGGCTTGTCCTTGTCGGTCGGATCGACAAAGGAGCGTTTGAGCCCCGCCACCACGCCCGAAGACACGGAGGGCCCGATGCCGAACGGAAAGCCCGTCGCCACCACCGTGTCGCCCGGATAGAGGTCACGGGTGGAGGCCAGGGTCGCGGCCTTGAGATCGTCCGGCTGGGTTTTGGCCTTGATCACGGCAAGATCGTTCTCCGGCTGGGAATTCACCATCACCGCGTCCGACTTGCTGCCGTCGGCGAAAGTGACCACCCAGCGGTCGGTGGAGGAGACCACATGCAGGTTGGTGAGGATGTCACCCTTCTCGTCGATTACCACGCCGCTGCCGGTGGAATCCGGATGCTCTTCATCCTCCTTGCCGTCGGGGGTCTTGGTGGAATTGTCTTTTTCCTTTGTCGAACCCGGGGTGCTGTTTTTCGCGTCCTTCTGGGCCTCCTTGGGCACAGGCGGAAGCTTGATATGGTTCTTCTTGGCTTCTTCCGCCTCCTCTTTGGCCAGGGCGGCGGCATGTTCGGGCGAAAGATAACCGTCCACCCGGACCACGGACGGCGCCACAATCGCGGCGGCGATGGTGGTGTTGTCCGGCGGCTGCGGCGTATGTCCCAGCGTGTATTTCACCGCGTTGTCGATGTCGTACTGGGTGAGCGGCGCCGGTGCCGGATGGATCAACTGCCAGCCCCCCATCAGGGCGAAAACGATCAACACGGCCGCTGTGGCGGGGACAGCGCGGTCATGCCTGGCGTTGAAGGCCTTGACCTTCTGCCAGAGCAAAGTGCCCAGCCGCGGCCCCTGTTCTTCCGGCTGCCAGAAGTCCAGCGCCTCACCCTGGGGAACAGGCTCGCCAGTGGCCGAAGACCGCCGCCTTGTCGCGCGGCTATAGAGGGCTTTGCGCTTCATGCCGGAACCTGCCGTAAAATGTAGGGCTAAGCCTACGCCAGCTTGACGGGATAGGCAAAAAGACCCTGGCCTTGTTTTGCAAAGATTTTCTCCTTTGCCGCCCGATCTTTGAGGTTCAGGCCCTGCCCCCAACCCTCTTCAGAACAATGTGCGTGCCCCTTTTCCGTTTCCGGGTCCCTGATTCCAGGGTCCATGACGTTCTGTCCCAGCCGGCGCCGCTCGCAAGGCCCTGGCGGCGTTGCTAGGGTGCCCGGGAATGGGCATCCAACCGAAAAATTCCGAAGACCGCGCCTCGATCCGCCTTCTGGGCCGGCTTCTGGGCGAAGTCATCCGCGACCAGCATGGGCCCAAGGCCTATGAGCTGGTCGAAAATATCCGCCGCCAGTCGGTGGGGGATTACCGCGCCGGCGCCGGCGAATCGGCCGGAGAATTACACAGGCTGGTGACCGGCCTTTCGCGGCCGGACATGCTGCTTTTGATCCGCGCCTTTTCCATTTTCTCCCAGCTCGCCAACACGGCCGATGACGACATCCTGCGCCGCCAGATCAAGGCCTTGGGTTCGGGCCCGGTTCAAAGGCTGGAATTTTCGCCTCATCTTGGCGCCAAGCGGGTGCGCGCCCTGTTGGCCAGCGCCTTGTTTGTTCCGGTCATCACCGCTCATCCGACGGAAGTACGGCGTAAGTCCATCCTGGACCGGGAGACCGACATCGGAGAGCTGTTGCAGCGGCGGGAGCGCGCCAGTGCCCAGACCACAGAGCAGATTGAAATCGATGCCCAATTGAAGCGGGAAATCCGCATCCTCTGGCAGACGCGCATGCTGCGCGACACCCGCATCCAGGTCACCGACGAGATCGACAATAATCTCGCTGTCTTCGCGCGGACCTTCCTCACCCAGTTGCCGGCGGTGAAAAGACGGCTGGCGCGCCTGTTCCAGCTGGAAGGCGATATTTTGCCTTTCTTGAAGCCGGGGTCTTGGGTGGGTGGCGACCGTGACGGCAATCCCAATGTCTCGCCCGAAACCCTGGACTATGCCGTGCGCCACCAGGCGGAATTGGCCTTGGATCATTACCTGCGGGAAATCCACGCCCTGGGCGCGGAACTCTCCCTGGCGGAATCCCTGGTTGCCACCAGCCAGGCGTTGAAGGACCTGGCCGCTTCCGCCGCCAATGTCTCCGTCCATCAGCAAGATGAGCCCTACCGTGTGGCGCTGACCGCCTGTTATGCCCGCATGGCGGCGACACGCACGGCCCTTTTGGGGCATGGGCCGACTCGGCCGCCGCGCTACCAGGCCGAGCCGTATCAGAGCCCGGAGGAATTCGCCGCCGATCTCGCCGTCATCGCCTCCTCCTTGCGGCACAATGGCGATGCCGATCTCGCCGAAGGGCGGCTGCAGAATTTGCGCGAAGCCGTGGCGGCATTCGGTTTCCATCTTGCCACCATGGATGTCCGGCAGAATTCCGATGTGCATGAGCGGGCGGTGGCCGAGCTGCTCGCGGTCGCCGGGGTGGGAAAGGATTATCTGACTCTGGATGAAACCGCGCGGATGAACCTGCTGCTGGAAGAATTGTCCCACGCCCGGCCGCTGCGTTCGCCTTATGCCAGCTATTCGGAGGAGACGCGGCGCGAACTCGCCATTGCCGACCGCGCGGCGTCGCTCAAGGCCCATTTCGGCGAAAGCGCGGTGGCCAATTATGTGATCTCCAAATCCGCCACGCCCTCCGACCTGCTGGAGACCGCCATCCTGATGAAGGAAGCCGGGCTTTTCCTGCCCGGCGGCAAGGCGCGGCTGCGCATCGTGCCCCTGTTTGAGACTATTGAGGATTTGCGCCGTTCGACCGAGGTGATGGGGACCTATTTCGACCAGCCCCTGGTCCAGGCGATGATCGCGGCCCAGGGCAATCTGCAGGAAGTGATGATCGGCTATTCCGACAGCAACAAGGATGGCGGTTATGTCACCTCCAACTGGGAAATCCGCGCCGGCATCGCCCGGCTGGTCAAGCTGGGGCGGGCGCGCGGCATCCGCATGCGCTTCTTCCATGGCCGGGGCGGCGCGGTGGGACGCGGCGGCGGCTCCAGCTTCGACGCGATAAGGGCGCTGCCGGCCGGCGCCTCGCATGACGGCATCCGCATCACCGAACAGGGCGAAGTGGTGTCGTCGAAATATGGCGATCCGGAAATCGGCCGCGCCAGCCTGGAGACCATCGTCGCCGCTTCGCTGCTGGCGGAGCTTTCGCCGGAAAGCGACGCGGCGGACGGGCCGGATGGGGCGCTCCTGGCGGAATTCAGCGAGGCCGCCTACCGCGCCTATCGCGGCCTGGTCTATGAGACGGCGCATTTCGAGGATTATTTCCGGCAATCGACGCCCTTGCTGGAAATCGCCGACCTCAAGATCGGCAGCCGCCCGGCGTCGCGCACAAAGTCCGGCCGGATCGAGGATCTGCGCGCCATCCCCTGGGTGTTCTCCTGGTCGCAGGCCCGCGTGATGCTGCCGGGCTGGTTCGGCTTCGGCAGCGCCACGGGCGCGGTGGGGGTGGAGAACCTCAAGCCCATCTACAAGGCCTCGCCCTCCTTTCGCACCACCCTCGCCAATATGGAGATGGTGCTGGCGAAATCCTCCATGGCGATCGCGCGGCGTTATTCCGAATTGGTGGAAGACCAAGGGCTGGCGCGGCAGGTCTTCGCCCGCATCGAGGCCGAGTGGCAGGCCACGGTGGAGGCGGTGCTGGCGATCAGCGGCCAGCGCAGCCTTTTGGAGACCGATCCCCGGCTGATGGCATCGATCCAGAGCCGGCTTCCTTATGTGAATGCGCTGAATTACCTGCAAGTGGACTTGCTGCGGCGGCGGCGCGCCGGGGACGCGGATGAGGAGACTCACCGCGGCATTCACATGTCGATCAACGGCGTGTCGGCGGGTTTGAGGAATAGCGGTTGACATTCCTGGAACGCATGGCGGGAGCGCAGTTGGACAAACAGCGCATGCTCATTTGTCGCACTAAAAAGTAAGACATAAGGGGCTAGATTAGCTTTGCATGCGCAATCAGATCGATTTCCGGAAGTCCGCCTTCTACGCCCTTCTTGGCCGTTGCCCCTGCTGCGGCGAGGGCAAGCTGTTCCGTTCCTATTTGAAACAGGTGGACGCCTGTTCGGCCTGCGGCGAGCGTTTCGCCGATATCCGCGCCGATGACGGCGCGCCCTGGCTCACCATCATCCTGGTCGGCCATATTATCCTTCCCATCGTGATGGCGTTTGTCCTGATCGACACGCTGCCGGCCTGGGCCGCGGCTTCGATCTCAGCCGTGATCCTGGCGGCGATGTCGCTCCTGATCCTGCCCCGCGCCAAGGCGCTGTTCATCGCCATCCTCTGGCACACCGGCGCGCCCGGAAGCAAAGCGGCTTAATGCATTTACCCCGTTGAACGGGGTCACTTTTCTCTCTCGAGAATCCTTTCCAACGTCCCGAGTTCATCCGCCTCCCGCGCCGGCTTGTCCCAGCGGATGCGGTTGACGCGGGGAAAACGCATCGCCACCCCGGATTTGTGGCGGGTCGAGCGCTGCAGGCCTTCGAAGGCGATCTCCAGCACCAGGCCGGAATCCTCCCCTGCCCTGACCGCGCGCACCGGGCCGAAACGTTCCACCGTGTTGTCGCGCACGAATTTGTCGAGCTTGAGGAGTTCCTCGTCGGTAAAGCCGAAATAGGCCTTGCCCACCGGGGTCAGCGCGCGGCCGCCGTCCTTTTCCGGCCGCCAGACGCCGAAAGTGTAATCGGAATAGAAGCCGGAGCGCTTGCCGTGGCCGCGCTGGGCATACATCAGGACCGCATCCACCAGGTGCGGATCGCGCTTCCATTTGAACCAGGGGCCGCGAGGCCGCCCGGCTTCATAGATGGAATCCCAGCGCTTGAGCATCAGGCCTTCCGCCTTTTGCGCGTCGCCAGCGGGCGGATGGGCGCGCAGCCGCGTCAATTCTTCCCAGCTCGCGAAAGATTGAAGCGGCGAAAGGTCGATGCGGGGATTACGCAGCCCGCCGACAAAGGCCTCCAACCGCCCGCGCCGTTCGGCAAAAGGCAGGCGGCGCAGATCCTGCGCGCCTTCCAGCAACAGGTCATAGGCGCGGATGCCGGCGGGAAAGCGCCGCATCAGCTCGGCGTCGGCGGTTTTGCGGTTGAGGCGCTGCTGCAGGTCGCCGAAGGAGCGGATATGTCCGCCTTCCAGGATCAACAACTCGCCATCGATAACTCCCTCGAAATCGAGCGCTTCCAGCAAGTCGGGAAAGGATTTGCCGATATCGTCGCCGGTGCGGCTGTAGAGGCGGCGCTTGCCGCCTTCGTTCACCGCCTGCACCCGGATGCCGTCCCATTTCCATTCCGCGGCATATTGCGCCGCATCGAGCTTCTCGAAATCGGCCGGCGCGTCCAGCGCCTGCGCCAGCATCACCGGACGGAAGCGGGCGGGCGTTTCGGCGCCGGGCTTCTCGCCGCGGCCGGAGAGCCAGGCAAAAAGGTCTTCATAAGGCGGCGACTGGCCGTGCCAGAGCTCCTCGATCTCCGCCAATTCGACGCTGCCGAACTGCGCCAACGCCTGTTTGGCGAGGCGGGCCGACACGCCCACCCGCAAGCCGCCGGTCAGCAGCTTCAACAAGGCCCAGCGGCCATCGGCGTCCAGCGCGTCCAGCCAGCGCCCCAAAAGCTGCGGCACCTCGCGGCGGGAGGCAGTGCGCAGCGCGTCCACCACTTCGGGCAACTCCGGTTCGATATTGGCACCGGGTCTTGTTGGCCATACAAGAGCCACGGTCTCCGCCATGTCGCCGACAAAGTCATGACTGAGGGCGAACAACACCGGATCGACACGCGCTTCCACCGCCTTGCGGATCATCGCAGGCTTGGCTTCGGCGAAGGAAAGCTCGCCGGTGAGGCTGGCCAGCGCCCAGCCGCGCTCGGGATCGGGCGCCTCAGTGAGATAATCGCGCAGCAGGACCAGCTTGCCGTTGCGCGCGGGGGTGAAGGACAGGCGGTCGAGCAGCAGGGCAAAGGCGCGCATCAGACGTCTTCGTCTTCGTAGCCGACAAGGTCGAGGGCGCGGGCCTTGATGCCGTTCAAGGCCGACCAGCGCAGCAGGGCGTCGTCCTGGCCATGGGTGAGCCAGAGTTCGTCCGGGCGAAGCTCCTGGACGGTGCCGGTGAGTTCGTCCCAATCGCCATGATCGGAAATCACCAGCGGCAATTCCACCTGGCGCTGGCGCGCCCGCGCCCTCACCCGCATCCAGCCCGAGGCGAAGGCCGGCAGCGGATCGGCGAAACGCCGCGCCCAGCGGTCGCCGACCGCCGAAGGCGGGGCAATGACGATGCGGCCGGGAAGCTTGTCTTTGCTGTCCGTGGTGGCAGGCGCGAGCCGGCCCAGCGCCACGCCGAAACTTTCATAGAGCGCGTTGAGCGATGCCAGCGCGCCATGGACATAGATGTTTTCCTCATATCCGGCCTGGCGCAGCAGCATGATCAGGCGCTGCGCCTTTCCCAGGGCATAGGCGCCCACCAGATGGGTGCGGCCGGGGAATTGCCGGAGCGAGGTCAGAAGTTTCCGGACCTCATCGCCGTCCGGCGGATGATGGAAGACCGGCAGGCCGAAGGTGGCCTCGCTGACAAAGACATCGCAGGCGACTGGCTCGAAAAGGGGGCAGGTGGGATCGGGGCGGCGCTTGTAATCGCCGGAAACCACGATGGTCATGCCTTTCCAGGACACCGCGCATTGCGCCGAGCCCAATATATGTCCGGCAGGATGGAGCGTGACCGACACCTCTCCGCGCACCACCGGCTGGCCGTAGGCGGCTTCTTCCGTCCCGCCGGCAAAACCCGCGCCATAGCGTGACGCCATGATGGCCAGGGTCTCGCGCGTCGCCAGCACCGCGCCATGGCCCGCCCGCGCATGATCGCCATGGCCGTGGGTGATCACTGCCCGCGCCACCGGCATCACCGGATCGATGTAAAAATCGCCGGGCGGACAATAAAGGCCCGGCTTGGCGGGACACAGCAGATCGGTGAATTTCACGAATGCTCCGGCAGGGCGGCGCCGGCATCCTCATCCTCCGGGCGCCAGCCGCCGCCCAGCGCCTTGTAAAGCGAAGCCAGGCCGGCGGCCAATGCCGCCCTGCTCTGCGCCAGCTGGTCGTTGGCCTGAAGTTCGTTGCTCTCTGCGGCCAGGACGTTGATGTAATTGGTCAGTCCGGCCTGGTACTGATCCCGCGCGATGGTAAGCGAAGCCCGGTCGCGCGTGAGCGCATCCTCAAGCGTCCGGTAGCGGCGCTGTTCGGCGGCATAGCGGGTGAGCGCATCCTCGCAATCCGCCACCGCCGCCAGCACCGCCTTCTGATAGGCGAGATAGGCCTGCTGTTCCTCCTCCTGCTTGGCGCGGATATTGGCATGGGCCCTGCCGCCGCTGAACAAGGGCCATGAGATCATGCCGACAGCCGCTTCGCTGAGGCTGGAGGAATTGAACAGCGAACCCAGCGACGTACTCGCCAAATTGACCGCGCCGATCAGGTTGAATTTGGGATAGAGCGCGGCGATAGCGGCACCTTCATTGGCGGTGGCCTGCGCCAATTTCCGTTCGGCCTCCCTGATGTCGGGCCGCCGGCGCAAAAGATCGGAGGGCAGGCCGACCGGCAGGCGGGCGGGAATGCCGGGCACCGGCGCGGCCTTGTCGAATTCTGCCGCCAGTGCATCCGGTTCCAGCGCCAGCAGCACGGCGATGGCATGCTCCAGCGTGCGGGCCTGGGCTTCCAGCGGCGGAATCTGCGCTTCGGTGCCGGCCTTGAGCGCATATTGCTGGTTGACGTCCAGCTCGGTGACAAAGCCGGTCCGGGCGCGGGCGGAAACCAGGTTGAGCACCGCGTCCTGGCTGTTCAGTTCGCCCGTAAGCAGGGCAAGCCGCGCCTGGGCCGAACGCAGGCCGATATAGTCGGCGGCGATCTCGGCGGAGAGCGTCACTTCGCCGTCGCGCATCTGCCAGCGCGCCGCTTCGGTGCCCGCCGCTGCCGCCTCGATGCCGCGGCGCACGCCGCCGAACAGGTCGATCTCCCAACTGGCGTCAAAACCCAGGGAATAAAGCGTGAGATCGGTGCCGCCGGAGGAAGCGGCAGGCGATGCGGCGCCCGATGAGCCGCCGCCCAATTGCGAGAGGATGTTGCGGCCGGAATGGAGTTTGAGCGCATCGCCTGTGGCCGAAAGAGTGGGGAGTTCGGCCGCACCGGCGATGACCTCCTGCGCGCGCGCTTCCCTGAGGCGGCTGGCCGCGCTCTTGAGATCGAGATTGGCGGCAAAGGCGCGGGCGATCAGGCTGTCCAGTTCGGGATCATGGAAGGCGGCCCACCATTGGGTCATGTCCGCCTGGTCCGCGGCCGGCATGCTCATGGGCGCGTCTTCCGCCGCGAAATGGTCCGGCGTGGCGGTTTGCGGCGGATGATAATCCGGTCCCACCATGCATCCGGCGAGCAGCGGCAGAAGACACAAGATCCGGGCGCGCATCAATGCGCCGCCTCTGCAGGCGCCTCGCCGGGCTTGGGCGCCCGCATCAGGAACACCAACGGCAGGCAGGCGAAGACGATCCACATCATGATGTGGAAGACGTCGATATAGGAGAGCATGCCGGCCTGCTGCCCCAAGCTGCGGTAGATCAAGGCGGAAGCCGCCCGCCCGGCGGCGGGCGCCGGCACGCCTTGCGCCATCAGGCCATGGCTGATGCCGGCGACGGCATGGGCATAATTGGGATTGAGCGGATTGAGGGTCTCGGCATAGCGCGCCTGGTGAATCTGCGCCTGGCGCGCCAGCATGGTCTGGGCAAAAGAGATGCCCAGCGTGCCGCCCAGGTTGCGCGACACATTCATCAAGGCCGAGGCCTGGTTGTTCTCATGCGGCTTCAGGCCCACATAGGCGACCGCGGTGATGGGTACGAACATGAAAGGCAGTCCCACCGACTGGATCATCCGCGCCACCGCGGCATTGGTGAATGTCATCTCGGTGGAGAGCGTGCTCATGTTCCACAGCGCGATGCCCTGGATGGTCAGTGCGATGCCGATCAGGATGCGCGCATCCACCCGGCCGGAAAGCAGCCCCGCCACCGGCATCACCAGGATGGTGGCGATGCCGCCCAGGGTCAGCGCCTCGCCCGCGCTGGTGGCGGTATAGCCCAGCACCTGCTGCAGCAATTGCGGGATGAATTGGGTGGTGCCGAACAGGATCATGCCCACCAGCAGCATGAAGATATTGGAGATGGCGAAATTGGCCCGCTTGAAAAGATCGATGCGCACAATCGGGTCGCGGCGCGCCAGCTCCCAGGGGACAAAACAGAGAAGCGCAAGCCCGCCCAGGATAGCGAAGCCGGTGATCATCGGGCTGGCGAACCAGTCCTCCCGCTGGCCGCGATCCATGGTCACTTCCAGCGCGCCCAGAAACAGCGCGATCAGGAAAAAGCCGATAAAGTCGATATTGAGCCCGTTTTTCACCAATTCATGGCGGCGGCGCAGCAGGGCCGGCGGCTCGTCCACATAAATCCCCACCAGAACCAGGGAAAGGATGCCGATGGGCACATTGATCAGGAACACCCAGTGCCAGGAATAATTGTCGGTGATCCAGCCGCCCAGGGTCGGGCCCAATATGGGCCCCACGATCACCACAATGCCGTAGACCGCGAAGGCGGCGCCGCGCTTGGAGGGCGGGAAGGTGTCGGCCATCATGGATTGCTCAACCGGCGCCAAGCCCCCACCGCCGATGCCTTGCAGCACGCGGGCGAGGATCAGGAGCGGAAGGCTGGGCGCCATGCCGCAGAACAGCGAGGAAAGCGTGAACAGCGCCACCGAGGCCATGTAATAGCGTTTGCGGCCCACCACATCGGCCAGCCAGCCCGAGACCGGAATCACCACCGCATTGGCCACCAGGAAGCTGGTCAGCACCCAGGTCGCCTCGTCATAACTGGCTGAAAGACTGCCGGCGATGTGGCCGAGCGAGACATTGGCGATGGAGGAATCCAACACCACCATGAAAGTGGCAATCGAGATCACCCCGATGATGGTCCAGGGATTGTGCTCCCCGGCCACCGAGCGTTCCGGCGTCCAACCTTGATCCGCTGCATTGGCCATCAACGCACCTTGACCGACGGCTCGACGCTCATGCCGGGGCCAAGCGGGCAATCCTTGGGGACGCGGTCGAGCAGGATCTTCACCGGCACGCGCTGCACCACCTTGACGTAATTGCCGGTGGCGTTTTCCGGGGGCAGGATGCCGAAGGCCTGGCCGGCGCCGCGCTGGATGGAATCGACATGGCCGCGGATTTCGCCGCCGCTGCAGGCATCCACCGACAGCGTCACCGGCTGGCCCGGCCGCATGCGCGCCAGTTGCGTCTCCTTGAAATTGGCCGTCACCCATAATTGCAGCGGCACGATGGTCATCAGGTCCTGGCCCGGCGTGACATAATTGCCCGGAGCGACGTTGCGCTGGGTGACATGGCCATCCATCGGCGCGGTGATCCTGGTGTAGCCGAGGCCGAGCCGGGCGGTGGCGATCCCGGCCTCCGCGGTCTTGATCCGGGCCCGGGCATTGGCGACTTGCGCCACAGCGGCGCTGACCTGGGCGCGCGCATTGCGGTCGGCGGCCACCGCCTGGTCCACCTGTTGCTGCGCCACCGCCTGGGGATTGATCTTCTGCAAACTGCGATAGCGGGCGAGATCGGCCGCGGCATTGGCGGCTCCCGCCTGTGCCGCGCTGTGATTGGCCAGCGCCTCGGCCAACTGAGTTTGCGCCTGCGTGCCTTGCGCCTCGGCTTGCGCCAACCTGGCTTCTTCATCCTGGGGATTGATCCCGGCGAGCAGCTGGCCGCGCCGAACCAGCTGATTGTCGGTCACCGGCAGAAGGACCAGCTGACCGGCGATCTGTGGCGCCACATGCACCATATGGGTGTCGATGAAGGCGTCATCGGTATTTTCATATTGCCTGGCGTCCAGCCACCAGATCACGCCGCCGGCGATAAGAAGGATGACCGCCGCGCCCACTGCCAGCTTGAACCAGGTTGACTGGTAGAAGCGCCGCCGGCGTGGCGCCTCTCTTTCCTGATCTTCACTTTTGTTGCTGCTGTCTTTTTGGGCCCCCCGGCCTGTCTCTTTGTCGGCGGGGACCTTGTTGGGGGGAGCCTTGTTGGAGGGGGCCTTGGCGGCTTCATCGCGCCAGCGATCAAGAGCGTCCCGCGGCTTTCGGAGTTCTGACATGCAGGCATTGCCTGTCAATAAAGGGGAGAGTATCCGCCAAGGCTAGAGAACGCCGGGCCAAAGCCGCGGTTCCTCCTCTATTCCGCGGGGGCGGGATGCGGCTCCTGACCGCCGGAGCGGCGGCGGGGCCTTGGCAAGGCTTTTGGCGCGCCGCGATTGATCCACTTCCAGCGCGCCATGCGTTCGCCGATCCGGTCGAGATAAATATAGATCACCGGCGTGATGTAGAGCGTGAGGAGCTGCGACAAAAGCAAGCCGCCCACCACCGCCAGGCCCAGGGGCCTGCGCGCCTCCGATCCCGCGCCCAGCCCGATGGCCACCGGCAGCGTGCCCATCAAGGCCGCCATGGTGGTCATCATGATGGGCCGGAAGCGCACCAGCGCCGCCTCATAGATCGCCTGTTCCGCGGCGGCCTTTTCCTCGCCGCGCTGCTTGTGAAGCGCGAAATCGATCATCATGATCGCGTTCTTCTTGACGATACCCACCAGCATGATCATGCCGACAAAGGCGTAGAGGCTGAGCGGCACGCCGAACAGGTAAAGCGTGATCAGCGCCCCAACTGCCGCCGAAGGCAGGCCGGAAAGAATGGTGAGAGGGTGGATGAAGCTCTCATAGAGAATTCCCAGGATGATATAGACGGTGATGATGGCGATGATCAGCAAGAGGCTCATATTGCTGAGGGAGGACTGGAAGGCCTCGGCCTGGCCCTGGAACTGGCCCAGCATGCTGGCGGGAATGCCCGCCTGCTGCCGCGCGTCGGCCACCTCTTTCACCGCATCGCTCAGCGCATAGCCGCCGGTCAGGTTGAAGGAAACGGTCGCCGCCGGAATCTGGCCCAGGTGATTGACGGTGAGCGGCATGGTGCCCGGTGTCATGCGGGTCACCGCGCTGAGCGGCACCAGCGGGTTGACGCTGTTGCCGGCCGAGGCCCCGGAGGATGAGGTGGCGCCATTGGGGTTGATCCCGCCGCTGGAAGCGGTGGACCCGCCCGCGCCGTTGGACGAGACATAAAGCTGGGCGACATCGTTGATGTCGTTCTGATATTGCGGCAACAGCTCCAGCATCACCCAATATTCCGCATCGCTGGCATAGATGGTGGAAACCTGCTCGCCCCCGAAACTGGCGCCCAGCGCGGTTTCGATGGCGGCGATGGAAACGCCATGGGATGCCGCCTGGTCGCGGTCCACCGTCACATCGACCGACGGCGAATTGAAATTCATGTCGTTGGTGACGTCGGCGAAGCCCGGCGCATGGGAAAGAGCCTCGGTCAATTTTGCCGCGGCCTGGCGCAAGGCAGCCTGGTCGGTGTCCTGCAGCGTATATTGATAGGTGGATTTGGATTGCTGGCCTCCCACCCTGATGGCCGGCGGATTCTGCATATAGGCGTTGACGCCGCTCACCCGCGCCAGCTTGGGCCGCAGTTCCTGGATCACCTCGTCGGCACTGAGGCTGCGCTCGCTTGTCGGCTTGAGCTTGAGCAGCATGGAGCCGGTATTGGCGCCGGAACGGGGGCCGCCGGCCCCGACCGAACTCTCCACCGCCTCGATATTGGGATCGGCCGCCGCGATGGAGGCGAGCCTTTTGGTATATTCGCTCATCTGCGCGAAAGAGGTGCGGTCGGCGGCTTCCAGATTGACATTGATCTGACCGGTATCCTCGGAGGGGATGAAATCCTCCTGGCTGATCCAGAACATCCCGACCGTCGCCACCAGGCTGAGCGCGAAAACGCCCAGGATGAGGGGACCATGCCCCAGGCTCCATTTGAGCGTCCGGTCATAACCCTGCTGTACGCGGTTGAAGGCGTTTTCCGTCCAGCGGTAAAAGCGGCCCTGGCGGTGCTCCCCTGTCGGGCGGATGAACCGGCTGCACAGCATGGGGGTCAGCGTCACCGAGACCAGGCCGGAAATCGCGATCGCCATCACAATGGTGACGGCGAATTCGTGCAGCAGCCTGCCGACAATACCGCCCATGAAGACCACGGGAATGAACACCGCCGCCAGCGATACGGTCATGGAAAGGATGGTGAATGCGATCTCCGCGGCGCCGCTGAAGGCCGCGTCGCGTGGCGCCTCGCCTTCCTCCACATGGCGGACGATATTCTCCAGCATCACGATGGCGTCGTCGACGATGAAGCCCACCGAGAGGGTGAGCGCCATCAGGGAGAGATTGTCCAGGCTGTAGCCGAGGAAGGACATGCCGGCAAAGGTGCCGATCACGGCAATGGGAAGCGCCAGCGATGCGATCACGGTGGCCGACAGCGTGCGCAGGAACAGGAAGATCACCGCCACCACCAGGACGGCGGCGATCAGGAGCGTGATCTGCACATCCGCCACCGAGGCGCGGATCGACTGGCTCCTGTCATAGAGCACGGTCAAGTGCGCGGAGCTTGGCAGGGTCTGGACGAAGCGCGGAATGACCTTGTCGATCGAATTCACGATCTCGATGGTGTTGGAGCCGGGCTGGCGCTGGATCGAGAGCACGATGGCGCGCTTGCCGTTGTACCAGGTCGCCGCCAGCACATTCTGGTAGCTGTCGATGGCGCGTCCGACATCGGCGATGCGCACCGGCGCGCCGTTGCGCCAGGCGATGATCTGGCGGGACCATTGCGCCGCGTTGCTGAGCTGGCCGTTGACATGGATTTGCGCCGCCTGGGTGGCGCCGTTCAGGGTGCCGGTGGCGATATTGACATTGGCCTGCTGCACCGCGCTCGCCACCTGGTCGATGCCGATATTGCGCGCCGAGAGCGCGGTGGGGTCCATCTGCAGCCGGACCGCATAGGAAGCGGCGCCGAACACGTTGACCTGGGCGACACCGCTCAAGGTGGAGATCTGCCGCGCCAGCCTGTTCTCCGCCAGCTGGTCGAGCCGGTAAAGCGGCATCGAATCCGATTGCAGCGCGATGAACAGGATGGGCGCGTCGGCGGGATTGACTTTGCGCAGCGTGGGCGGGCTCGGGATATTGACCGGCAATTGCCGCGAAGCCTGCTGGATTGCCGCCTGAACATCTTCCGCCGCGCCGTCAATGTTGCGGTCCAGGTCGAACTGGATGGTGATGGAGGTGCGCCCCGAACTGCTGGACGAGGTCATCGAGGTGACGCCGGGAATGGTGGAGAATTGATTCTCGAGCGGCGTCGCCACAGCGGAAGCGACGGTTTCGGGATCGGCGCCGGGCAGGCTGGCGGAAACCGTGATGGTGGGGAAATCCACCGCGGGCAATTCGCTGACCGGCAGGTTTGCGTAGCCGAACAGGCCGAACATCACCAGCGCCACCATCAAGAGCGTGGTGAGGACCGGCCGCTCGATGAAGATGCGCGAGATATTCATGTCGGCGCTCGGGCCGGCTTGGCATTGCCCGCCGCGGCACGCCGGTTGCCCGCCCGGTTATTCTGCACCGCCACCTTGGCGCCCGAGGTCACGCGGAACTGGCCGTCCACGATCACCCGGTCGCCGGGCTTCACGTCGCCCTGAATGGCATCGTTGACGCCGTCATCGTTCAGCACCTTGACCGTCTTGGCCACGGCGACGGGCGCAACTTGTCCGTTTTTGCCGGCCTCCGTGGTCACCACATAGACGAAGCTGGCATCCGGCCCCTGGTTGACCGCATCGCGCGGCACCACCGTGGCGCCCGAGATTTGGTTGATGGTGATGCCGATATTCATGCTCTGGCCCGGCACCAGCCGCATGGCCTCATTGGCGAAGGTGGCGCGCAATTCGATGGTGCCGGTGGCGGCGCCCACGATATTGCTGATGAAATCCACCGGCGCGGTCTCGTTGCCGCCGGGCGCGCCTTCAACCGGCACAATGGCGTTGAGCTTGCCCGCCTGCATCTGGTCCTGAAGCTGGGTCAGCTCATTCTGCGGCAGGAAGAAGGAAAGCTTGATCGGCCGGACCTGGGTGATGGTAACGAGCGGGGTGGCCCCCGCCACCGTGACCAGGTTGCCGGGCTGGATCACAATCGGACCGGTCTTGCCGTCTATCGGCGAGACGATCTTCGTGTAACCCAGATTCTCCGCCGCGATATTGACTTGCGCCTGGTCGGCATTGACTTGCGCCACCGCGGACTTCGCGGCAGCGATGGCCTGGTCGCGGCTCTGCCCGGAGGTCGCATTGGCGGCATAGAGCGCGGTATAGCGCTGCTGGTCCCTGAGCGCGTTCTGGGCGGCGGCCTGGTCCTTGGCCAGTTGCGCCCGCGCCTGGGAAAGAGCATTGGCGTAAGGAACCGGATCGATCAGGAACAGCGGATCTCCCTTGTGGACGATCTGGCCTTCCTGGAAATAGGCCTTGAGCAGCTTGCCCGCCACCTGGGCGTTCACCTGGACCGTCGCGGGCGAGACCACCGTGGCGATGGTGTGGGCCACGACCGTGACATCCTGCCGTTTTGCCGCCGCGACATGCACCGGCGGCGGCGGCGGCGCCCGCCGCGGGCCCGTCATCAGTCCGGCGGCGAGGTGCCAGGCCAGGCCGGCCAAGACGACGGCTCCGATGCCCGCCAGAATCCATCCGGCGCGGCGCGACAGCCCGCGACTATTCCCCTTCGCGTTCCGCGTGGCCCGCGTCACCGCGGGAGAAAAATCATCGACCGAAGCCATGCCATCGTCCTTGCCGGAAATCTCCGCCGCCGTGTCAGGCAACAGCGGCCACGGCACGCGCGGGCCCGATCCTTATTCAATAATCTATCGCCCTTATCCCCGTTCCCCGTTGCTTTGTCGCTTTGTTTGCAATTGCGATGAGGTTCCCAACACCCTGTCGCCGGTGTAAGGTTTCTGCCTCAATCCTGCCACGAAAGACCTGACCTTGTTCCTGGAACAAAGCGAATTCCTCACGCCAGCCGAGATCGCGCGCCTCACTCAACTGGCGCGTGAGATCAATTTCGTCGATGGGCGCCAGTCCAATCCCCACAACACCACCAAGGTGAATCTTCAGGCCGACCTGAACGACAACCGCTATTCGGAATCCTCCCGCATCGTGCTCGACGCGTTTGCGCGTTCACGCCCCTTCCAGGATTTCGCCATGCCCAAGCGCATCGCCCCGCCCCTGCTGGCGCGTTATCTGCCGGGAATGAAATACGGTCCCCATGCCGACGTCGCCTTCATGGCGGTGCCTTTCGGCGACCAGCTCGTCCCCATGCGCTCGGACCTTTCGGCCACCATCTTCCTCAACGATCCCAGAAGCTATGAGGGCGGCGAGCTGGTCCTGCATATCGGCACCAGACCCGTCCCCATCAAGGGCGGGCCGGGAGAGGCCTTCGTCTATCCATCCACCTTCCTGCATGAGGTAAGGCCGGTGCGATCGGGAGAGCGGCTGGTCTCCATCACCTTCATCGAAAGCCGGGTGCCGGACGAGCAGGACCGCAATCTCCTTTTCGAGCTGTCGGACGTGCTGTCGCTGGAGGGGCTGAAAATGGACTGGCTGAGCCGGGTGAGGATGTCGGTGGTGCTGGAAAATCTCAGCCGCCGCTGGTCAAGGTCTTGAGCCTGCTCTTGCGCCCGCATGGCCGCCACGGCTAGCCTTTAATTTCTTCTGGAATCAACATGGAAGAGAGTTTCCGCAAGGCCGCCCTGGAGTATCACCGCCTTCCGCGGCCGGGGAAGTTGGCGATCCACCCCACCAAGCGGATGGCGACGCAGCGCGACCTTTCGCTGGCCTATTCGCCCGGCGTGGCCGCCGCGTCGCAGGCCATCGCCGCCGATCCCGCCGCGGCGCGGGAGATGACGGCACGGGCCAACCTGGTGGCGGTGATCACCAACGGCACCGCCGTTCTGGGCCTGGGCAATATCGGCCCGCTCGCCGCCAAGCCGGTGATGGAAGGCAAGGCGGTCCTGTTCAAGAAATTCGCGGGCATCGACGTCTTCGACCTGGAAGTCGAAGCCGCCGACGTGGACAAATTCTGCGATGTGGTGGCGGCGCTGGAGCCCACTTTCGGCGGCATCAACCTGGAAGACATCAAGGCGCCGGAATGTTTCGTCATCGAGAAGCGCCTGCGCGAGCGCATGAAGATTCCCGTTTTCCATGACGACCAGCATGGCACCGCCATCGTCTGCGCCGCCGCCATCAAGAACGGGCTGGTGCTGCAGGGCAAGTCGCTGTCAGACGTGAAGCTGGTGACCTCGGGGGCGGGGGCGGCGGCGCTCGCCTGCGTCGATCTGCTGGTGGGCATGGGCCTGCCGGCCGGCAATGTCACCCTCACCGATATCAAGGGCGTCGTCTATGCCGGACGCGACAAGGACATGCCGGCAAACATGGCGCGCTATGCCAAAAAGACCGACGCCCGCAGCTTGGGCGAGGTGCTGGCCGGTGCGGATGTCTTTCTCGGCCTGTCCGCGCCCAATGTGCTCAAGAAGGAATGGCTGCCCCAGATGGCGGAGAAGCCGCTGATCCTGGCGCTGGCCAATCCCGATCCCGAGATCGAGCCTCATGTCGCCAAGGAGACAAGGCCGGACGCGATCATCGCCACCGGCCGCTCGGATTACGTCAACCAGGTCAACAACGTCCTCTGCTTCCCCTTCGTTTTCCGGGGCGCGCTGGACGTGGACGCCACCACCATCAATGAGCCGATGAAAGTGGCGGCCGCGCTCGCGATCGCCGATCTCGCCCGCGCCGAAGGCAGCGATGAAGCAGCCCTGGCCTATGGCGGGGCCACCATCGGCTTCGGACCGGATTACATCATCCCCCGGCCTTTCGACCCCCGCCTGATCCTGCATATCGCGCCGGCGGTGGCACGCGCCGCCATGGACTCGGGGGTGGCGCGCCGCCCGATCCCGGATTTCGACGCCTACCAGCGGGAGCTGGAGAAATTCGTCTACCGCTCCGGCCAGTTGATGCGGCCGATCTTCGACATCGCCCGGCGCTCCCTGAAGCGGGTGGTTTATGCCGAGGGCGAGGAGGAACGCATTCTGCGCGGCGTGCAGACCGTGCTGGACGAAGGCCTGGCCAGGCCCATCCTGATCGGCCGCCGGCATGTGATTCAGGATGCCGCGGCCCGGCTGGGATTGCGTTTCGACTGCGGCCGGGAAGTCACCATTCTCGATCCGGACCATGACGAGGAGGTTTTCGCGCCGCTGCGCCGGCGTTATCAGCAACTGGTGGAGCGCCGCGGCGTGGCGCCGGACGCCGCCGCGCGCTGGCTGCGCACCCGCCGCGCCGTCGCCGCGGCGATGCTGCTGGAGCAGGGCCATGCCGACGCCGCGCTCTGCGGCGGGCTGGGCGACTGGCTGCGCCAATATAAGCAGGTGGTGGGCATCATTCCCCATACCGGCTCGAGCCGGACCTATTCGCTGTCCAGCCTGATCCTGCCCAACGGCGTCTTGTTCTTCTGCGACACCCATCTCAACCTGGACCCGACGGCGGAGCAGATCGCGGAAATGACGGTGCTCGCGTCGCGCGCGGTCCGGCGCTTCGGGCTGACGCCCAAGGCGGCGCTCCTGTCCCATTCCAATTTCGGCGCTTCGGACAAGCCCTCGGCGCGCAAGATGCGCGAGGCGCTGCACCTGATCCATGCCCAGGCGCCGGAGCTGGAAGTGGATGGCGAGATGCATGCAGACGCGGCGCTCTCCGAAGCCTTGCGTCTCAGGCTTATCTCGCACAGCCCGCTGAGCGGCTCGGCCAATCTCCTGATCATGCCGTCACTGGATGCCGCCAATATCGCGCTGACACTTTTGTCGGCGGCCACCGAGGCGCTGCTGGTCGGGCCGATGCTGCTCGGCATGTCCAAACCCATCCATGTGCTCTTGCAATCCGTCACCGCGCGCGGGGTGGTGAACATGACGGCGCTGGCCTGTGCCCAGGTCGGGCAGATCGATTGATTTGATAGAGGCGTTGCGAAGATGACGAGAGAAGAAGACGTGCTGGCGGCGCTGGAAAAACCCCGCGCCCTCTATCCGCTGAAACAGCTGGTTGACCCCAGCAACAAGAGCACCGACGCCTTGCAGGAGTTGCTGATGCGGATGCGAGCCGAGGGGAAGGTGAAGTTCGACATCAACAGCGGCAAATGGAGCAAGGCATAGGCTCCGGCATTGCGGCCAATTAGACGGCGAAGGCTTCCGGCTCTTCGCCCCGCCGCGCCGTTTCCATCATGGCGAGGAAAGCTTTTTCAATATTGCGGCAGAAGCGCTCGGCGTCGAACAAAGGCGTGGCGAGCCGGTTCTGCTCCAGCTTCTGCTTCACCGCCTGATGCCTGCCCGTATCCGTGGCCAAGGAACAGGCCAGTTCCTCGTACGCCGCCAGGTCCAGCGCCACGAGTTCGGCAAGCCCAACGGCATGGAGCAGGCTCGCTCCCACCCGGCCGGGGAAGGC
>CAZEFQ010000176.1:0-16097 GCA_964511505.1 uncultured Rhizobium sp.
ACGGATTGTCGCGCCAATTGGCCTCCACCACCGCGGCGTTTTCGGGCCGCCTGGCGCGCAGGAATTCGTCAATCGCGTCCGACTTGCGGCGGGGATTCCAGCTTGCCCAGATTTCGCTTTTCTCCGCGCGGATGGTGGGGCGCAGCAGCGTGAGGCTGCGGGCCGATAGACTTTGCGCTTCCTCCACCCAGGCGCGGCGATAACCCTCTAAAGACTTGACGCTCTCCGCCGTGTGGTCCTGCATGCCGATAAAGATGATCAGACCGCCGCCCGGCGTCTCGATCTTGTCGCTATAGACGCGAAACTGCGCGCCCGCGCCGAAGGCCTCGATCTTGTCCTCGATTAGCCGCTTGCTCGATTGCGCCAGGCTCTTCTGCACTTCGCGGATGCACACCGCCAGCATGCCGGGCCCTTCCAGGCATTCCTGCACCAGTTGCTCGGCGAAGAAGTGCGATTTGCCCGAACCGCGCCCGCCATAGGCGCCCTTGTAGCGCGCCGGCTTGAGCAGGGGTTTGAAGACGCGGGATACCTCACGCGTCAAGGTTTTTGGGGTCAACAATCACCACCCGCAGCGGTTTTACGTCCGTCGGCGCGCCGTCCGCCATATCCGGCTGGCTGGGTCTTCCGTCCACCCGGTCGAAAATTTCCTTGATCGCGGAAAGGTCGCCAGCCAGCGCCTTTTCCACCAGCCTGGCCGCGATTAGCTGCAGCTTCTTGGTGAGGATGCCCTCCTCTTCGGCCTCCTTCATCAGGGCCAGGATCAAGGCATCCCGCATGAGTTTGTCGGGTTTTCGGCCCCTGCCGGCAGCCGTCTTGCGGGGATTGGTCATGCTGTGTCATGCCTCTTTCATGACCGCCGAACCCCTCGCCCAACAGGCCCATGCCCTGCACCGCCAGGGTCGCCTCAACGAAGCCGAAGCGCTTTACCGTCAGGCGCTGGTTGCCGATCCCCAGGATGCCGCCAGCCGCCATTTCTATGGCGTGCTCCTGGCGCAGACCGGCCGCAAAAGTGAGGCGCTGGCGATGTTCGCTTCGGCACTCGCCCTCCACCCCGCCTCCGCCGCCACCCTGTTCAACCAGGGAAATTTGCTGGAGGAGCTGGGGCGGCCGGAAGAGGCGCTGTTGAGTTTCGAAAGGGCGCTGGCGATCAAGCCGGACGTGGCCGAACTCTGGCATGAGCGCGGACGCGCCTTGCGCAAGCTGGGCCGCCTGGACGCGGCGCTGGAAAGCTTCACCAAGGCGCTTACGCTGAAGCCTGGCTACCCCGAGGCGCTCAACGCCCGCGGCAATTGCCTCAAGGATCTCGGCCGCCCGGAAGAGGCGCTGCGCGATTTCGACAACGCGCTTTCCATCAATCCCGCCCTTGTTGCCGTCTGGTGCAACCGGGGCGGCGTGCTGCAAGGCCAGGGCCGCCTGGACGAGGCACTGGCGAGTTTCGACCGCGCCATCGCGGCCGACGGCAATTCCGCCGAAGGCTGGAACAATCGCGGCAGCGTGTTGAAGGATCTGGGCCGTCTCGACGAGGCGCTCAGCGCCCTGGACCGCGCGATCGCCATCCGCCCGGAACTGCATGTGGCGTTGTTCAATCGCGGCGCCGTGCTCTGGGTGATGGAGCGCCGCGACGAAGCCATCATCAGCTTCGAACGCGCCTGCTCGCTCAACCCGGACTATGAGCAGGAGCTCAATCGCCTGGGCTTCAATTTCGTCCTCGCCGAAGCCAATTGGAACAAGGATTTCGATTTCCGGTTTGGGTGGCAGGACGGGGAAAAGAAGCTGAATTAGCTCCCTAACATGTCTTTCTCGCTTCGCTCGAAGAGGGGCCGGCAGTCTTCTGCCGAGACCGCCGCAATGGTGAGGACCCTTGTCCGCATCTGGGAGGGAAGCTGCGGATTGCCTGGGAGGGCATGTGGGAAGGGTCCTCGCCGATGAGGCGGTGGTTCCGATTCACAAAGCGGGAGAGTGGCAAAATGCTTCCCACATTCTGCCCGGCACGGCAAAGCGTTTTAGACGCACGCTGAAAACCGGCTTGCCACGCACAGACCTTGCACAATGTAGGCGGCGGCCACTTGGTCCTCTGCTTTTCACTGGCGCCCTGTCTATAATTCCGCCCGCTCTGGGGAGCTATCAGATGGCGAAGAATATTTGCCGGCGCGCTTGCGTGGCGGCCGCACTGGGATTTCTTCTTTCGGCTGGTGCCGCATGCGCCCAGATGTTCGAAACCGGCCCGGCCAGCGTCACCCGGATGTGGCTAACGGATCGCGACGATAACGCAATGCATTTGCCTTCCGGGGTCGGATGCCCGGCTGTCATCAGCACCTTGCATCGGAGCAAACTCGAAACATCCGACGTAAGCCCCTTCAATGGCAGCTGCCGGTATGATTTCGACGGCGGCAATATCGAAATTCTGTTCCAGTTGTTTCCGGGGGCACTGAAGATCGACATGTTCGAGCTTTTCCAGATGGCGGCAAGGTCCGCGGAAAAAGACGCCCAGCCCCTTCCAGCCGACCAGGGTGCGTTTGAATCGGATCTGCCCTGGAAGCACGCGCTCTACACGCTTCACGATACGGGCCGCCTCGGCCTGTGGGGCGTGAAATTGACGACCTGGAATGTCTCGATCAAGGCGAGTTTCGATGCCAGAAACACCGAGACCGTGCTTTCCGCGCTCAAGGCTTTCTCCGCGCCATTGAAACAGGCCGACAGCGCCCAAGCCGCCGCTTGCACTGGGCTGAAAACGGCACAGATGACAGGCCAGCGTCTCGACATCGACAAAAACGAAGCGGCCGGCTTGAAGGTCCTGGCCTCGGCCGGGCTGACCGGCAGCTGGATGGTGCAACCGGAAAAGGCGCCCGCGGCGGCGAAAGCCGCAGCCGGTCCCAACTGGTGTGTTGCAAATATGCTGAGCGCCCACACGGCGGACGGAAAGGCCCTGTCCATCATCCACTACCGGCATCCGCCCGAGAATGCCGGTGCGGTCGACCGGGTTGTGGGCAGCGACGGGTCTTTCGCAGTGATGGTCGCGCGCGACGCCCTGATGGGAGGCGCCGACCCGGCCCAGGCGCTCCACTATGTATTTGTCGAGGATGCCGATCTCTATTGGCTGGTCGGCTTTTACGCCGGGCGGCCCTCGCTGGCGGAATTAATGCGCTATGTCCATATGCCTAACGTGACTGCTTACGCCTCTATCAGCCGCAAGGACGGCAGCGTCTTCATGTATGGGCCCGCATGCCCCCGCCCGGTCATCAACAACGGCGTCTTTCCCGCGCGCGCGTCCGAGGACTGCAAACAGCCGGCCGGGGAAGTGCCGAAACCCGGCTAACCGGCGTGGAAAGTGTTCCGGCACCAGACCGTGCCGTTGCGCGTTTTATTGCCATGACGCTCCTGATCGCGTGCATCCTGATCTATCATTTCGGCTTGTCCGGCTGGTGGTACGCCTTGGCCCTCTTTATCTGGACTTGGCATCTGGCCTTTCAGCTGTGGATGTCCAGCCGGCACTATCTTCCCGGCCGGACTTCCCGCATCGGCGCATTCTTTACTCATGGCCTGGTATCGGAGCCGCCGCGCGTCGACAAGACGTCCCTGGGCACAGCGGCCCCGCATGGCATCGGCGCCAACGAATAGACGCAACCGGCATTAAATCATCCCAATGTCCTTATTCGCCGCATGGGGCGGCGGACGGCCGGGGTTTAAGGTCGGGATGAGCGCCGAACAGGGATCATCATGTCATCACGTACCATTGCCATGGCGTCCGGCCTGGGATTCGCCGTCCTTTCCGGTCATGTCATGGCGGCAACGGCGACGAAAAATGAATCCCTCGACACGGCCGGCAAGGCCGTCGCCTATGCCCTTCCCGTCTTCGCCGCCGGCGTTGCGGTCTATCATGGCGATGCCAACGGCCTCAGCGAGCTTGGCGGCGAGACGTTCCTCACGATGGGCACTGCATGGGCCTTGAAGCAGTTCGTGCGGGAGAAGCGGCCCGACGGCTCGGATTTCCATTCTTTCCCCTCCGGCACCACGGCGATAGCGGCCTCGGGCTCGTCTTTCCTCTGGGGCCGTTATGGCTGGGAGTGGGGCCTGCCCGCCTTCGCCGCCAGCCAGTTCGTTTCCTACACCCGCGTCGAGACCAAGCAGCATCACTGGTACGATACCATCGCAAGCTCGGCCATCGCCATCAGCTACGCCGCCATCGTCACAAGGCGCTACCAGCCCAGGAGCAATTTCCAGACCAGCCTGGACGCCACGCCCGGCGGCGCCTATCTGCGCATGTCCTGGCAATTCTAGAAACCGCCGACACCCGGCGCGGGAAAAAGCTAAATCCGCATCTTCTTGAATATCGCTTCGGGGATATGGACGATGACAAGCATCACCAGCCGCCAGCGCCTCAACACATAGATAACATGGCGCCTGTCCCGCCAGGCCTTGTAGATGCGCTCCCCCACCTCTTCCGGCGTGGCCGTGAGCAGGCCGGGAAGCTTCATCCCTTCGGTCATCCTTGTGGCGACAAACCCGGGCTTGACCGTCAGGACATGCACATTCTTCTTCGCCAGCCGGTTGCGCAGGCCGGAAAGAAAGGCGGTGAATCCCGCCTTCGCCGAGCCATAGATGTAATTGGTGGCGCGCCCACGGTCCCCCGCGACGGAAGAAATACCGATGATCGCGCCCTTCTCCTCCCGTTCGAACCGCTCCGCAATCCTGTTGAGGAAAAGGCCGCACCAGACATAGTTCGTCATCATGATATCGGCGGCGAGGTTGCAGTCGCTGCGCGCCTTCGCCTGGTCACCCAAAAGGCCCACGCAACAAATCACGATGCCGGGCGTGGTGCGCGTCAGCAGCGCCTCATGGCTTTCCGTGTCGGCCAGGTCGAAATCCACCGCTTCGGCTTCCACGCCAAAGCGCAGGCCGAGATCGGCCACGTCGTCGGCGAGCCGCGCCGTGCCGTTGCGCGCGGCCAGTGTGAGCGCATGGCCACGCGCGCCGAAAGCGCGGGCGGTGGCGCGGGCCATATCGGAAGCGGCGCCCACGATCAGCACCCTCTCGGTCACAGCAGGAGCCTCTGCGCCATCAGGGAGGTGAATTTGCGGTCCGCGCCGCTTTCCGCGCGCTGCTGGCGGAATTCGGCCAGCCGGGGATAGGCAGGCGCCATCAGCGCGGCGTCGGAAAGCGCATCCTTGGCCAGATAGATGCGCCCGCCGCAATCCGCCACGATGCGGTCCAGCCCTTTCACCAAGGCGAACGTCGACGGGGAGACGGGGAAATCCAGCGCCAGGGTGTAGCCCGGCATGGGGAAGGAAAGCATGCCGTCACCCTCGCTGCCCAGAAGCTTCAGCACCGCCAGGAAGGAGCCCAGGCCCGCGCGTGACGTCTCCTCCAATATGCGCGCCACGTTGCGCTCCGCCTCAGCCTTCGGCACCACGCATTGATATTGCACCAAGCCCCGCCGTCCATAAAGGCGGTTCCAGTCCCTGACCGAATCAAGCGGAAAAAACGCCCGGTCGTAATCGATCACTTTCATTCCGGGCTTGCCGCGCCGGTAATAAATCTCATTGAACAGGCCCATGCTGAACCGGTTCAGGGCGAGCGCGGGAACGTCGAACGGCACCCGCGCCGCCCCGCCGAACGGGTCACGGGCGGGGATGGAAAGCGGCTTCAACCGCGCGTCGGGATCCAGCTCATTCACCCGCGCATGCGCGCCCAGGTAAAGCAGCGAGCGCCCGAGCGACTTGCCCCTGGCCAGGCAGTCGATCCACGCCACGCTGTAAGGCGCCTCGCCGCTGGCCTCGAATCCCGCCATCACGTCGTCCAGGCTGCCGGCCTTGACCGTCGCCTGGCGGATATAGGCGGTCTCGATCTTCTGCAGCTTGATGGTGGCGGACAGTATGACGCCGGTCAGCCCCATGCCGCCGCGCGTGGCGGCGAAGAGGGTGGGATTCTCCGCCCCCGAGCAGCGCACCACCTCGCCCGAGGCGGTCAGGAGCGAAATCTCCTTCACATGATCGCAGAAGGAACCCGCGCCATGATGGTTCTTGCCGTGTATGTCGGCGGCGATGGCCCCGCCGACGCTGACGAATTTGGTGCCAGGCACGACCATGGGGAAAAAGCCGCGCGGCACGAACACGCGCAATATGTCGGCGATGAGCACGCCGGCCTGGCAGGTGAGCCAGCCTGTCTCCTGGTCGAAGGAAAGCAGGCGGTCCATGCGGCCCATTTCAAGCGTCAATTCGGGGCAGAGCGCGGCGTCGCCATAGGCCCGGCCATTGCCCCGGGCGATCACATGGCCGGCGCCGGCAACGGCCGCCGACACTTCCGCGGCGGAGCGCGCATGCGCGAGATGCACCTCCGCTGCCGGATAGCGTCCCCATCCTGAAAGTTGCATCGTCACCGTCCAAAAACAAAGCGGCGGTCCAGCCAGTATTTCAGGCTGTAGCCAAAAGTAAGGCCGACCGCACCGCCCAAGAGCATCATTGGCTGGGAACGCGTGAGATTCCAGGCCAGCAATTCGGTGCCCCAGAAGATCGCCGTCGTCACCCCGCCCGACAGGGTGTAAAGCCCGAACTGGCGGCCATGATCCACCCAGTGCCGCTCCGCCCGGTCCTCGAATATCCAGAATTTGTCCAGCAGGAATTTCAAGACCAGGCCGATCCCCGTTCCAAGCACAATAGCCGCCGTCACCGCAAAAGGCCCGTCATAGGCGGCCAGGAAACCCCGCTGGGCGCCGAGATTGGCCAGGCTTGCCGCCGCGGCGAAAGCGATATAGCGGGAAAGGGTGGTCTGGGGCGCCGGCATGTCAGGTCATTTTTTTCAGGCCATGGTGGCCAGCGCGGCGGTCAGGACCACGCCCAGCCCCACCACAAGGCTCTGCCAATCGGTGGCGGCGAACACCACCGGATCGTCATGCATTTCGCCCCGGTGCGCCAGGATCAGCACGCGGGCGATCCAATAGAATAGCAGGGGACAGATCAGCCAGAGAAAGTCGGGACGGGCGTAAAGCACGCGGACGGCATCGCTGTTGACATAAAGCGCCACGATAAGCACCGCGCCGAAGCCGGTGGCCGACGCCATGGTGGAAAGCACCGGCAAGTCGGCCACGCTGTAGCCGCGGCCGCTGGGACGCATGCCCCCGCGCTCCAGTTCCACCTTGAGTTCGGTGTAGCGTTTTACCAGGGCGAGACAGAAAAACAGGAACAGCGAGAACATCAGGAGCCAATAGGATACCGGCACCTGGGACGCGGCGCTGCCCGCCATGATGCGCAAGGTGTAGAGCCCGGCCAGCGTCATCACATCGATCAGCACCAGCCGCTTTAAACCCAGGGAATAGGATAGAGTGATCGCCATGTAGGCGATCAGGACCAGGAGGAATTGCGCGCCAACGAACATGCCGAGCGCAAGACTTGCCAGGAGCAGAAGCGGAAACATCAGAAGCCCGTGGATGACGGGAACCTGGCCGGCGGCAAAGGGCCGGTTGCGCTTGCTCCTGTGCCTGCGGTCGCTTTCAAGATCGGCCAGGTCGTTCAGCACATATGTGGCCGAGGCGCCCAGCGAAAAGGCGACAAAGGCCAGAAGCGAGGAGAAGGCGGGCAAGGAGCCGGTTACATGGCCGGCCAGGATGGGCACGAAAATCAAGAGATTCTTGAGCCATTGGTGCGGCCGAAGCGCCTTGACCAGGGCGCGGCCGTGGGGAGCGCGGCGCGAAAAAACCTCGCCTTCGGGATGGCGCGCGGAAAATCGCCTAAGCACGCCGAAGCTGGCATTGGCGGCGATGGCGCGCCCGGCCTTTTCCCACACGGGCAAATCGGCCATGGAATTGCCGACATAGTCGAAACCGCCCGGTCCGAATTTCTCCGTCAGCAACTTCGCTTTGGCACGACCGGAGAGATTCTCGTTTTCAGTGGCGAACCAGCCATCGAACAAATCAAGATGCCGCGCCACTTCGGCCACGAATTTGCGGGGCGAGGCGGAAGCAAGATAGAGGGGCCGGCCGTTGGCCCTCTCCCGCCGGAGGTGATCGAGCAACGGCTCGTTGTAGGGAAGCAGTGCGGGGTCGATCGCAACCTCCTCGGCAAGTCGGGTCTTCAGCGCAGCTTTGCCGCCCAGCAACCAAAGCGGCAGGCGCGCACAAGCAAAAGGCCTCGTCGCCGCCAGCCGGCACGCCGCTTCCACCAGGAGGTCGGTGCGGATCAGGGTGTCATCCAAGTCTATGACCAGCGGACGGTCTGTCATGGTGCCGCTATTGGCACATTTCGCGGCAAAAATCCCGCGAATTCGAGTCGGTCATTTCCACCGGGGCTTGAAACAAGCCGCCTTTGCCCTGTGCCAAGCTCATCGGGGCATTTGTCCGCCGGATCCCCCGGAGTAGCGCATCATCTCCCTTTCCCCCTCGATCAAATCGCGGGGATTTCTGTGCTCAAACTTCTCGATAAACCAACCCCAGATCACCTGCATGGGAACGGCGGGCCTGGCATCGCGGTTGAACTCCGCGACGACATCCCGCTGGAACAGCGGATTTGGATCACGGTTGACGGCTTGGGGATCGATCTTCTTCTGCTTCAGCCAGTCCAAGAGCTGCAGGTGCCATGGTTCGGACTGCCGCCAGTCGAAGCGCGCCGGGACGGCGAACAGCGGGGACCAGTTTTCCACTTCCAGCTCGATCATCCTCGCTTCCGCCAGAAGATTCCCGGATATCGAAAACACGAAGATCACGGGCAGCGCCGTGGCCGGGATTCTCCAATCGGGATGCAGCCAGCGCCAATCGCAACGCTCCAATTGGCGCAGAACGACGACAATGAACACCAGGTGCGGGAGCAGCAAGCCCGCCGAGCTGTAATTGTTTGCATTGCTGAAACCGAAAATATAGGTGCTGCAAAAGAACAGAAGCATCGCGCCGCTCAAGTCCCGCTCGAAAGGACCGAGCTTTCTCAGCATCGGCGGCAGCAACAAGGGGAGGCCGAGCAGGTCCACCACGCCGACAATCGCAAACCAGACGGGGAATGCCAGGATCAGCAGTGCCCCTTGGACCGCGGCCAGACCACCCGGCAACATGTCCGGAGGGACGATTCTGGCAGCCAAGCCGGGCTTGACCAGCCGTGAAGAGGTCAGCCAGCTGAAACCGACGCTCTCCGGCTTGTTGAGGAAAACCACGATGGGGGGCACGCAAATCGGCAGCAGCGCGGCCAATACAAACTTGTGCCGCCACACTCTTGCAATGAGAAAACGGAGGCGCGCCGCCAAGAAGAACAGCAGCGGAAAGAATGCAAAAGGGCTGGTGTAGAAGGCTGCCGCAAGAAGAAGACCCAGGGCGGCTATCTTGATTCTTTCATCCGTCAGCCTAAGCTGTGTCGCCACAATCCATGTCAACACGATGGCATACAATCCCAGCATGTGCTGCGGGATGATGATTATGCCATCCAGAAAGGAGGGAATGGGCGAATAGTGCTGCAGCGTATATTGCTGCCACAGCAAATGATCGCCCAGCAACGGTATGCGGCCCGCAAGGTCCGGAATGAACCCGAAACTGCCGGACAGGAAAAATATTCCGATGAAAAGGCTCGCCGTCCTCGGTGAACGGAAGACACAGCGTGAGAATTCAATGATGCTTAGCCCGATCCCAATTCCGTATCCCAGCGTATTGAAGAAAAGAAGCACGTTAAGGGGGACAATGGGCAGCAGAATCTTGATGACGGCCGCGGGAAAAAGGCTGGCGTAATAATAGGAGAAGAGATAGTCGGGGTTGAACGGGAAGCGCAGCGGGTATTGCGGCGACGCCGTCATGGCGACCAGTTCGGCGACATGAGCCCAGTCGTCCCATCTGGGAATGGCGAAATTATACGGGCTCGGAAAAGCCGCCAGCAGGTAGAAGACCCGCGGCAGGGAAATGGCGGCCAGCATGAGGCCGAACAGCCAGAAGGCATAAGGCGGACGGCCTCTCAGCTTCGGGCTGCGGACATGGCGGACCCTCAGCAAAATTGCGGCCATTCCCAGCGTCGTCAGCCAGATCGCAGGCGTCCAGGAAACCGGGGGCGAAAACGCCGTCGTGACGGACATGGTGAGAAAATTCGCCAACACCACCGCTGCGAGGATTCGCGAAGCGATAAGTGAATGTGCCGCCCGCTGACCGGAAGATGTCATGACCGGCAAGGGCCAGGACGGCCGAAGACATGATCGAACGCGACAATCGGGGGAGAATGCATCATGGTCCGCTATTGGCACATTTCGCGCCAAAAATCCCGCGAATTCTGGTGATTCGCCGAAGCGGCGGCGCGGCTTGCGGTGCCGCTAGCCTAAAATCCAATCCCCCGGATGCGCATCCAGCTGGGCGATGGTGACATGGTCGATGAGCAATTGCTGGTCCGCGCCCAAATCGATCAGCACATCGGCGCCCTGCTGGACCATGGCGGCGTGAACCCCTTCATAGGTCAAACCCATCACAGAGACATCGATCTTATCCATATCGTGCTTGTAGTCCTGAATGGTATCGCTGCCGAAATGCGCCTCGAAGCGGAAGATATCCAAGCCGCCGCCGCCGATCAAAAGGTCGTTGCCCAGCCCGCCATCCAATGTGTCGTTGTCGCCGCCGCCATTGAGGGTGTCGTTGCCGCCCAGGCCTTGCATGATATTGGCTTTGCCGTTGCCAGTGAGGGAGTCGTCATGGCCCGAGCCGGTGAGGTTCTGGAATTTGCTGATGGTATCGGTTCCCGCGCCGCCCGTATTCTGGGCAGCTATGATGGCAAGGCTTACCGTGATCCCGCCGGACGCATGTTCATAAGTGAGCGTGTCGGCGCCGCCATTGCCTTTGAGCACATTGTTGCCGCCATCGCCTTCCAGCGTGTCGTTGAACAGCGAGCCGGTGAGGTTTTCGA
This sequence comes from uncultured Rhizobium sp., assembly GCA_964511505.1. Taxonomy (GTDB): domain Bacteria; phylum Pseudomonadota; class Alphaproteobacteria; order Micropepsales; family Micropepsaceae; genus Rhizomicrobium. The sequence continues at coordinate 10,851 of CAZEFQ010000176.1, forward strand.
TATGAGAGAGGACATCGCCCTCGGCGTCGCCGCCATGGCCCACACCGGTGGCGAGGCTCACATCCACGCCCGAAGCCGAGCCGGCATAGGTCGCGGTATCGATGCCGTCGCCGCCGTCCAGCCTGTCGGCCCCGCCCAGCCCGGCCAGGGTGTTGCTGCCGTCATTGCCGGTGATGGCATTATCGAGCGCGTTACCGGTCCCCTTGAGAGCGCTGCTGCCAGTCAATGTCAGGTCTTCGACATTGTCGCCCAGCGTATAGTTGACAGAGGAAACGACCCTGTCGCCACCCTCCCCCGAATTTTCCACGACATGGTCACTGGCCTGGGCCACGACATAGGTGTCGTCGCCCGCCCCGCCTGTCATGGTGTCGGCCCCGGCGCCGCCATCGATCTGGTCATTGCCGCCCAGACCGGAAAGCTGGTCGCCGCTGCCAAGGCCCGAGATGGTGTCATCGCCCGCGCCGGGAAGCGGCTGGCCCGCCGGCGTGTGGGTATCGTCCACCGTGTCCGCCTTGGACGTGCCGGTGATGCTGACGCCAGCCGGAGTGGCAAAGAGAAAATCGCCGGCCAGCAGATTGCCAAAGATCACATTGTCCAGCGTGAGGCTGTTGCCGCCGCCCAGGTCGATCACGGTATTGGCGCCATCCTGGCTGGCATGGGCCGTCACATCGGAGAGATCGGTGAACCGGTCCGGCAGGGCGGAAAGGTCGATGCGGTCACCGTCGGCGTGCGAAAAATCCAGGACCGTGTTGTTGCCCTGATCATTCCCGACGAACGTGTCCGCACCACTCCCCCCGGAAAGCGTGTTGTCGCCTGCCCCGCCGGTGAGAAGATCATTACCGCCATTGCCGGCCAGCGAGTCATCGCCTCCCGCGCCGTCCAGCGTGTCGCCCTCAGCCCCGCCCAAAACCGTGTCGGAGCCCAGATTGCCCTGGAAAATCAGCGTGCCGTCTGTCTCATGTGACGCATCGACAAAGACCGTGGTGGCCGGGTTGAGCGCGGCCTGGCTGGTGACCAGAAGATTGCCGCCCGCCACGATATTGGCGTCGTCAAAGATCAACGAGAATTGCTGGACTATTGGCAAGCCCGACGTCGGGGAAACCGAGGCATTTAGCGCGATCTTCTCCACATTCACCATCGTCGTCGGGGTGAAGATCAGGTTCACCGCCGAAGTGGCGACGACGGTAGCGCCGGTATTGGGGTCGCGTGCCGACGTATTCGTGCCGGCCGGGCCGGCATTGATCACGATAGTGTCGAATCCGTCGCCGCCATCGACACTGTCGCCGCCGGCGCCGAAAAGGACGTTGGGCGTGTTGAAGGCGCTGATGGTCTGGGCCTGGAAGATGATCGTGTCATCGCCGCCGCCGCCGGAAATCGAATCATTGCCGCCGAAATTGCTGCTGGTGCCGCCATCCAGGATGTTGTTGTGACCATCGCCGGTCAGCGTGTCATTGCCCACATTGCCTGTGAGATTTTCTATCCCGGTCAGCGTGTCGGAGCCGCTTGAGGCTCCCACGGCCAGCCCGGTGCTCAGATTGGCGTTGACGCCGGTGTCGAAACTCTCGGTGAAGGTCACCGTGTCCGATCCGCCCCCGCCGGTCAGCGAGTCATTGCCGCCGCCGCCATCGAGCGAGTCGTCGCCGCCGCCGCCGGTCAATGTGTCGTTGCCGCTGCCGCCCGTCAGCGAGACGCGCTCGAAATCGGCAAGCACCGCAGTTTCGATGGTCTGGACCGCCCCGGGCACGAAAGTAATGGATAGATCGGTAGCGGCGGAGTTCAGGTTGACGATGGCGATGTCGGTACCGTCGCCGCCATCCAGGCTGTCGCTGCCGCCGCCCTGGGTGATGAGCGTATCGTCGCCTGCACCGCCCAAAAGCGTGTCGTTGCCCGCCGAACTGGTCAGCAGATTGTCACTGCCCGCCCCGCCGTCCAGGGAGTTGTTGCCGGTGGTGTCGGACAGGTTGTCGTTGCCGTCACCGCCGATCAGGGTATCGTTGCCGCCATTGCCCATGAAAGAGTCGGCTCTGTCACCGCCAACCAGTGAGTCATTGCCCGAACCGCCGGAAATCTGCGCAGACTCGAAATTGGCGAGCGTCATGCCGCCGATGGTTTGGGTTGTACCCAGGGTAAAGGAAATATCGCTGCTCAATGCCGTGAAGCTGAGAACGGCGCGGTCGATGCCGTCCCCGCCATCCAGCGAGTCCGTGCCGCCGCCACCGGACAGCGTGTCATTGCCGTCTCCGCCCAGAAGCGTGTCATTGCCGGTGCCGCCGATGATGGTGTCGTCGCCGATACCACCATCCAGCGAATTGTTGCCGGCCGTGTCGGTGATGGTGTCATTGCCGTCCTGGCCCAGGAGCGTGTCATTCCCCGCGGCGGCTGCGGGGTTGGAACTCCCGAGACTGTCGTTGCCGGCCCCGCCCGCCAGGCTGTCATCGCCGGCGTTACCGACAAGGGTGTCATTGCCATCCCCGCCCGTGAGCGTGTCGTTCGCCGATCCGCCGGTGAGCCCGATATTCTCGATATTCGTGAGAGTGACGGTGCCGATGGTCTGAAGTGCCCCAGGCGTAAAGGCGATGGAAAGTCCGGTCGCGGCGGTGGAAAAACTTAAGGACGTGGAATCGTTTCCGTCGCCGCCATCCAAGGACGCATTGCCGCTGGCCGACAACGTGTCGTTGCCATCGCCGCCCAGCAGGGTGCTGTTGGCAACGCCCTGTAGAATATCGTTGCCCGCGCCCCCCATCTCATAAAGACCGGAAGATAACGTGTCATTGCCGGCACCGCCGGCCATGGTGTCGCTGCCGCCGCCGCTCGAAATGCTGTTGTCGCCGTCATTGCCGGTCAGGGAATCGTTGAAATTCGATCCCGTCAGCGCATTTATGCCAATCAACAGATCGCTGCCGGCGCCGACCGTGTTTTGAATCCCGGCGATGCTCAAATCCACCTGCACGCTGGCCGTTGCCGAACGGTAATAAGCCGTATTGAATGTACCGGTGCCCTCCAGCGTATCGTCTCCCGCGCCTCCATCCATCTGGGTGCTGCTGAGAAGATCGTTGCCGCCGCCGCCGGAAAGGGAGTTGCCGCCGGAAAGCGTATCGTCGAAATTGGAGCCGATCAGTCCCTGAATATTCAACAGCAGGTCGTTGCCGGCGCTGACAGTGTTCTGGACATCCATGCGCGACAGATCGACCACCACCCCGCCGGGCGCCGAATCATAGCTCGCCAAGTCTATAAAGCCGCCACCCCCATCGATGGTATCGTTTCCAAGACCGCCATCGATCGTGTCACTGCCTGCCAGGCCGTTCAGGTAATCGTCGCCGTCGGTCCCAACCATGGAATCATTGCCGGAGGTGCCCGCCGACATGGCCAGGATGTGGATATCGCCGACAATGCTTTCGACCAGGCTGACGTGAACATTTTCGAGAACGATGCTTCTGTCTGCGGCACCATCGCCGTCCAGGTCGAACTGGACCTTGGTATCGGCGCCGAAAACGCCGTAACGGAATTCCCCCGCATGGCCGGAAAAGGCGGCGCTTCCGATGAAACTATAGCTCGAAGAATAGATGAAAAGCCGGTCGCCCAACTGGAAATCGGTGATATGCGCGCCAGCGAGCGACAGTGCATCGGGATAAACGAATTCGAAGACATCGTTGCCGGCGCCGCCGGTGAATGTGCCGTCGCCAGAACCGTAGAAAACATCGTCGCCGCCCGCACCGGACAAGGAAGAGCCCAGGCCGCTGTCGAAGATGTTGTTGTTATCGTCGCCGATAATAGTGGAGGCCCCGGAGCCAGAGACCCATTCGATTCCCGTCAGCGTGTCATGGCCCGTCAGGGCACCCACAGCGAGGCCGCTGGCGAGATTGATCAGCCCGCCCGACGGTCCATTGTCGAAATAGGCCACGTCGAATGGACCGTTGCCCACCCCATTGCCGACCAGGCAATCGTCGCCCGCGCCCCCCTCCATCTGGTCCGAGCCTTGTGTCCCCACAATCGTGTCATTTCCGTCACCCCCATAAAGATAGGTGTTCGTTCCGGTGCCGGCGGAAATGGAATCGTTGCCGGCGCCGGCCGCGACCGAAAGATAGGTCTGATTTGTGCCGCCAATGATGGTATCATCGCCCGAGCCGCCGATCACAAAATCGATATTGGCCAGCGTGTCGTTGCCTGACAAAATTCCGACGGCGAGGCCGGCCGCCAAGTTGATATTCACCCCTGCGATATCGTCATCGTAGCGGACCTCCGCGGAGTCAGCGCCGCCATCGACAGAGTCGTTGCCTGCGCCCGGCTGGAGATAGTCGTTGCCGGCCCCGCCCAACAGTGTGTCATCGCCGCCCAGGCCCGAGAGTGAATCTTGCCCTTCAAGGCCCGAGAGGAGATCGTTGCCCGAGGTCCCCGTCAGTGTATTGTCATTGCCGTCACCCGTCAGTGTCGCCATGAAATCCCCCTGAACAGCGGCCGGTGATGATCTGGCCGCCATTTCCTGCCCCGGCGTTGTCCCGCCGTTCATGAAAAAACGCTAACACGGGAAAATGCTTGGCTCTACCTGGGCGGTGCCGCCTTAACCATGGCGCAGGCGTTCAACCGCACAGTTCTGCGCGGCAAATTGCCGGTGGCACTGGCAACATTGGACAGGCGAAATTTTTGTGACCAAGCTTCGACCATTCCGCGGGCTATTCCGCCTGTCCCTGCGCGCCCGCTCTTGTGGGATCATTGGCGCGCAGCTGCATGCGCCCGAACAGCATGATCAAGGCATCGCGGTCGCCGGTGAAGATGTTGGTAGGCCGGTGGCGCAGGTTCAAAAGGTCCTGATAGAGCGGATCGGCCAGGTCGGCGTTATAGGTCCAGCCCGCCAGATACATCAGGCGCAGATTGCCGTCGGTGTTGAGCTCTGCGTCCTTCAGCCATTCCTTCAGGTCGGATTGCTGTCCGGCGAAGGTGGCATAAAGGTCGGTGGCGGATTCAAAGCCGATCTGGTCGAGTGACTGCACCACCGGGAAATAGTCTTTTTGCGCCAGCCGCGCCGAGACTTCGCCGATATCCACCTTGAAATCGCCGTTCTTGCCCATCAGCACCATGTCATAGCCCTGGCCGCCCAATTGCGTGTTCGCCCAGACCGTACCGTTGGGGAAAACGGAAAGGAACGTGGCGATCTCGCTTTTGATCACCGCCTGGGTGGACTGGTAGAGCGGCACGTAAAGCGTGAAATAGCCGCCGGGATTGAGGTGCTCCTTCACTTTCTGAAAATAT
>CAZEFQ010000177.1:0-3416 GCA_964511505.1 uncultured Rhizobium sp.
TGAACTTCGGCCCCGAGGACGCGGAAAAGACCCAGATAGAGCAGAAGCTGAAAAGCGGGCTGACCAGCTGATGGCGGAGCGACGGCCAGGAAAAATGCGGAGCGATTTTGAGCGTTAGCGAGGAATCGCGCAGCGGTTTTCCGAATGGCGCCGGAGGCGCCCTTGAAAAAAATGGGGCGCATTCGCGCCCCGGCCGCGCGACAAAAAAAGAATCCCCCGGCGCGGCATCCGCCAAGGTCAACCTGTTCCTGCATGTCGGCGAGAAACGGGCCGACGGATTCCATCCCCTGCAAAGCCTGGCGGTTTTCACCGAGCTGGGCGACCGGCTGACGGCCGAAGCCGCCGGCGAATTGTCTCTCGCCTTGGACGGTCCCTTCGCTTCGGCGCTGCCCGCCGGAAGCGACAATCTGGTGCTGAGAGCCGCGCGCGCCCTGCTGGAAAAGGCCGCCCGCCAGACCGGCGCCCGGCTTACCCTTACCAAGAACCTGCCCGTCGCCTCCGGCATCGGCGGCGGCAGTGCGGACGCGGCAGCGGCGCTGCGGCTGTTGAACGGCTTCTGGAACCTCAATCTGGACGAAGCGACCCTGCGCGGCATCGCGGTCTCGCTCGGTTCCGACATTCCGGTCTGCCTGGTGTCCGAGCCGCGCTGGATGGAGGGCAGGGGAGAAATCCTCTCCCCGCTCGCTTCTTTGCCGCATCTTCCCCTGCTTCTGGTCAATCCCGGCGTGGCGGTGCCCACCAAAGACGTATTCGCCGCGCTTCAGGGCCGCAGCGGTGTGGAGCGCAATTTGCCGGCGGACGGCTTTGACGACATGGCCGATCTTTTGCGCTTCCTCGATGCCTCGCGGAACGATCTGGAAGAACCGGCACGGCGGCTTCAACCGGTGATCGGCGTCGTGCTCAAGACCCTCAACGCGCTTCCCGGCGCGCTTTTCGCCCGGATGTCGGGCTCGGGCGCCACCTGTTTCGCGCTTTTCCCGGATGACGACAGCTGCCGGCGTGCGGCAAAGCAGCTTTCTTCGGCCAGACCGGATTGGTGGATCGCGCCGACTTCCGTGCCCGAATTCGGTATCGCCCACGAGGATACCGGACAGGACATCGGCCCGACCGACCAGGGCCTCTGAGAATCTAGTAAGCGCGTTCCACGCAGAAATCGGCGATATCCGAGAGGGCGCTTTTGATCGCGCTTCCCGGCAGGATGGAAAGTGCTCTCTTTGCTTCGTCGGCGTAAGCGCGCGCCCGGCGCATCGTCTCCTGGATAGCCCCGGTTTCCTCCACCAGGGTGATGGCGCGGTTGAGATCGGCCTCGGTCTGGTTGCCGGTCTCGATCACACGCTGCCAGAAGGCGCGCATGCCGTCATCGGCGCGGGCATGGGCCAGGATGATGGGCAGCGTCATCTTGGCCTCGCGGAAATCATCTCCAACGCTCTTGCCCATCAGGGCCTGGCGTCCGGAATAATCCAGCGCGTCATCCACCAGCTGGAAGGCGATGCCGAGATTGTCTCCATAGGCGCGGAAGCCCTGCACAAAGTCCTTGCCTCTCCCGGCCAGCACGGCGCCGGCTTCGGCGGCGGCGGCGAACAGGGCGGCGGTCTTGGCCGAAACCACCTTCATGTAATGCTCTTCGGTGACGCCGAGATTGCGCGCCGAATTGAGCTGCATCACCTCGCCCTCGGCGATCACCGCGCTGGCGCCGGAGAGAATGTCGAGCACCGCCAGGTTCTCCGTCTCCACCATCAGCTGGAAGGCGCGGGAAAAGAGGAAATCGCCCACCAGCACGGAGGGCTTGTTGCCCCAGACCAGGTTGGCCGAAACTTTGCCGCGCCTCAGCGTACTTTCATCCACCACATCGTCGTGCAGGAGGGTGGCGGTATGGATGAACTCGACCGCCGCCGCCAGCTTCACATGTCCGCCGCCCTGGTAACCGCCTGCCAAGGCGGCCGCCACGGTCAGCATGGGCCTGAGCCGCTTGCCGCCCGATTCGATCAGATGCCGCGCCAGCTCCGGGATCAGCCTCACCGTCGAGCCCATGCCCTTCAGGATCAGCCGGTCGCAATCCTGCATATCGCGCGCGATCAGGGTATTGAGGCGTTCGACGGGCGAAATGCCCGTGCCTTCTCCGGCCTTGCGCTCATCCGCCAGCATGCTCAATCCACCACTGCCCGTAGCCGAGGTTATTCTTCCCGTCGGGCCGGTACAAGTCAGCGGATACCGGGCACGCGCCGCGATTATCGGCTCCCGTTCCGGATGGTATAATAAGCAAACCATGCGCATGGTCCTGAAAAGCAACAACCCGGTTCTCTTGAGTTATGCCACCGATGTGCTCTCCCAGGCCGGGATTGAATCGGTAATCTTCGATACCCATGCCAGCATCATGGACGGCAGCATGGCGATGGTGCCGCGCCGGCTGATGGTGCTGGATGACGACTACGCCAAGGCCGAGAAGTTGCTGCGCGCCGCCGTGCCGGAAGCGATGCCATGATTTACCCTTCCGCCCTCCGCTGGTTCGAGAGCCAGCTACGGGCATCTCCCCTACCAGCGCGCTTCGCGCGCGCAGGGGAGGTGGACCCGTGAAGGATGAAACAGAAACATTTCTGGGCGGACGCGTGAAAGTCGCACAACCGGATGACGGTTTCCGCTCCGGCCTCGACGCCGTGATGCTGGCCGCCGCCGTTCCGGCGCGGACGGGTCAGACGGCGCTGGAACTGGGGGCAGGAGCGGGCACTGCGAGCCTCTGCCTGGCGGCGCGTGTTCCAGGCGCGAGGGTTACCGGGGTCGAGATCGCGTCCGATCTTGTCCAACTCGCCAACCGCAACGCCGGCGCCAACGGCCTGGCGGAACAGGTGGCATTTGTGAGCGCCGACATCTTCGCCCTGCCTCCCGGCCTGAAGCGCGACTTTGATCACGTCTTTGCCAACCCGCCTTTCCATGGCGAGGGCCAGGCACCGCCCGACCCGGCGCGCGCTCGCGCCCTGAAAGACCAGGGCCAGCTCACAGATTGGATGAGACTCGGCCTGCAACGCACGGTTTCCGGTGGATATTTTACCGCCATCCTCCGCGCCGACCGGCTTAACCAGGCGCTGGCCGCGCTGCCGCTTGGCGGTGTCAGCATCCTGTCGCTCTGGCCCCGCGCCGGGGAGCCGGCCAGACGGGTGATCCTCCAGGTCCGCAAAGGCTCCAACGCCCCTTTCGTGCTTCTGCCGGGCCTGGTTTTGCACGACGCAACCGGGGCTTACACCGCCGAGGCCGAGACGGTATTGCGCCGCGGCGGCGCGCTTGCCCTCACCGGACCCGCTGGCTAGGTTCCGGCGGTTTTTTTAATGGTCGCGCGATCTACGGACAACCGGTGTCCGCTTTTCCGGATCGCGCTCATAGGGATTGCTTCTCCGTGCCCGGGAAACTGACTTTTCAGGACT
>CAZEFQ010000178.1:0-4709 GCA_964511505.1 uncultured Rhizobium sp.
GGCCGCCAAGAAGGACGGTTCCGCTTCCCTGCAGAGTTTGGATGCTGATGCCGGATGTCTGGGAAATGTCCAGAGATGCGTTATCGATGATTTCGCTGGAGGCCGCGATTGGTGTCGCCCCTTGGAGCGCCAGGACGCCGGCGGAAATCGCGGTGGGGCCGGCATAAGTGTCCGTTCCCGCGAGCGTGAGGATGCCCGTGCCCAGCTTGATGAGACCGCCGTACCCGGCCGCGATATTGGCGCCGAGATAGGTGCCTATGGTGCCCGCAAGCGTGACATTGTTGCCGTTGGTGTCGAGCGCGCCGTTTATGAGTTGGAAATCGTGGTTGCTGACAAAGGAGGCATTGAACTGCAACGCGCCGCCGTACATGACGACGTTGCCGCTGCCGAGATTGTTATCGCCGGAAATAGCGAACCGCCCGTTACCGGTCACGCCTATGTTGGTGACGCCGGTATAGGTGTTGTTCCCGGTCAATGTGACGGTGTCGGTACCGTATTGTGACACAGAGCCGAGGCCGGAAATATTGCCTGAATAAACGATGTCGTTGGAATGGGCGAATCTGAGATCGGCGCCGCTGCTTGTGGGACCGACAACGATATCGCCGATGATCGTGCCGGTGGTTGTGGTGCTCCCCAGGGTACTGGTCCCGCCGATGCTGAGCGCGCCTGTGTAAAGCGTGGTGCCGCCGGTATAGCTGTTGTCGCTGGTGATGTAATACCCGGCCGCGCCTTGGAAAGAGACATGGCCTGAGCCGGAAATCGGCGTGGTGATGAGATCGAACGATGAGGTTGCGCTGAACGTCAGCTCCGCATTGTCGATCACCGCCGAACCGAGCGTGCCGGTTCCAAGAAGCTGCAACGTGCCTGCGGCGATTGTGGTGATGCCGCTGAAAGCGCCGAACCCATTGGTCGAGAGCAACCCGTTGCCTTGCTTGATCAGGCTGCCATTCCCGGTGAGAGTGTTGGAAAAAGTGAAATCACTGCGGTTGAACACCAGGGTGCCGTTGTCCACGACAGTCCCGCTGCCGAGAGATCCGCCGGTGCCGCCATTGCCGATCTGCAGCGTGCCGCCCGAGATCGTTGTCGTGCCGGTATTTGTCTCGGCCGCGGTCAGGATCAGCGTCCCCGTGCCGGTCTTGCCGAAGCCGAAGGAACCGCCGGTTTCGGATATCACGCCGGACTGGGTCGCCGTATCGGCGTTGTCCACCTCCAGCAGGGTGTTGTTGTTGGTCAGGGCGATCGGCGATGTGTTGTTCGAGCCGTTCGCGTACGTGATCACGGATGCCTGGGTAAGCGTGACGGTGACGGCGTGCGCACCGTAGCTGATGCCCGCCACCAGGCCGGACGGGAGGCCCAAGGCCGTGATGTTGGAGAAGGTGCCGCTGATCGTGCCTGTGCTGCTCAGGATTGTGTAGCTGCCGGGCGCGTAGCTCCCGCCCGCGAAATTTTCCGCGAGCGTGCCGGCAAGAGAAATGTTGCCGGTGACGATCGTCTCGTCCGCGCTTGCCGGCGAGAATTCCACGGCATAGGCCGCGCCGGTTGAAAGCGTGAGGTTGCCGCTGATATTCAGCGTGCCGATGGAATTGCCGGGGGCCAGCGTGCCGCCGCTCTGGACGGTGGTCGTGCCCACCGTGCCGGCGCCGCCCAACCGGCCGCCCGCACCGACGGTCACCGCGCTCGAGGCGATGGAACCGTTCACCGAAAGGATGCCGGCGGAAACCGTGGTGCCGCCGGTATAGGTGTTGACGGCGGTGAGAATCAGATTGCCGCTGCCCGCCTGGCCGAGACCGCCGGAACCGCTGATCGCATTCGCAAAGCTCACCGTATCGCTGCGGTTGAAGACCAGGGCGCTGTTGTCGATGACGAAGGCGCTTGCCAGCGAGCCGCCGGTGCCGCCATTGCCCAGCTGCAGCGTACCGGCGGAAATTGTCGTATTGCCGGTGTAGGTGTTGCTGCCGGTCAGGACCAGCGTGCCGGTCCCGATCTGCTGCAAGGCTCCCGTGCCGGTGATGGAGGTGCCCAGGGTGACAGTGTCGCTGCGGTCGAAATTGAGGGTTCCGCCGTCGTTGATGGGTCCGGCAAGCGAGCCGGATGTGCCGCCATTGCCGATCTGAAGTGTCGCGGTCCCGATCGTGGTCGTGCCGCCATAGGTTTCGTCCGCGGTGAGCGTATAGAGGCCGCCGCCGCCAAAACTGACCGTGCCGTTGCCGGTGATGACATTGGCGATCGAATGGCTGCCGGGCTCAATGAAGAGGATTGTTCCCGCATTGGCGATCGTGCCGGTCACGCTGCCGGATAATGTGCCGTCACCGACCCAAAGCGTTGTCGATGCACTGACGGAGGTGCCGCCGGTATAGGTTTCGTCGTGTGTGAGGTGGTACGTGGCGATGCCCTGGAAAGCGACGCTGCCGCTGCCGGAAATCAGGTTCGAAACCGTGACCGGCGAGCCGCCGAATTCGTTGAAGACGAGAGCGGCGTTGTTGGTGATGGCGCCGGTCACACTCCCCACCAGGAAGCCGGTGCCGTTGCCCAGCTGCAAAGTGCCGGCGTTGACGAAGGTGCCGCCGGTATAAGATTCCGTGTTCACCAAAACGAGGGTGCCGCTTCCCTCCTGGATCAGACTGCCGGTGCCCGAAATCGGCCCGCCTATGATGATCGTGTCTGAGCGGTCGAATGCCAGCACGGCGTTGTCCGTGACCGAATTGCCATTGCCCGGCGCGCCGAGCGTGCCGGTGGATCCGCCATTGCCGATCTGAAGCGTGCCCGCGGAAATAATTGTTGCGGCTGAACTGCCGCCGCTTGTGTAGGTGTTGGCGCCGGCCAGGATCAGCGTGCCGGCGCCCTGCTTGACCAGGTCGTTGCCGGTCCAACCGGTCACGGTGCTGATCTGGCCGGTGATGGTGACATCGTGGCCATTGGTGTCGAAGGCCCCGCCCCACAACGCGTAATTGTGATTGCTGGTGAATGAGGAAAGGAACTGCAGCGCGTTGCCCGCCAAATTCACGTTTCCGGCGCCGATATTGTTGTCGCCGGAGATCGCCAGGGTGCCGGAGAGGACTTGTGTTATGCCGGTGTAGGAATTGTTGCCGCTCAAAGTCAGTATGCCGCCGCCGGCCTGGCTGACCGTGCCGCTGCCGGAAATCACGCCCGCATAGGCGACATTGTCCGCGCGGTCGAAATCAATGGCGCCATTGTCGAGGATATTGCCGCTGACCTGGCCGCTGGCCTGGCCATTGCCGATCATAAGCGAGGTGCCGCTATTGACCGTGGTGGCGGCATAGGTGTTCGCCCCCGAGAGAATGACGCTGCCAAGCGCGACGGTGAGATTGCCGGTGCCTGAAATCGCGTTGGCGACAGTCATGCTGCCGCTGCGGTCCAATATCAGCGTTCCGTTGTCGGTGACCGTTCCGCCGCCCAGCGATCCGCTTGCGCCGCCATTGCCGATCTGCAGCGTGGCGCCATTGTTGATGGTGGTGCCGGCATAACTGTTGGCGCCGGTCAGCGTGACAGTGCCGAGGGCAATGTTGACGTTGCCGCTGCCGCCGATCGCGTTGGCGACGGTAATATTGTCACTATGGTTGAAAGCGAGCGCGCCATTGTCGGTGATCGTTCCGGCGCCCAGCGTGCCGATGACGCCGTTATTGCCGACCTGGAGCGTGGCGCCCGAAGCGATGGTGGTGGCGCCTGTATAGCTGTTGGCGCCGGTCAGGGTGACGGTGCCGAGGGCAATGTTGAGATTGCCGCTGCCGCCGATCGCGTTGGCGACGGCAATGCTGTCGCTATGGCTGAAAGTGAGCGTGCCATTGTCGGTGACCGCGCCGGCGCCCAGTGTGCCGGTGGTACCGCCATTGCCGATTTGCAGCGTGGTGCCGCCGCCAATGGTGGTGGCGCCATAGCTGTTGGCGCCGGTCAGGATGACGCCGCCGAGCGCGATGTTCAGGATGCCGCTGCCGGAAACGGCATTGGCGACAATAACGTTGTCGCCGCGCAGGAAGGTCAGCGTGCCGCCATCAATGACCGGGCCACCGCCCAGCGAGCCCGTGGCCGCGAAATTGCCGATCTGCAGGGTGCCGGCCGAAATGGTTGTCGTGCCGGTATAGGTTTCGCTGGCGGTCAAAATCAGCGTTCCGGCGCCGGTCTTTGCCAGGCCGAAAGACCCGGCGCTTTCGGAAATCACCCCCGACTGGATGGCACTGCCGCTGTCCACCTCCAGTTGGGTATTGTTGTCCGACAGGACGATCGGCGATGTGTTGTTGGAGCCATTCGGGTAAATGATAGGCCCGGTCAATGTAACCGTGCTGGTGACGGCGATGGAGGACAGCGTGCCGTCGCCGGCCACAAACGAGATGGTGCGGCTGGTGTCGGTCCCGAAGTCGGTCGGATTGCTGTTCGATGAACTGTAGGTGATCGATCGCAGCGCCGCCTGATAATTGGCGAGGCTGGCGCTTCCGGTCAGGCTCAGAACGCCCGTCGCCGTATTGTAACTGCCGGTGATGCCGTTCTGGGTGACGAGCGTCAGCGTGTCGCCGGTCAGGAAGCCGCCGGTGATGCTGACGGTGGCGCCGGCAAGGGTCAGGTTGTCCGCATCGGTGGCGGTCAGGTTTGCATCGATGGCGACCGCCGCACCGCCCTCGGCGTAACCGACCGTGTTGCCGCCATTCGAGAGCACGGGCGCCTGGTCCACTGCGGTGATATTTACCGTCGATGTG
>CAZEFQ010000179.1:0-10207 GCA_964511505.1 uncultured Rhizobium sp.
GGCATGGCTGTCGCCGTCGAAATCGCCGGAGCCTTTCACATGCCAGGCTGTGCCGGGGTTGTCCCCGACCTGGGGTGTTAGCGTCGGCGTCGTGCCGTTCATCAGCCAGATCGCCGCCTGGCCATTATCGTTCTGCCAGAGGATGTCGGCCTTGCCATCGCCGTTGAAGTCGCCGCTGCCGATCACATGCCAGGCGGTACCCGGACTGGGGCCTCCCACCACGGCCGTTACCAGGGTCGAACTCCCGTCCAGCATCCATACCGCCGGTTGGCCGTTCAAATTCTGCCACACCAGGTCGCTTTCGCCGTCTCCGTTGAAATCGTCGGGTACGCTATTGCGGATCGTTACGTAAACATGGTTGGCATCGTAACTGACGACTGCGCTTCGTCCCGCGGAAAGCCCTGTGGTCTGAATGTTAGTAAAGGTCCCGCTCAAGCCACCGGCGGCGTTCACGATCGTGTAGCGCGTGCCCACTGCATAAGTACCGGCGGCAAAATTCTCGACCAGGGTGCCGGAAAGAGAAGCCGAGCCGCTGACATTTATGCCATCCGCCGCGCCGGCCGAGAATTCCGCCGCATAGGAAGAGCCGGAAGCGAGCGAAAGATTGCCGTTCACGCTGAGCGTGCCGACGGAATTCCCTGGCGCCAATGTTGCACCGCTCCTGACCGAGACCGCGCCCACCGCGCCGGTGCCGCCCAATTTGCCGCCGGAATTGACCGTCACGGCGCTGGAGGCGATGGAGCCGTTCACCGAGAGCGTGCCGGCATTGACCGCCGTGGCGCCCGTATAGTCGCTGACGCCGGCCAGGATCACATTGCCGCTGCCCCATTGGACAAATCCGCCTGTTCCGGAGATCGCATTTGTCACCGTCGCCGTGCTGGTGAGGATATATTCCAGGGTGCCATTGTCCGTGACGGCGCCGGTGCCGAGCGATCCACCGGGCGTGTTGTTGCCGATCGCCAGCGTCGCGCCGGGATCGATGACGGTGGTGCCCGTATAGGTGTTGGTTCCTCTGAAACCCGCCAGGCCGCCACTGACGATGATCCCGCCCCCGCTGCCCCCCGCGATGCCGCCATCTTCAATGACGCCGGAAAAGACGTAATTCTTTCCGGCGCTGATGGTCAGGATATTGCTGCCCAAGGCGACAGTGCCGCTACCCGCCAGGGCCTGGACCGATATGCCGGCATTGGCGCCGGAGATATCGAAGGTACCGCCCAGGTCATTGACAAAATCCGAGGCCGAGACGTCGCCCGCGCCGGAGAGGGCAACCGTAGCTCCGACATTGATGCTGGTGCGCCCCGTATAGGCTTGCACCCTGGCGATGGTGAGAGTCCCGCTGCCCGCATCATATAAATTGCCGGTCCCCGAAACCAGGTTGGCGAGGACGGTCGGGCTTGAGAGGAGATAGGTCAGAAGGCCATCGTCAATGACATCGCCGCTGCCCAGAGAACCGGTTGTGCCCGCATTGCCGATCCCCAGTACCGCGCCGGAAGCGATGGTGGTCGTGCCGGTATAGGTGTTGTTGCCGGAAAGGCCCAGCGTGCCGCCATCGAGCACCAGGCTGCCGCCGCTGCCGCCGGCAATGCCGCCATCCTCGATGGTGCCCGCGAACAGGACATTCTGCGCATTGGTGATGGTGAGCGTCTGGCCGCCCAGGGCGACGATGCCGCTAGCGGAACCGGTCAAGGCTTGGAGGGTTGCTCCGCCAGTCTGCGAGATGTCGAATGTCCCGAAATCAACCAGGGCGCGGGAGGCGGCAATGCTGCCGGTCCCGGACAATGCCATGATACTCGTGGTATCTACTCCGGTCAGTCCGGTATAGGCCTGCGCTACAGTGATGGTGAGCACGCCGCTGCCGTCGTGTCCCAGCTCGCCGGTGCCGGAAATGACGCGAGAGAGGGTGATGTTGTCGCTGCGGTCGAATTCCAGGTCTGCATTGTCGATGATGCTGCCGGCGCCCAGGCTGCCGCTGGTGCCGCCGGTGCCCACCCAGAGCGTGCCGCCGGAAATGACCGTAGAGCCCCCATAACTGTTGTCGCTTGTCAGCGTCAGCGTGCCACTGCCCAGTTTCTGCAAACCGCCCGATCCGGAAAGAGGGCCGAGGGAACTGTCGCTCGTGAGATTGAAGATCAGTGTGCCGTTGTCTGTGACGGCGCCGCTTCCCGGTGATCCGCCCGCGCCGCCATTGCCGATCTGCAGTGTCGCGCCAGTTCCTATGGTGGTCGTGCCGGTGTAATTGTTGG
Organism: uncultured Rhizobium sp.; assembly: GCA_964511505.1. Classification (GTDB taxonomy): domain Bacteria; phylum Pseudomonadota; class Alphaproteobacteria; order Micropepsales; family Micropepsaceae; genus Rhizomicrobium. The sequence continues at coordinate 2,244 of CAZEFQ010000179.1, forward strand.
CGCCGGTGAGGATTTCCGTCCCGCCGTTCAACACTAGGCTGCCGCCGCTGCCGCCGGCGATGCCGCCATCCTGGATGGCGCCGGACAGAATGCCGGCTGGCGTCCCGATGATATCGGTCTGGGTTCCCAGGCCCTGGTTGATGGTCAGCGTCCGTCCCCCCAAATGAACGGAGCCGCTGCCGCCCAGCGACTGGACTACGGTCCCGCTGGCGGTCTGCGAAATATCCAGATCGGCATTGTCGAACACTCTGCCGGACGTTGCGATGTTGCTTGAGCCCGCCAGCGCCAGAGTGCCGCCCTGGATATATGTGGCGCCGACATAGGTCTCGCTGCCCGCAAGCGTCAAGATTCCGGTGCCGATCTTTGTCAGCCCCCCGGTGCTGCCCAGGTCGTTGTGAACCGGTCCTGTCAGTGTGACATTGAATCCGTTGGTATCGAAGGCGCCGGAAGCGCTGCCGTCTGACCCAACTGTGCCGTTGGACACTCCATAGGTACGTGTGCTGGTGGTCGATGACAGAAAGCGAAGTACGCCGCTGCCGATTCTTATGTCGCCAGTTCCAAGATTGGCGTCGCCGGCGACCTGGAGCACGCCCTTCAATATGAAGGTTACACCGCTATAAGTATTGTTGCCGGTCAGGGTGAGCGTGCCTGGGCCGTCATGATCGACTTCGCCAAGGCCCGAGATATTACCGCTATAGGTGTAGTCGTTGCTGCGGTTGAACGCCAAAGAGACATTGCTGGTGACGTCGCCGTCAATGATATCGCCGGTGATCGAACCGGTCGGCCCCCCGGCGGAACTGTAGCCCCCGATCATGAGAGCGCCGTGGGAAAGAGTGGTGACGCCAGTGTAGGTCTCGTTCCCGGTAATGAGCCAAGTTACCGGACCTCCATTGAAGTGGACGCCGCCGCTGCCCGAAATATTGTCGGCGATGGTGTTGAGGGAGTTGTTGCCCGTCAGGGTGATCTCAGCATTGTCGATGATGGCGCTGCCTAGCAAAGGCCCGGAGCCGCTATAATTGATCTGCAGCGTGCCGGCGGCGACGGTCACAGTGCCAAATGAAAGGCCTCCACTGGTGGACACCGTGTTGCTGCCGGCCTTGACGAAGTTGCCATGGCCGGAGACGACAAAAAGAGACAGGTCATCGCTGCGGTCCAGGATCAGCGTGCCATTGTCCGTGATAGTCCCCGCAAGAGAACCACTGGCTCCGCCGTTACCCAACTGCAAGGTCGCGCCAGCCGCAATGGTGGTCGGCCCGGAAAAGCTGCTGTTGGCCGTCAGGATGACAGACCCCAGTGCAATGGAAAGAGATCCGTTGCCCGAAATCGCGCCCCCCACGGTAATGCTGTCGCTTCGGTCAAACGTCAAAGAACCGGAATTGTTGATGCCGCCCGTGCCCAAGTCGCCGGTCGTGCCGCCATTGCCGACCCGCAGGTTATCCGAAATGGAAGTTCCGCCGCTGTAAGTGTTATTGCTGGTGACAGTGAACGTCGGCGGCGGATGAAACGGATCGTTGTTTGAGATCAGGTTTGCGTTGTTTAAGCTCAGGCTTCCGGTGCCGGAAATCGATTTGGAAAGCACCATGTCGTAAAAAAGAGTGATCCCCACGCTCCCGTTGTCGATGAGAGGGCCCGGGCCGAGCATGTCTGACGAAAAACCATTGTTTAACAGCAATTGCGCACCGGGATTGATGATGGTGCCGCCGGTCTGATTGAAATGGCCGTCGAACCCATAAATACCGCCGGCGATCACCACGGTACCGCCGGTGCCGCCGGCAATGCCGCCATCCTGGAATGTCACTTCAGAGAAACTGCCGTCGGGCATGCCATTCGTGATGGTCAGCGTCCCGCTCCCAAGACTCACATTTCCGACGCCGCCAAGCTGCGAGACGACCGCACCGGTCGCCTGGGAAACATCAAAAATCGCGGAGGTATAAAGGTCGATCAATCCCGGAATGCTGACGGAGCCCATCAAGGCCAGGGTGCCGGCATTTATCTCGGTGTTGCTCAGGCCGTTGGTCGTCACCAGACCGGCGAGCGTAAGGACGCCGGCGCCGTTCTTGGTCAGGGCGTTGCCGCTGATCGTGCCGGTCAGGGTGACATTGTTGCCGAAGGTGTCGAAAGAACTATTCTGAAAGACCAGAAAATTGCTGTTGCTGGTCATGGAAGACAGGAAGCGCAGCGGGCCGCCCATCTTGACCAAGCCGCTGCCCAAACCGGACTGGCTCCCGACTGCAAGCGTTCCGCCAAAAAAATACGTGATGCCGGTATGCCCGCTATTATCGCCCGTCAGCGTCAGCACACCGCCATTGCCATAGTCGTCCAGCTCACCAAAGCCGGAAATGTCGGCGCTTAACACATAATCATTGCTGCGCTCGATGGTCACTTCGGCAAAAGTGCTTCCCGGATCGCCGATGACAATGTCGCCTGTCAGCGATCCGGCCGTACCGGCAAGGATGAGGTTCCCGTATGAAACCGTCGTGACGCCATTGAAATTGCTCGACCCGGTGAAGAAAACGGTCCCATTGGTCTTCGTGCCGCTGTCGCCGATTTTTATCGTTCCCGTTCCGGCGATCGAGCCGGCATAGGTGCCCTGGGAAAAAAGAGTGAGAGCGCCATTGTCCACAATGTCGCCCGCAAGCGATCCTCCTCCCGTGGTACCGCTGCCGATCTGCAGCGCGCCGTCGGAAATCGTGGTTGTGCCCGTATAAGTCTCGTTGGCCGTCAAGATCAGCGTGCCGGCGCCGGTTTTTTCCACGCCGAATGTGCCGCCGCTTTGGGATATCAGGCCGGATTGCGTTGCCGTCCCGCTGTCCACCTCCAACTGTGTGCTGTTGTCGGTAAGCGTGATCGGCGTCGAAAGAATTTCGCCATCCGTGTAGCTGATTGTCGGCACAGGCCCTACTCCCGCGCCACGGCCGCACGGCGGCGCTTTCGGCGTGCCGCTTCGCGCGCCAATGCGTCATCGCCGGACGTGCCGGTGAAATTGCCCATCTCTCAGCCCAACCTTGCAGCCCTCATACCACCTTGGGCCGCAGCCTCCCGAAGGCCGGAAATTAGCGGTTTCTCAATTTCCCAGCCAGCGAACGAAACGTCTCAGCCCGGATGACCGCGGAAGTCCCGGAAATCAAGAAAACAAGGCCTGATACTGGTCGTTGACGGCGCGCTTCCCGATGTTGACGGCGCTTTCCGGGCTGAGAAAGCGCTACCGCTGCCGTTTCACTTTGAAAAATCCGGCCTCGCCTTGAACCGTCAGGTTCGTCGTGCCCGCCGCGCCGGTCATCACCGTCACCACATAAGTCCCGGCGGGCTTGCTCCAGTGCGCCTGCTCGAAATCTCCTTCGGCCTGGCGCCAGACTTCGCCATTGCTCAAGGTCACGGTGAAGAGTCCCGCCCTGTCGAAAGAATAAGAGCGCATGGCGGTTGGCGACGTGATCGGTTTGCCGCTGCCCAGGAGCCGGTCGACAAAACCGCGATCCGACGCCGGCGCATTTCGCGCCGGCACATTGGCAACCGCCGCGCCCGGTGATGCTGCCGAAGGCGCGCGTGCTGTGGCGGCCGGCGCCATCTCCCGCGGCACCAGCCTGATCTGGTCTGGCAGTGCGGGCGGCAGTCCAAGCTCCGAGCGTATCGGCTGGGCCGCCCCATAGATGCAGTCCAGGAAAGTCCGTTCATCGGCAAAAGCGTTGCAGCGGGCAATGGCGGCCAGCGTGTCGTCGCGCGGCGACGCAAGCGATGCCGCCGGCGCCAACGTCACGGGGATGGCCATAATCCAGATTTTTTTCCAGCCAGACATGTGCGCCCCGGAGGATGAAGATGAATTCCAGGCAAAAACCCGCCCGAAAGCTCTTATACCACGGCCCGCACGCGGAAGGCACCCGGCAAAGGCCCTGCGCGGGGTGCTTCTCCGCCATGCCGCGAAATGGCATGATGGGCATTCCGCTCCGCAGCTTCTCGATACAGGTCAGCTACCCGATAAAGCCGGCTTCTCGATATGGAAGGAGTGCCATGACGCGCGTTGCCGTCCTTTTGGGAGCTGCCATTCTCGGCGCTTTCTTCTCGTCCATGCCGGCCATCGCGGCGGATTATCCCGCCCCCAGAGACGCCAGTTGGACCCTTGACGATTTCAAATTCCACACGGGCGAGTCTCTTCCCGAGGTCACGCTGCGTTATCTCACCATCGGCGATCCCAAGGGTGCGCCTGTGCTGTTGCTGCACGGCACGGGCTCCGCGGCGGAAAGCTTTCTTTCCCCCGCCTTTGCCGGCGAATTGTTCGGGCGCGGCCAGCCGCTCGACGCCGAAAAATATTTCCTGATCATCCCCGACGCGCTGGGTCATGGAAAAAGCACCAAGCCATCGGACGGACTCAAGGCGAAATTTCCTCATTACGATTATGCCGACATGGTGGATGCCGAATACCGTCTCCTCACCGAGGGTCTTCGGATCCGTCACCTGAGGCTGGTGATGGGCAACTCCATGGGCGGGATGATGAGCTGGGTGTGGGCCGAACGCTATCCCGCCTTCATGGATGCGCTGGTGCCCATGGCCTCGCAGCCCGCCGCCATGTCGGGACGGAACTGGATGCTGCGCCGCCTGTTGATCGAGACGGTGCGCAACGATCCCGATTATCACAATGGCGACTACGCGGTTGAACCGCGCTCGCTCAAATATGCCAATGCGTTTTTCGGCATCGCCACCTCTGGCGGCACCCTCAATTACCAGAAACAGGCGCCCACCAGCGCCGCCGCCGACAAGATCGTGGCGGCGCGCCTCGCCGGCCGCGGCCCCGCCGACGCCAATGATTTCATCTGGCAATGGCAGGCTTCCGCCGATTACGACCCCGCCCCCGGCCTCGTCAAAATCGCCGCTTCGGTGCTGGCCATCAATGCCGCCGATGACGAGCGCAATCCGCCGGAAACCGGCATCGAGGCGGCGGCGATGAAAAAGGTGAGGAATGGCCGTCTCTACCTGATCCCGGCCGGTGAGGAGACCAGCGGTCACGGCACCACCGGCAATGCCCGCTTTTATAAGGAGCAACTCAAGGATTTCCTGGAACAGGTGCCGGGGCAAAAAGGCGAATAGACAGGGACATGAAAAGGGAGCTTCCATGACTCCAAACCCGAACAAGGCGCTCTGGGAAAAGGGCGATTTCACCCGCATCGCCCGTGGCATGCGCGAAAGCGGCGACGCCCTGATCGAATCCCTTGCCATCATCAAAGGTCTCAAGGTGCTGGATCTGGGCTGTGGCGACGGCACCACCGCGCTTCCTGAAGCCAGGCGCGGCGCCGAGGTGCTGGGCGTGGATATCGCGGAAAATCTGGTCGCCGCCGGCAACCGCCGCGCCAAGGAGGCGGGCCTTACAAATCTCAAATTCCAGGAAGGCGACGCCTCCAACCTGAAGGATCTCAAGGACGGCAGCTTCGACCTGGTGGTGAGCATCTTCGGCGCCATGTTCGCGCCCCGTCCTCTCGATGTGGCGAAGGAGATGGTCCGGGTGACAAAACCCGGCGGCAGGATCGTGATGGGCAACTGGATTCCGGGCGATCCCACCCTGGTGGCGCAAATCCTCAAGATCAGCGCGGCCTATTCCCCGCCGCCGCCGGAAGGTTTTGTCAGCCCCATGCTGTGGGGCGTGGAAAAAGACGTGACGGCGCGCTTCACGGCCGCCGGGATTCCAAAGCAGAACATCGCCTTCCGGCGCGAAACTTATATGTTCCGCTTTCCCGGCGTGCCGGCGGAAACGGTGGACGCATTCCGCCGCTATTACGGCCCGACCATGAACGCCTTTGAAGCGGCCGGGAAAAACGGCAAGGACGCCGAGTTGGAGAAAGAACTGGTGGCGCTCTTCAACGCCCAGAACCAAACCCCCGGCAGCGGAACCACCATCCCCGCCACCTATCTGCGGGTGACGGTGAACAGATGAACGAAGCCGGCGGTGTTCGCAAAAATTCCAGGAAAACGAATGAGTTAGAAGGCTTTGGCGCCGCTCCCCCTGGCGCGCCGGCGGCGGCAGACCTTGACCCTGCGTTGCAATATGAAGGACTGGTAAGTTGTAATTGCGGTTAATAGGATAGCTTTGCTAAGGTCCGCGGGGGCGTGATTCTCGGCCATCTGTGATGGTCATTTCCTTACAATCGCTCGCGAATTTAAAGAAGGGACAAAAATGAGACGGGGATTTATCGCCGCTATCGCCGCGGTTACGTTTGTTGTTACGCCGTTGCTTGCTGCGGAGACCGTCAAGGGTCCGCTGGCGCCGGGTAAGCCTGCCGGGGTGCGCAAGGCTCAGGTCAGCGATGGCGAGTGGACACTGCTGGCAATCGGCGGCGCAGGCTTGATTGCAGGCCTTGCTATTGCAGGGGAAGGTTCTGACGGGGTCCCGATCACGCCGATCACCGGCGGCGGCAGCACCACCACCACATCCACCTCCACCTGACGCGCGCTAAATAAAGCGCCAGATCAGGAAGCCCAGCGAAATGCCGGTGAGGAGCCCGCTGAACGCGGCGCTCGTCACCAGCATTGCGCTTCCAAAACCCGTTCGCGCCCTCATCGCCATCCTCATGCAGCCTTCGCGGCAGCCTGCGACATGGGCAGCAAGGCGGCTGTTTCAAGCGCCTTTGTCAGCGCCGTCGCCCGCTGTTCCGGACTGACAGCCATGCCTTCGGCGCGGATGAAGGTCACATCGGTGACGCCGATAAAGCGGAAAATTGCGCCGAGATAGGTTTCCTGGAAATCCATCACCGCCTGGGCGCTTCCCCGCGCATACACGCCGCCGCGTGAAGAGGCGATGATCACGCGCTTTCCGCCGGCCAGACCTTTCGGCCCCTCTGCGGTGTAAGCGAAAGTCTTGCCCGCCACCATGATGCGGTCGATCCAGGCCTTGAGCTGGCTTGAAATCGAGAAATTGTACATCGGCGCGCCGATCACCACGATGTCGGCCTTGAGGAATTCCTCCAGCGCCTGAAAGCCGCGCCCCAACTCGGCGCGCGTCTCAGCATCGGCTGCCGCCCCATCTTCAGAAATCGTTGGCGCCAAGCCCGCCAGCATCTTGCTGTTGAGATGCGGCAAAGGCTCCGCCTCCAGGTCGCGGCGGATCACTTCGATGCCCGGATGGGCTTCCCGGATCGACCCCACAATCCGGCCGGTCACCTGGCGGGAGGCCGAATCGCCCCCCGTGATGCTGCTATCGATATGAAGAAGTCTCATGGCGTCACCTCATTGTTTATCGGACGCCAGTGATCTATTTAGAGCTCCAATGATCCGGTAGTCCGGAAATTTGCAACAGATCGTTCCATTGGTGGAACAATGGCCATCGCCGACCTGAACGACCTCCGCCTTTTCGCCGCCGTGGTCGCCCAGGGCGGCTTTTCCGCCGCTGCCCGCGCCCTTGCCATTCCCAAGTCCCGCATCAGCCGCCGCGTCGCCCAGCTGGAATCCGAATTGGGTGTGCGGCTGGTCGAGCGTTCCACCCGCCGCTTCGCCGTCACCGAAATCGGCCAGGACGTTTATCGCCATGCCCGCGCCGCGCTGGCGGAAGCCGACACCATCGAGGAAGCCGCTTCACGATTGAAGGCCGAACCCCAGGGCCTGGTGCGGATCAGTTGCCCGCCGGGCGCCGACCGGTTGATCGCCAGGAAACTGTCGGACTTTCTCGCCCGCCATCCCAAGCTTCGCCTGCAGATGATCATCAGCAACCGCCGCGTCAATCTGATCGAGGAAGGCGTCGACATCGCTGTGCGCGTGCGCGAAAGGCTCGACACCGACGCCGACCTGCAGATCAAGATTTTGGAACGCACCGTGTCGCATCTGGTGGCGGCGCCTTCCCTGATCGAACGTCACGGCATGCCGTCAAGCCTGGAAGAGCTCAAGAAATTTCCCACCCTGGGCTTCACCGGCCTTCCCGGCATCGACCGCTGGCACCTGATCGGGCCGGACGGCCAGGAAGAAAGCTTCGCCCATGAGCCGCGCTT
>CAZEFQ010000180.1:0-5423 GCA_964511505.1 uncultured Rhizobium sp.
CCCAGCTGGGTCGAGGCCAGAAGCGCGATCTCGGTGTCCTTGAGGTTGCCGAGCGCGGTCGAGGTCAGGCCGGTCAACTGCGTGGTTTTGACACCGGCGAGCTGGGTGGCGGTCAAGGCGCCGATGGCGGTGGCGCTGAGCCCGGAGAAATTGGTGGTGTTGAGTGCGCCCACCTGGGTCGAAGCCAACAGCGCAATCTGGGTGTCCTTGAACTGGCCGGCGGTGGTGGTGGAAAGAGCGGTGATCTGGGCGGCGGTCAGGCCGGCAAGCTGGGTGGCGTTGAGGGTGGCAAAGGAGGTGGCGCTGAGCGCGGCCAGGTTGGTGGCGCTGAGCGAGCCCAGCTGGGCGGCGGTTAGGCCGCTGATCTGGGTGGTGGCGAGCCTGCCGAGATTGGTGGTGTTGAGGGCGGCAAGCTGGGCGGTCGAGAGCGCGCCGATCTGGGTGGACTGAAGGTCGCTCAAGGCGGTGGTGGAAAGGCCGGCGAGTTCGGCAGTGGAAACGCCCTTGAGCTGGGTGGCGGTCAAGGCGCCGAGCGCGGTGGCGCTCAAGGCGGAGAAGTTGGTGGCGGTCAGCGCGCCGATCTGGGTCGAGCCCAGAAGCGCGATTTCCGTGTCCTTCAGGTTGGCGAGCGCAGTCGAAGTGATGCCCGCCAGTTCCGCGGTGGTGACGCCTTTGAGCTGGGTTGCGGTCAGAGTGGCGATCGACGTCGCATTGATCGAGGAGAAGTTGGTGGAGGAAAGCGCGCCGAGTTGGCTGCCCGAGATCACGCCGATCTGGGTGGTGCTGAGGTTACCGACCTGCGTGCCGGTCAGCGCGGCGAATTGCGCGTTGCTCAATGCCACCAGCTGGGTGGTGCCGAAGGACAGCGAAGTCTGCAGGTTGGGAATCTGTGTGGCGGTGAGGCCCTTGATCTCGGTGGGCGTCATCGCCGAGAGCTGCGTCTGGTCGAGGACCGCGATGCCGCTGGTGTTGATCGCGCCGACCTGGGAGGAGCTCAGCGAAGCGATGTCCGTGGCCGTCAGACTCTGGATGACCGTCGTCGCAAGCGCGGCGATCTGCGTGTTCGTCAGGAGATTTATCGGCATCACGGGAGCCCACTTCTTGGGTTGGCGCTGACCGCCTTTTTTGGCAGCCTTGCCGCGGAACATAGGGCTTCAACAATTGATTTAAGGTTACACCAAGCGCGAGTGGTTGAAGGATCGGCCGTGCTCAATGAAAACTTAACGCGGCTTCATTTCGCATGGCACGGCAATGCATTGCCGTTGCAAAGCGGTCCGGCGCGATCCGGGCGGCAAATTTTTCCGGGTACGGAAAATACCGTCAGCCGTAACGCAATTTGAGAAACAGGATGAAGCCGGTCAGCACCAGGCAGATGGAATTGGCGCCGATCAGCGGCCAGTCCCCCAGCGCCAATCCGTAGGCCAGCCACAGCGCCGTTCCCGTCACCATGATGAGATACATTTTCAGCGACACGTCGTGGGTGGAGCGGGTGCGCCAGGCGCGCCAGGCCTGTGGCATATAGGCCGTCGTGGTCAGGATCGCGGCCAGCGTGCCGATGAGCTTGATCAGAGTCATAAGGCCGCCGTCAATCGCCGTAATAGGTGCACCAGCCATTGGGTTTGACCGGGCCCTGCACGATCACGCAGTCATTGGGGTCGATGAAATAAAGGCATTGGGCGCAGGTCTGGGCGGCGGATTTGGCTTTTTCGACATAGCCCGCTTCCTTCTTGGTCATCTTGCGCCATTCGGCGCGGGCGGGCGAGACGAGCGCAGCGAGGGCCGCGAAGGGGCTGAGCAGGCTGTGTTTCAGGAACTTGCGCCGCGCGATGGCCGTGGTGCGGCGTTTCGAATGATCTTCAGACATGATCGGAAGTGTCGCATGACCGGGGAAAAATCGCCACCGTCCTGCACACACGGCTTTTTCGGTTTGATCCGTCTCAAAGCCCGGGCGGCGCGGCATCGGCTAGTCTTTGAAAAAAGGAGGCCGGCATGTCACCCAATATGGGCACACTGGATCGCATTCTCCGCATCCTTATCGGTATCGGCCTGATCGCCTTCGCGCTCAAGCTAGGTTTTCCCGAGACCGGCTGGAATTGGGTCGGCTGGATCGGCGTGGTCCCGATCCTGACGGCGATTGTCGCGGTATGCCCGGCTTACAGGCTGTTCGGCCTGACGACCCGCGCGCGTTAAGGCGCGCGTATTTCGATCAGCACGTCGTCGGTGCCGTCCGACCCGGACACCGTGATGATCACATGGCTGACCGGAACGGTGAAAAAGGTTTCGCCTTGCGCCACCACCTTGGTTGCGCCGGGAAGGCAGGCCGCCACCATCTTCACGCTGTCGGGGAAGGAGGCTTTTTCCCAGGAGCAGCGCAGCACGTCGCTGTGGGAGGCGACGGTGCAATCCGCGCCTTGCCAGGAAACATTGGCCGGGCTGCGATCGAGATTGGCGTCGAAAGACCCGGGCGCCGCGCGCCCCTCCACATAAGACTCGAAACCGTCCGGCGCCTGGCGCACGAATGCCTGCAAGCTGCCGCAATCGCTTTGCGCCAGCGCCGTTCCCGGCAGCGCGATCAATGCGGTCGATAAGAGTGCCGCATATCGCCACAAGGACAGCGATGGCGTTTGGACCGGGCGGTTTTCAGGCAGGGGGCTTCCCGCTTGGTCCTGGGGTCCCTCAGGCATTTCCGAAAGGTCCTGAAATGAGATCCGGGGTCGTCAGGTGATAGCCCTGGCTTTTTATATCTTGCAGAGCCAGGGGTGTGTTGATCCCGCGCTCCCGGCTCAGTCTGGTTTTTTTGAGGAGATGCCAGGGGCCGCCGATATGGGGCAAATTACCCCCCGATGCGTCCTTGGTCGCCCCGCAAAAGCCGCCTTTTCCGAGGAAAACGAAAACCTGCATGGCGACCTCCTTCTGGGCTTGCCGGGACTATACAGTCCCAGGGCCCCTGCCCGGCAATGGCCTTTCCGGGGTCAAACTGCGCCAATGCCAAGCGCCCGGCATTGCTGGCGTTTTGACTCAGGGTTGCGACACGGGCGGCGGAGGTGGCGGGGGCGGCTCGCGCGGCGGCGGCTCGTAGGCCGGTGTCCAATCCATCCCGTAGGCGGAGAAGTCCACGTCTTTGCCGGCGTGCATAACGAGTGCCTTGACGTGGGCGACCGCCTCTTTTTCTTCATCGGTTTGATTTGGCACCGCCTCGGCCGCCTTAACCGCCCGCATCGCGGCGGCAATATCGCCATGGGATTCCGCGCCGCGCGCATTCATCAGTGGCGCTGAAATCGCCACGCGTATTCTCGCGCTGGCGGGAATGGCGGAAGCCAGCAAAGCAACACCAAGCAAGCCAGCGAGGATGATCCGGGTGCTCACGGTGCCTCCAATCTTCGGGGTGATGATACCAGACGGCTGCGGCCAAATTGTACCGGCGCCTATTTGACTCAAGAGTGTGATGCCCGCAGTTGGTCCAGGGTCCACTGGTACGTTTCCAGGGTTTCCTCAAAAAGCCGGAGCAGGCGTTCCGGCTCGGCGGTCGAATGGCCGTCCTGGCGCAGTTCCTCGATGATCTCCCTTTGCCGCAGAATATGGATTTCCGCCAGATGGACGGCCCACCTTGCTTCTTCCAGTTTGCTCTTGCCTTGCATGAGGCGGCTCGTACCGCTCCAAACCTATCTGCGCTTCCGGCCTTGGGGTCCTTTAGGCATGGGGAACGACAAGAGGGATTGGCATCGAGTATGGGCACGGTCGTCCGGTTTCGAGGCAGCTGTAGACTTTGAAATAAACAATCCCTTCCGCTGGCTTCGGAGGGGGAAACACTGGCAGTTCCAGGAGCCACAATGCGCAGCACGTCAGCCCAAGGGCCGTGCTTCCGGCGATAATTCTAGGGCCGTATTTTCCCATGGCGCCTAGCCTAACGCCTGGCAGGTCTCCCCCTCAATCCCGGCTAGGGATCAAACTGTAACGGTGCCCAGGTCCGGGCACTGGTACAGTTTGACCTAGGGTTGTGAGGCTTGGAATGCGGTGGGGAAGTCGCGCTTTGCTTCGGCTTCGTCTATCTCCCAGGCGGCCTGTTCGCCCTGTTCCCAATAAGCTCCGCAAACTTGGCAACGGTGTAAACTGGCGCGGTGAGCGACGATAAGCCGGGCAATCAAGCGCCAACTATTCGCGGCGGCGTCTGCCTTGCATGTCCGTCAAATATTTGAGGACAACACCGACAGCAAAGGCGCCCGCTATCCCAGTGGCAATTCCAACAGGCAGGCTATTGAAGAAGGTGCCGACCAGGACGCCGACAACCGCGCCAACCGCCATGACGGTATACATCCGGGCTGTCTTTGGCATGCCGCAACCGTATGCCCCTGCGCCAAGCCCCGCAATCCCACCAGAACCCGCGAGCGGCGTTGCCGATCACGTCAGCCTTGCGCTTCTGCCCTTGGGGTCCTTTAGGCATATCGGCCTCCATCGTCGTCGGTGCCAGGTGGCCATTTATCCTTGGGCCACCGATCCTTTGGCCACTTGTCGTTGGGCCAAAACAACATAAAGGCGACGACCGCCAATAGGAGCCAATGAATCCATCTAAGGTTGGTCATGAAGCCACCCCTATGCCCAGCCCGGCTTGCCCCCAACCCCGCCTAGGGTTCAAACTGGACCAGTGCCCAGGTCCGGGCACTGCATGGTCTAAGTACCTGATTTATATCGCTCCATGAAAGGTCACTCAACCCATGATTGTGGGTGTTTGACTCTCGTTTTTCGCTGCCTATAGTGCGCGACCTTTTCGAGAAAACCGCCGAGGAAAAATGAGCAAGCGCGCAAATTCAAAATACAAGATCGACCGCCGCATGGGCGAGAATATCTGGGGCCGTCCCAAGAGCCCGGTGAACAAGCGCTCTTATGGTCCGGGCCAGCATGGCCAGCGCCGCGCCAAGAAGCTCTCCGACTATGGCACCCAGCTTCAGGCCAAGCAGAAGCTCAAAGGCTATTATGGCAACATCACCGAGCGGCAATTCCGCAAATACTACCAGGAGGCTTCGCGCCGCCCCGGCGACTCCGGCGAGAACATGGTGGGCCTGCTTGAGACGCGGCTCGATACCCTGATCTATCGCGCCAAATTCGTGCCCACGCCTTTCGCCGCCCGCCAGCTGGTGAGCCACGGGCATGTGCGGGTGAACGGCCGCCGCGTCACCATCGCCTCTTATCATGTGAAGGAAGGCGACACGCTGGAACTGACGCCCAAGGCGCGGGAAATGGCGCTGGTGATCGATGCCGGCAAAAGCGCCGAACGCGACACGCCGGAATATCTGGAAGTGGCGGAAGGCAAATCTTCCAAGCTGCTGCGCACGCCCAAGCTGGCGGACGTGCCCTATGCCGTGCAGATGCATCCCCATCTGATCGTGGAATTTTATTCCCGTTAGTGTGTTGCGGGCGCGTGGCTT
>CAZEFQ010000181.1:0-3656 GCA_964511505.1 uncultured Rhizobium sp.
GACCACGGCCGTCCGCACACGGAAGCGGGCGCGAAGGCGAAGCTCTTCGCCAGCGAGACGGCGCGACGGCAGACAGCCGAGGCGATTCAGATACTCGGTGGCTACGGGTACACGAAGGAGTTTCCGGTCGAGCGCTACTACCGTGATGCGAAGGTGACGGAGATCTACGAAGGCACCAGCGAGATCCAGCGGCTCGTGATCGCGCGCGAGCTGCTCGGCCTGAAGCCATGAGCCGGAAGCGCGACGAGCCGGTCCGGCTGACGCGGATCTACACGCGTGGCGGGGACGCCGGCCAGACGTCGCTCGGCGACGGCTCACGCGTGTCGAAGCTCGATCCGCTCGTGCAGGCCTACGGCGCGGTCGACGAGCTGAACTCGCTCGTCGGCTTGGCACGCGTCCTCGTGTCAGATACTCGGCTTGCACGCATTCAGAACGAGCTGTTCGACCTCGGCGCGGATCTCTCCGTGCCGTTCGTCGAAGGCGACGGCAAGCTGCGCGTGACGCAGGAGTACGTCGATCGGCTCGAAGCCGACTGCGACGAGGCGAACGCACCGCTTCCCGAGCTGCGCAGCTTCGTGTTGCCCGGCGGGACCGAGACGGCCGCGCGTCTTCACGTCGCACGTGCGGTCTGCCGGCGCGCCGAGCGCGAGGTGCTCGCGGCGTCGGGTTCGCGCCCGGTCAACCCGCTCGCGGTCGTCTACCTGAACCGGCTCTCGGATCTGCTCTTCATCCTCGCCCGCGGGGCGAATGCCGGCGGCGATCCGCTCTGGAAGCCCGGCGCTTAGACGCGACCCAATAGCGCCGACACGGTGGCGCTCACGATCTGATTCGTGTGCGGGCCGGCGAAGACGACCGCCGCGGCGCCGTAGCGGCGCGCCTTCTTCGCGTTGTTCGGGTGCGAGGTGACCGCGACGATGCGAACGTTCGGGAACACGATGTGCAGGTTGTGCACCATCGTCACGCCCTCGCGGTCGATGTCGACGACGACGACGGCGATGTTGCGGCCCCAGAAGACCGTGTCGTAGACCTTGCTCATCTGGGCGACGGTGACCTTCTTCTTCGGCACCTTGAGCTTCAGCGTCGTCTTCGGCGAGCCGTCGCCGACGACGAGCACGCGCGCCTTCGAGCCCATGAGCGTCTTGCCGTGCTTGATGTCGACACGGATCGTCGCCGCCCTGCGGTCGTTCCCGTTCTTCGCGGCGACGGTCAGCTTGTACCGGCCGTCGACCAGGTGCTTCGGCAGCTTCAGGCGGAGGATCCAGGTACCAGGCTTGAGGTTGCGGACCCACGTGGCCTTCGTCTGGTGGTTGAGCGCCAGGGTCGAGGTGACCGTGGACGCCTGGTTCACCTGGACGCGGACGGCTGCGTACGTGGTCATCTTCAGGTCGACGTGCTTGGTGCCGACCAGGTGGAAGGCGAGTGGTGCGCGGACGGCGCCGCTGAGCGTGAAGTCGACGGTCGATCCGACCGCGCCGTAGGCGGGGGTGACCGGGTTTTGCGAGACGACCAGGCCTCCGTCGCCCTGGTTGCCGATCTTCCCGGCGACGAAACCGCGCTGCGCGAGGGCGGTTTCGGCCTGCGCCTCGGTTAGCCCCGTCAGGTCGGGAACCCCGGTGACGGCGTTCGACTGCGCGCTTCCGTTCCCGGACATGTCGACCGCCTGGACGGTGTAGTTGTGGTCGTCGCCCTTCGTCGCGGCGCCCGGCACGTACTCGAGCGTGCTGCCGCCGAAGACCTTGATCACCTTGCCGTCCTGCCAGAGCGAGTAGTACTGGATCGGTCCGACCTGGGACTTGGACTGCGTCCAGTCGAGGACGAACTGGCCGGAGTTGACGCTGCCCGAGAGAGCCGGCGCCGACGGCGGGCTGTGGTTCGCACCGAGCGCGAAGAGCGTCAGGTGCATCGTCCACACGGTCAGGACGTTGTTCGACCAGGCGAAGCAGTCGGTCTGCCCGCTCGGGATCACGCCGGGTGAGGTGCACGGCTGGATGAAGCGCCAGCTCGCGCCGCCGTCGTTTGAGGTCATCGGGACGTCGGTCGTCGCCGCGTCCGGGAACGTGATCGTGAGCGGGGTGCTGAAGGTGTGGACGGCCGTGTTCGCCAGGATCGTGTGCGCCGTCACGTCGATCGGCGCGCCGCCGGCGGACCACGTCGTTCCGGCCGGGGGCGTGATCGCGGCCGGAGCCTGCGGGGCCATCTGGACGATCAGCCCGTCGCCCGGATCGGTCGGCACGACGGCAGCCGGCCAGGTCACCGTCGTCTTCTGGTCGGAGGAGGTCAGCGTCCCGCCGGTGCCCGGATTCGCCGTCTTCGCGGTCGGCCGCGGCGCGTCCTGGGTCGACGTCGACTGGCTCTGAACCCAGATCGTGAAGTGCGTGATGAAGTTGATCGACGTCGTGCCGTCGGTGAACGTGCCGGTGACGGTGTAGAGGCCCTGCGTCGTCGACGAGAAGGGGAACGACTGGGACTGCCCGAGCTGGCCCGACAGCGATGTCGAGGAGCTCTGGTCGCCGGCGAAGTTGACGTAGTTGACCTCGAGATTGCTCGTCTGGCCGTACTCGTTGAAGTTGAGGACGATCGGGCCGCTGACCGAGGTCTGCGTGCTGCCGTCGTCCGGGGTCGCGCTCGCGAACTGCGGCGTGACGCCGGTGCCGCCGCTCGTCAGGTTCGTGGCCGAGAGCGTGAACGAGGGCGACGCGTTGCCGGCAGCGTCCTGGAAGCGGGGGTTCGCGCCGGGCTGCGTGTAGGCGACCGTCACGCTCTGCCCGCCGACTGCGGCGTTGGCGAGCGTCAGCGTCGCGGTCGAGCCCGAGATCGAGACGCTGCTGACGTTGACCGTGAGTCCGCCGAGCGTCACCGTGAAGGCCGTGTTCGCCGGCGTCGAGCTCGCGAGAGACTCGTCGAAGTTGACCGTGACCGTGCTCCCATTCACCGTCGCGGACGTCGCGTGGGGCGGAGTCGTGTCGAGGCTGATGTTCTTCGTGAAGCTCGCCGTCTTGTTGCCCGCCACGTCCTTGATCGGGCTCGTGCCGGGCTGGGTGTAGACGAGCTGCAGCGACTGGTAGCTCGAGACCGAGTTCTGGAGCGTGAGGGTCAGCGTGGTGTTGTCGCTCGAGAGCGAGACGCCCGTGACGGCGTTCGCGACCGAGCCGGGGCTCATCGTCACTGCGAAGGCGCCTGCTGCCGGAATCGAGCTCGGGTCGATCGGCTCGTCGAGCTGCACCGTGACAGAGGTCCCGGAGGCAGACGTGGTGAGGACGCTCGGCGCAGTGGTGTCGCCCGTCAGGTTGAGCGAGAAGTTCGCGACGTTGTTGCCGAGCGAGTCCTGCAGGTTGTTGGCGCCGGGTTTCGCGTAGGCGACCGTGCCGGACTGGATGCTCGCGAGCGAGTCCTGCACGGTGAGCACGACCGTCTGGCCGGTGCTGCCGCCCCCGGACGGGATGGCGACGTTCGTGACCGTGTCGCTGTGCGAGGTCCCGTTTTGCATGTATGTGACGGCGAACGCCGACTTGTCCGGGAGCTCGGCGGCGACGAGGGCCTTGTTGAAGTGGATGTTCACGGTCGTGGCGGTCGCGTCGGCGGGGCACGCGCCCGGCGGCGGCGAGTCGATAGTGTAGTACGGGCTCGCCACCCAGGAGAACTTGGCGGGGGTGTCG
>CAZEFQ010000182.1:0-23978 GCA_964511505.1 uncultured Rhizobium sp.
ACCGGTGGTGAAGACCCGCCGGGTGGCTTTTCCGCCGCGTATATTTTGGCCGAGATATTGGGCGGGCGGCGGGCGGGGGGGGCCCGCTCGCGCGGGCCTGTCCGGGGCGAGGATTTCCAGGTCGACGTCACGGTGAGCTTCGCCGAAGCGGTGTTGGGCGGCACGCGCCGCCTGGTGTTGCAGAACGGCGAACAGATTGACGTGAAAATTCCGGCCGGGTTGCGCGAAGGCCAGCAGATCAGGGTACGGGGACGGGGCGGCGCGGGACGCAATGGCGGGCCGCCCGGCGATGTCCTGATCCAGACCGAGATCGCACCCCATCCCTTCATCACCCGTGACGGCAACGATCTCAAGATGGACTTGCCGGTGACGCTGAGGGAGGCGGTCCTGGGTGGCAAAGTTCCCATGCCGACTTTAAATGGCACTCTCAATGTCTCCGTTCCGCCCGATTCCAACACCGGCTCGGTGTTACGGCTCAAGGGCAAGGGAGTGCCGGCCGGCAAAGGCTCAGCCGCCGGCGACCTGTATGTCCGGCTGGTGGTCACCCTGCCCGAGCGGGAGGACGCGGCACTCCGGCAGTTTGTGGAAGGCTGGAAGACGGATTACGACCCCCGTACCAAAATGAAATAGCCGTTTGCCGTCCCCAACTCTCCGTAATCTGACGGTTTGTAGGACCATTGCCGTCTCAAGGCTGGTCATTTTGGCGGCAAATGGCTAATAGTCCGGCCTTTCCCAGGAGTCTGCATGGCGTTCGAAGGTCTGATGAAGGGCAAGCGCGGCCTTATCATGGGGGTCGCCAATGACCGTTCCATTGCCTGGGGCGTCGCCAAGGTGCTGCATGAAGCGGGCGCCGAGTTGGCCTTCTCCTACCAGGGCGACGTGTTCAAGAAGCGGGTGCTGCCGCTGGTCGAGCCCTTGACGCCGGCCGCCCTGATCGATTGCGATGTGGGAAACCAGGCTTCCATCGATGCCGCTTTCGCCGAAATTGGAAGGGTGTGGGACGGAATCGATTTCCTGGTCCATGCCATTGGCTTTTCCGACAAGGACCAGCTCAAAGGCCGCTATGTCGACACCACCCCGGAGAATTTCCGCACCACGATGGATATTTCCTGCTACTCCTTCACCGCCGTGGCCCAGCGCGCCGAGAAGCTGATGAGACAGGGCGGCTGTCTTCTTACCCTCTCCTATTATGGCAGCGAGAAGGTAATGCCCCATTACAATGTCATGGGCGTGGCCAACGCGGCGCTGGAAGCAAGTGTGCGCTATATGGCCGAGGACCTCGGGAAGAAGAGCATCCGGGTCAATGCCGTGTCTGCCGGGCCGATCAAGACCCTGGCGGCTTCGGGAGTGGGCGATTTCCGCTATATCCTCAAATGGAATGAGCTGAATGCACCGCTGCGGCGCACCGTCACCATTGAGGAAGTGGGGCACGCGGCACTTTATCTGGTTTCCGACCTCGGCCGCGCCGTCACCGGCGAATGCATCCATGTCGATGCCGGCTATCACGTCGTAGGCATGAAGGCCGAAGATGCGCCCGATATCGCGGTGGTCAAGAACGGCGGCTAGTTTTTTATGGTCGCACGGCCTGCGAAAAACCGCTCCACACTTTTTCGGGCCGATGCTCCCTTGGTTCTTCCTGCCGGAGTCACGCTCTATCTGGCGCGGCATGGCGAGACCGAGGCGAACAAGAGCCATCGTTTCTCCGGCAAGCGCGACACCCCGCTCACCGAAAACGGCCTGATCCAGTGCCATGCAGTAGGCGAAATCCTCAAGCGCGAGGCGGGCATGCGGCCGGCTTTGCATTTTGTCTCAAGCCCGTTGTTTCGCGCCCGGCTCACCATGGAGATCGTGTTGCAAGTGCTGGGCCTGCCTCAAGACGCTTATGAGACCGAGCCGCGCATTGCCGAGATCGACCTGGGCATTTGGGACCAGCTGACCGAAGAGGAAGCGCGTGGGCTTGACCCGGCTTTGTATGATGCGCGAGCGACAGACAAATGGAATGTGCGGGTGCCGGGCGGGGAGAATTACCAGGAGGTGGCGGCGAGGGCCGAAGCCTGGGTCCGAAGCATCAGCAGCGACATGTTCGCGGTGAGTCACGGCGCCCTCACCCGCATTTTGCGGGGACTTTTCTTGGGCCTGGACTGGCATGGGATGAGCGGCCTGGACGAGCCCCAGGGCGTGGTTTTCCGCATAAGGGGCAGCGATGTGACACGGCTGGACCCCTAAGCCAAATCGGTTTAATCCCACATTATGTCGTACAACAGCTTTGGCCACATGTTCCGGGTCACCACCTTTGGCGAAAGCCATGGGCCGGCAATCGGATGTGTGGTGGATGGCTGCCCCCCCGGCATTCCCCTGACCGAGGCCGACATCCAGAAAGACCTGGATCGCAGGCGGCCCGGGCAAAGCAAATTCGTGAGCCAGCGGCGTGAGCCCGACGCGGTGAAAATTCTCTCGGGCGTCTTCCAGGATGAGCGGATGAAAGCGCAGCTCACCACCGGCACGCCCATCGCGCTCCTGATCGAGAATATGGATCAACGCTCCAAGGATTATTCCGAGATCCGCGACAAATTCCGTCCCGGCCATGCGGACTACACCTATTGGGCCAAATACGGCGTGCGGGATTATCGCGGCGGCGGGCGGCAGAGCGCGCGCGAGACCGCGTCACGCGTGGCGGCGGGCGCGGTGGCACGCAAGGTTCTGACCGCGCTTTACGGCAAAGTGCGCGTGCGGGGCGCCATGGTGGCGATGGGTGAGAAGGAAATCAGCCGCAAGAACTGGGATTGGGCTCAAGTGGCGAAGAATGATTTCTTCTGCCCGGACGCCAAGGCGGTGGCAGGTTGGACCAAATATCTGGAAGGGCTGCGCAAGAAGGGCTCTTCCATCGGCGCGGTCTTGGAGATTGTCGCGGAAGGCATACCAGCCGGTCTGGGCGCGCCGATTTACGGCAAGCTTGACAGCGAATTGGCGGCGGCACTGATGAGCATCAATGCGGTCAAGGGCGTGGAGATCGGCGACGGTTTTGCCGCCGCGCGGCTCTCGGGCGAAGAGAATGCCGATGAGATGCGGAAAGGCATAAAGGGAAAGCCGAAATTCCTTTCCAATCACGCGGGCGGGATATTGGGGGGCATCTCCACCGGCCAAGAGATTGTGGCTCGCTTTGCAGTCAAGCCCACGTCATCGATTTTGAACCAGCGCCGGACAATTGATATCGGCGGCAACGACACCGAGATCGTCACCAAGGGGCGGCATGATCCTTGTGTGGGCATCCGCGCCGTGCCGGTGGGAGAAGCCATGATGGCCTGTGTGCTGGCTGACGCGGCGCTGCGGCACCGGGGACAAATCGGTTGATATTATTCGGCTAGCGCCACTTCAGCATCGGAAGGACGGTGTGGCCAATGGCAAGCTGGGGCTCGGAAGCATAATCCACGCCCAGCGCCTGTTCCTGGCGCGACACGCAATCCTTCACCTTGTCGGCCAGCCCGGGAAAATCGCCGCTCTGCGGCAGGGACTGCAGAAAGCAGCCGTCGAAGAAAGTGTAATGGTCGCTCTCGCCGCAGCCGAAGCTGGTGCGGTCGGGGCGCGCCGCGGTGAAAATCATGCGGTTATCGGAGGCCAGGAAGGGGATGAACTGCCCGGAAAAACAGGCGGACATCACGATCACGGCGGGCTTGCTCCCACAGGCATTGTTGACGATCTTGCCCCAGGTTTCGGGCGCCAGCATATCATTCCCCACCACAATGCCGTTGTTGAAGGCGCCGTGAGACGTGAAATAGATCAGGCACCCGCCCGGCGCGCGGTTGGAGAGGTCCCACAGGCCGTTGGCGATCTCACTGACCGTGGTTGGCTCGGCGTCCTTGTCGGGATCGAGGGAGTATTGAATCACATTATCGGGCGAAAAGCCGATGCCCTCAAAAGCCTTCACCAGATCGCGGCGGGCGTTGTCGAAGACCTGGCTCTTGGCGCCGGAGTGGGCATGGTCATCGCCGGCTACAATGGCCACCGCCCAGTTGGAAAAACTGGCGGCAGATGCCGGCGCCCGCCACAGGCTCAGCCCCAAGAGACATAGTGAAAGCGCCAGAAGCAGATTTCTCATCGTTTCCGCTCAAACCCCGCCACCAGTTCAATATGCCCTGACCAGAGGAATTGGTCTATCGGGGTGACGGGACCAAGTCTGAAACCCGCCCCGACCAGGACCGCGGCATCGCGGGCGAAACTATTGGCATCACAGGAAACATAGGCGATCCGGGGAACCACGGATTGGGTCAAGGCCCGGGCCTGGGCCTCGGCGCCGGCACGGGGCGGGTCCAGCAACACCGCATCATAGGGCTTGAGTTCGGAGGGGCCGAGCGGTTCCTTGAAAAGATCGCGCTTCTCGGTGGTGATCGGCTTGAGACCCGGCGTAGAGCGGGCGGCGGAAGCAAGCGCGGCCAGAGCCTCCCTGTCCTCCTCCACCGCATGCACCTTGGCGCGTGCGGCCAGGGCGAAGGTGAAAGTCCCCAGCCCGGCGAAGAGATCGGCGATGTGTTTGGCCTTGGCGGTGAGCGAGAGGACATGTTCCTGCAGCGCCGCCTCGCCTTCTTTTGTTGCCTGCAAGAAGGCGTGTGGCGGCGGCACGATTTTGGCGCCGCCCAGCGCGACCATGGGCACCACGTTTTCGATGGCGATTTCATTATTGAAGGTGATCCGGGCGATATGCGCTTTCGAAAAGCCCTGGGCCAGCGCCGCAGTGAGCGCCGGTGTCAGCTTGCGGGAGGCGCGGAAGGCAAGGTCGAGGCCAGTATCGGTTTCAGTGACATGGCATTCCCATTTCTCGCTTTCATGGAAGATGGGTTTGAGCGCGGCGCACAATTCTGCCGTCAGCGCGAACAAGGCGGGCGACAGCACCAGGCATTCCTTCATGTCCACGATCGCATGGCTTTTCGCGGCATGAAAGCCGGCCTCGATCCCGCCGCCCGCCATGGCGAGCTTGAACACAGCGCGGCGGCGGGAACGCTCCGGCACCACCAGCGGTTCGCGCACGGCGACATCGGCAAGCCCGGCGCGGGCCAAGGCCTTCACCACCTGATCGCGCTTATGGGCGCGATAATCGGCGGGCGAGAGGCTCTGCAGCGAACAGCCGCCGCACAGCCCGAAATGACGGCAGAGAGTCATGCCTTATGCGCGGCGACGAGAAATTCTCGGTTCCCCTCACCGCCGAGAATGGGACTCTCAATGTGGCCTGTCACGTTCCAGCGGGACTGGGCGGCGATGAAAGCCTTGATGTCGGCCAGGGCGGCAAGCTGGGCTTCCCGGTCCTTCACGACACCCCCCTTGCCGACCTTGATCCGCCCCACCTCGAATTGCGGCTTGACCAGCGCCACCAGCCAGGCGCCGGAAAGGGCGAGATCCAGGGCGGGCGGCAGCGCCAGCTTGAGGCCAATGAAGCTGACATCAGCGGTCACCGCCTCAGGCCTTTCCGGCATCTGGGCGGATGCGAGGTCGCGGGCATTGACACCGTCACGCAGGATGAGACGCGGATCGCGGCGCAACCGTGCGTGCATCTGGCCATGGCCCACATCCACGGCATAAACCTTGCCCGCCCCGCCGTTGAGCAACACTTCGCTGAAACCGCCGGTGGATGCGCCGATGTCAAGGCAGACGCGGCCTTCGGGCGAAAGCCCGAAATGGTCCAGCGCCGCTGCCAGCTTCACCCCGCCACGGGAGACATAGGGATGAGGCTTCTCGTATTCGACTGTCGCGCCTTCGGCGATGGACCTGGACGGCTTTTCCAACACCTCGCCGTCCACCTTTACCCGGCCGGCGCGAATGGCGGCCTGGGCCTCGCTACGGCTTTGCGCATGGCCGTTTTCCACCAGGAATTGGTCCGCCCGTGTCATGGCGCGGGTGAATAGCGCGTTTGGGCGCGCGGAGCTACCGCCGTTCAGCGAATGGAGCGGGGTTGGGCGGCCAAGTTTGTCCTTTGGCCGCGCTTCGCGCGGGCCAGGCACCGCCATGGCGGATAAAATTCAGGCAGTACGGCCGATTGCGGCCGGGACTTCGTTGGAGCGGCCCAACGCATTGAGGGCGGTAAGCACGATGCCGTCGGCATCAAGGCCCGCCTGGGCGTACATCTTCTCCGGCGTATCCTGATCCTGGAAAACATCCGGCAGGGTCATGGGACGCACCTTGAGGCCACGATCGAGCAGTCCCTCCCAGGCCAGCAGGTGCATCACATGAGCGGCGAAGCCGCCGGAAGCGCCTTCCTCGATGGTGATCAATACTTCGTGCTCCCGCGCCAACCGGGCAATCAAGTCCTTGTCCAGGGGCTTGGCGAAGCGGGCGTCGGCGATAGTGGGAAACAGTCCGTAAGCCGAAAGTTTTTCCGCCGCCAGCATCACTTCCGACAGCCTGGTGCCGAAATTGAGAATGGCGATGCCCGTGCCTTCGCGGATCATGCGGCCTTTGCCGATGGGAAGCGGCATGCCCTCCTTCGGCCGCGCCACGCCGGTGCCCTCGCCGCGCGGATAGCGCACCGCGCTGGGACGATCGTTGATATGGGCCTGGGTGGCGATCATGTTGGTGAGCTCGGCTTCATCGGCTGCCGCCATCACCACGAAATTGGGCAGGGTGGCGAGATAAGCGATATCGAAGCTGCCGGCATGGGTGCAGCCGTCGGCGCCGACCAGACCGGCGCGGTCCATCGCGAAGCGCACCGGCAGCGACTGGATCGCCACGTCATGGACCACCTGGTCGTAGGCGCGCTGCAGGAAGGTGGAATAGATGGCGCAGAAGGGCTTCATGCCTTCCGCGGCAAGGCCGGCGGCGAAGGTCACCGCATGTTGTTCGGCGATGCCGACATCGAAAGTACGCTCGGGGAACGCCTTCCCGAACAGGTCCAGGCCAGTGCCCGAGGGCATGGCAGCGGTGATGGCGACAATGCGGGAATCTTTCTTGGCTTCCTCGATCAGCGCCTCTGCGAAGACCTTCTGGTATTGCGGCGCCTTGGGCGTGGATTTGCTCTGCTCGCCGGTCAGGACCTTGAACTTGCTGACCGCGTGATATTTGTCGGGCGCGGCTTCGGCAGGGGCATAGCCATGGCCCTTCTTTGTCACCACATGCACCAGCACCGGGCCGGTGATGGTGTCACGCACATTCTCCAACACAGGGATCAGGTGGTCGAGATTATGGCCGTCGAGGGGGCCCACATAATAGAAACCAAGCTCCTCAAAGAGCGTGCCGCCCATCGCCATACCGCGGGCATATTCCTCGCCGCGCTGGGCCACCTTGAAAAGCGGCCGGGGCAGGAATTTGCGCGCCAGGCGCTTCAAGAAATTGCGCATGCCGGTATAGGGCCGGGATGAGACCAGCCGCGCCAGATAGGCGCTCATCGCCCCAACCGGCGGGGCGATGGACATGTCGTTGTCGTTCAAGATCACGATCAGCCGGTTCTTGTGCGCGCCGGCATTGTTCATGGCCTCATAGGCCATGCCCGCGC
Organism: uncultured Rhizobium sp.; assembly: GCA_964511505.1. Taxonomy (GTDB): domain Bacteria; phylum Pseudomonadota; class Alphaproteobacteria; order Micropepsales; family Micropepsaceae; genus Rhizomicrobium. The sequence continues at coordinate 7,478 of CAZEFQ010000182.1, forward strand.
TCATCGAGCCATCGCCGATCACGGCGATCACATTGTTCTTGCCCCCCTTCAAATCACGCGCCACCGCCATGCCCAGCCCGGCGGAGATGGAGGTGGAGGAATGGGCGGCACCGAAGGGGTCGTATTCGCTTTCGGACCGCTTGGTGAAACCGGAAAGGCCGCCGCCTTGGCGCAGGGTGCGCATGCGGTTGCGGCGGCCGGTGATGATCTTGTGGGGATAGGCCTGATGGCCGACATCCCAGATCAGCCGGTCACGCGGCGTATCGAAGACATAATGGAGGGCGGTGGTGAGTTCCACCACGCCCAAGCCGGCACCGAAATGCCCACCTGTCACGGAAACGATATCGATCAGGTCCGTGCGCAACTCATCGGCAAATTGGCGGAGCTGGGATTTGGGCAGCTTGCGCAGATCGGATGGCGTCTTCACCCCGTCCAGCAATGGCGTCTTGCTTGTCATATCTTATACCGTCTCGACCAATTCGCTGCCCACCGGCGTGCCAGACGTCCCCAGGACAAGTTTCTCAAGCCTGCCTTCTGCGGCTTTCAACCGGGCTTCGCAATGATTTTTCAAGGCCTGACCTCGTTCGTAGAGAAGAATGGAATCTTCCAGGTCCACTTCTCCCTGCTCCAGTCGGCCCACAATGCCTTCCAGCTCTTTCAAGGCCTGTTCGAAGCTCATCGTCGCGACGTCTGCGGCCGGCTTGGTCTCAAATTGGGTATTGGCCACTTGCTCCACCTAGTTAACGAGGCGCCCGCCCCCGATGCACCCCCGATGCATCCAGATCCGACTCTTGGAGATGCACCTTTGTCACAATCTCGCAGATTTGCTGCGGCCGCGCCATATGAAACTATATATCGAATTGTCCCAAACACCGGACTTTTTATATCAATTCGCACGAAGGGAGAGCAATTGATGTACTCCCTGACGATGCGATACTGCAATATTGGGGCAAAAAAAAAGGCCCAAAAAGGACGGCCCAGATGATTCGCAGGGGACGCATTCTGGCAACAGCCGCGGCTTTTATCGCTCTCAATGGATGCAGCCGACCGGAAAATAAAAGCAACGTTGCCTCAGCCCACGGGGGGGCCTGGGTGGTGGTCCCGGCCGCCTCCGGTCCTTATCCCGGGATCAACCGCAACAATACCACCCTGTTCTCGGCCTGGCGGCTGAACAGCCAAACCGGCGCCTTGGAATTCTGTACCTATGATCCGGGGGGCGTCGTGGTGGGCACTGGCGTCAGCAAAGAGACCTTGCTCTGCACCGCCCCGGTCAAACCCCTGGAAGTCGATAATTGAAAGCTAGTGCAGGTGGCGGTCGTAAGCCGCAAGGCAGCGGTCCAGCAGCCTGACCTGCTCATGCAGGCCATTGAGCAGAATGGTGCCCATGTCCCCATAAGGTCTCTGCATCAGCATCAGGTCGTCGGCCGCAAGGCTGATGCCGTTGAGCAGGGAGCGGCGTTCCCGCCGGCATTGTTCGACGAATTCGTCGTAGGAGACCTGCCCTCGCATGGGCCCATAACGCGGCATTTCGAGCCGCGTTCCTAAAAAAGTCTCCCGCCGCAAAAGGGCCTTAAAGGACTTTAGCGCCCCAGAAGCTGCGGCAGGCCCGGCGCCCGCAGTTCCACCCGCTCACGCGGCATCTCGTGCACCGCTTCCGTTACGCCACGGACGGGAGGCAAGTCCATGACGGTTTTCAGGCTCTCCAGGGCTTTGACGGCGTCGCCACCCGCCCCCATCAGGGCTTCGGCTTCTTCCAGAAACCCCCTGGGCTTGGGATAAACGCGAAAGCTCAGCTGATCGGGAGGAAGCTTGCCCAAGGAACCGGCCTCGGCCGCCGCCGTCCAGAAGCCGCCCAACCGGTTCACCAAGCCACGCGTTGCTGCGTCGCTTCCGGTCCAGACCCGGCCTCTGGCTATTTCTCCCACCCGCTCCAGCGGCAGGTGGCGGCCATTGGCCACTTTGGTGAGAAAATCCTGATAGATCACGTCGGCTTCGTGATTGATGGCATTGAGCTGATCCGGCGTGAAGGCCGTGACAGGCGAATCGATCAACGTGTTCTTGCCGATGGCGACTTCATCCAGCCTGGCCCCGATCAGATCGCTGGTGCCGCCGAAACTGACCTTGCCCGTCAAAACGCCGATGGAACCGGTGAGCGTCCCCGGCTCGGCCACAATGCGGTCCGCGCTGGTGGAGATGTAATAGCCCCCCGAAGCCGCCAGGCTGCCCATGCTCACCACTACCGGCTTGCCCTTGCTTTGCGCCTTCTTCACCGCATCCAGAATCTGGTCGGAGGCGGTGACCGAACCGCCGGGCGAGTCCACCCTGAGCACGATGGCCTTGATATTGCTGTCGCGGGTCGCCTGGCGGATGGCATCGGAAAGATCGTCGCTGGCGATGCCGGAGCTGGTTTGGAAGGGATTGTTGCGGGCGGTGCCGTCGGCGATCTCGCCCGCCGCCTCGATCACCGCGACATTGGCGTTGAGCGTGGGTGTGTCGTCCCGGCTCTTGATATAGTCGCTCATCTTGAGCGGCTTGGCGCCTGAGCCGGCCCTGGCGAGGGCGGCGGAGAGAGCATCGTCGTCATAGCCAATGCGGTCCACCAGTCCGCGCGCCTTGGCGTCTTCAGCGAATTGCGGACTCGCTTCAAATGCAGCCTGGACCTGGTCCTTGCCGATGTGCCGCGCGGCGGCGATCTCATTGAGCGCGCCGTCATACCAGGACTGGGTCAGCGCCGTGAGCTGCTCGCGGTCGTAGGAAGTCATGGTTTTTTCCATGAAAGTGTCAGCGGCGCTCTTGTATTCGGCGCGCTTGACCATCTGCGGCGTGGCGTGGACCTTGTCGATCAGCCCGCGAAGGAAGAACTCTCCCACGCCAGCGCCGGAAACGCCGAAGTCGCTCTTGGGCTGCACCCAGATCTCACTGGCGGCGGTGGCGGCGAGATAATCGCCCATGCCCGGTCCTTGAAAGCTGGTGGCCTGGGCAATCACGAATTTCCCCCGGGCTTTGAAGCGGGCAATAGCCTGGCTGAGTTCCTCCGCCTGGGAAAGCGCCACACCCCCATCGCCCAACCGCATGACCAGCCCTTTGATGCGGCCATCACGCCCCGCACTGTCCAGCGCGAAGATGATGTCCATCAAGGTCACCGGCCGGGCAGTCAGGGGAAAGGCGGGCCGGTTGGCGGAATCGGGGATGGATTGGCGCAAATCCAGGGTCAGCACGCTGTTAGAGGGAAGTCCGTCGCCCCTTGCCAGGCTGATCACCACCAGAATGGCGGTGACCACCACCAGAAAGGCAACCGTCTTGGCGATGCCGTTCAGGACCGAGGCGAAGATGGAGCGCAGCCAACCGAGGAGAGCGAGCATGGAGAATCCTTCATGGGTGCGCCATTATGCCATGAAAAACCCGGCCTCCGGATTAACGGAATGCCGGGTTTTTTGGCTTAAGGATCGGCTTTTTGGGGCCGATGGCTAGTGCTTGGTGGATTGGCGGATGGCATCCTTTGCCCCGCCCACCGCATTCTGCACCTTGCCGGCCATCTTGTCGGCGGCGCCTTCTGCCTGGAGCTTGCTGTCGCCGGTCACCTTGCCGGCAGCCTCTTTGATGCTGCCCTTGGCCTGTTTGGCCGAACCTTCAATCCTGTCCTTATCCATCGGAGACTCCTTGGGAGAAAATGTCCTTGCTAAACACCCCGGCAAGGGGAGCGGTTCCTGTAACTTTTCCATCGGCGCGGACGAAGTTAGAATGCAACCGTACCGATGAAAGCGGAACTGGAGTTGAACATGGACCGGCGCGACCTCATCACCTCCCTGCTTTCCGCGACCGCGTGTGCGCTGGCCGGACCTGCAAAGGCCGGAGAGGCTGCCTATGAAGTTACCCATACGGACGCGGAATGGCGCCGGCTGCTTTCTCCTGCCGCCTATGACGTGTTACGCCATGAGGGTACCGAGTATCCCTTCTCCAGCCCGCTGGATCTGGATTTCCGCAAAGGAACTTATTCCTGCGCCGGCTGCGACCTCGATAATTTCTCTTCCACGACCAAATTTGACAGCCGCACCGGCTGGCCCAGCTTCTGGAAGCCGCTGCCCAACGCGGTCTTGACCAAGGCGGATCATTCCCTGGACGAAGAGCGCACTGAAGTTCATTGCCGGCGCTGCGGCGGGCATCTGGGTCATGTCTTCGAGGACGGACCGAAGCCCACCGGATTGAGATATTGTATGAATGGCGTAGCCCTAAAATTCAGGCCTTCAGCCTGACAGGCGCTCGGCCTCGCGGCGCGTTTGGGCACGCGCCGCTGCAGCGTTCGGACGGGCAAAAGGTCCCCCGGACCTTTTGCTGTTCGCCCTGAACGCATGAACGGCGTGGTGCTGAAATTCAGGACAGCACAAAAAATCGGCTGCCGTTCGCCGGGCTTCGCGGCACCGGACCGGGTGGACTCTTTACTTCTTTCCCGCGTCCGGGGCAGTGGCAACGGGGACATCCTTGGCTTTGGTCTTGGCCAGCGCCGACATCGCGTCATGGGCGCTGGCGAAACCATTGAGCGACAATTTGATGTTGAAAGCCTTGCCGTCATCCGACTGGATATTGACCGTCGCCTCCGGTCCCGACTTCGCGATGGAAGCAACCATGTCGTTGGGCATCACGCCTTCGATATAGCAGCCCGCCTGGTCGCAATGATGATAGCCCAGGCGGGGCGAGGTGTAGCCGTCGGTCTTGATGATAAGGCCGGCGGGAATGGAAATGCCCAGGGGTACGGCGATGTCCACCACGTGTTTGTCGTCTTTGGGCACATAGGCAAGGGAGAAGCCCAGCACCCGGCGGTGCGAGTTCGTCTCCTGGGACTCCTGGTACATGTCGCAAGGCGAGACCGAGGCCACCGAGAAGCAGCGCACCGTCCAGTCGCCTATCGCCTTGGTATCGGTGACGGTGGTATTGGGAGGCGCATTCTGAGGCGCGGCCTGCTGGGCCCAAACCGGCGTCGCGGCAAGCACCAACGCGGAAATGGCGGGAACGACCGGGACGGAAAAGGAGGGGAACAACCTCATGACACCAGTCTCCAGAACCAGGATGTGCGCCTCACCTCGGCATCGCGATAGGCGCGCTTGGCGTCGCTATAACCTTTGAAGGAAATCGGGATAGCAACCACCTTGCCATCGAGCCCCGCGACCAGGACCTTGGCGTCCTTTGCGGCATCGAAGGAAGCCAGCATCTTGTCATCCAGCGGGGTCACCGCGATGCATCCCACCTGGTTGCAGGTCCGGAAGCCAAATACAGTGGGCTTGTCGGTGCCGAGGCTGAGGCCAACGCCCGGCGGCAACGCCACGCCCAGGGGCAGGGTCAGGCCCAGCGCCGGACTTTCCTTTCCGGTCTTGGCGTCCTTCTGGCTGGTAATGCCGACGCGCACCACCGGACTGCCTGTCTTGCTGTCCAGCACTTCCTCCTGCATCTCGCAGCGCTGGTCCTTGTTGGTTGCAGGGGGGCAGGCCACCCGCCAATCCTGATAGGTTGTGACGCTTTCAGAACCGGGATTGTAGGAAACCGCCCCGCGCACGGCCCAGCCTGCCCCGGCGCCGATCACCAGCGCGACAACGGCCAGCAGGATACGTTCAGTCCACTTGTTCATCTTCCGGATCGCTTATGTGATGGAGCGGCCGCCCTGACCGCCCCAAGCCGTGGTTAGCAGATCGGCCCGGCAAAGGAAATGCTTCCTTTTACCTTGTATCACAGAAGCTTAGCGGTTCCTCGGGTTAAACCGCCGGTAATGCAGCCCCCCGATGCCGCCGCGGCATGGGTGATTTTACCGCCCGATAGCGCCAAGATAGACGCCGGGGGTCGGAGCAAGGCTGTCCATAAGCACGGACAACAACAGGCAATATGGCAACAGCCGCAAGCTGGCCGCCCGGGCGCGGCTCAACACGGAATACGCCGTTGCCGGGACGCCATGGTTTCCGTGGGTGGCGGATCAGCTGCCGTTAAAGGCCGGCGACCGCGTCCTCGATATCGGGTGCGGGCCGGGCTGGTTCTGGACGGCGGTGGCGGACTCGCTGCCGGGAAATCTTCACCTGACATTGGCCGATCTTTCGCCCGGCATGGTGCAGGAGGCGATGGAACGCTGCCGCGCCTCGCCTTTTGCTTCGGTGGAAAGCAGGCGGGCCGATGCCGCCGCCCTTCCTTTCGCGGACGACTCTTTCGACGCCGTGATCGCCATGCATATGCTCTATCACCTGCCCGATCCGGCGGCCGGGATTGCGGAGATCACCCGGGTGTTGAAGCCTGGAGGCTTTGCCGCGGTCACCACCAACGGCTCCGGAAATATGCGCAAACTGCATCAGCTGGCGGCCGCATTCGGCGGCGAGCCGCGTGATCCCTCGGCCGCGATCTTCGGATTCGAGGCGGCCGAGCGATTGCTGGGGGCGCAATTCGGCAATGTCACGCTCTTGCGGCATCCGGCGAAGCTTAGGATCACCGAGCCCGAGGATGTCTTCCTGGCTCTGACCTCCTATCCGCCGGGAGATCAGGCGAATGAGATCCAGCTTGCCGCCTTGCGCCGCGCCATTGCCGATGCCTTCCGCGAAGGCGGCGGGGTGCTGGAAGTCGAGAAAGAGGGCGGGCTGTTTCTCAGCCGGAAAAACGCCTAGCGGCGCGCCAGCAGCATCGGCTTGTCGTTGTATATTTCCGGCCAAACCGCCTTGAATGCCTCAAGCTTCGGCAGATCGTTATAGACGATGTAGGGATAGGTGGGATTCTTCACCAGGAAGTCCTGGTGATAGTCCTCGGCAGGATAGAAACCCGTCAGCGGCTCCACCTTGGTGACAATGGGCGTCTTGAAGATGTGGGCGGCCGTCAGTTGGGCGATATAGGCCTTGGCGATCTTTTCCTGCGCAGGCGAGGCGAAGAAGATTTCGGAGCGGTAGGAGGTCCCTTCATCCGGCCCCTGCGCATTCAACTGGGTGGGATCGTGCGCCACCGAGAAATAGATCTGCAGCAGCCTGGCGAAAGAGACCTTCTTGGGATCGAAAGTGATTTGCACGGACTCGGCATGGCCGGTGGTCTCCGTGATCACCTTGGGATAAATGGCGGTGTCCTGGGCGCCGCCGGAATAACCGGCCACCACCTTGTAGACGCCTTTCACATGTTCGAAAACCGCCTGCTGGCCCCAGAAGCACCCGCCGGCAAGGATAGCGACCTCCGTGCGCCCGCCAGGAGCGGGATCAAGCGCAGGCAGGGGAATGCGTTTGTCCAGGTCTTCCGCCGAAGCGGCGCAAAAGCCCAAGGCCAGAATGCCGGAAATTGCGGCAGCGGCAAGGAAAGGGGTGCGGGTCATGGCTTGTCTCCTTGCCTCCTATTCGTCTTCCGCCCGCTACCGGTTACACGAACTTCGCGGCGGCCCGGCTGATGGCCTGATATACCAGATCGAGTTCGCCCGCGGTGATGCAATAGGGCGGCATCACATAGATCGTGTTGCCGAGCGGACGCAGCAAGACCCCCTGCCCCAGGAAATACCGCATCAATTCCGGGCCCAAATGGGCCAGATAACCGGGGTCAGGGACTTTGAGGTCCAGGGCGGCGACAGTGCCGATCTGGCGCAAGGCGGCAAAGCGGGGGTCTTTGCCGAAGCTTGTCAAGCGCTCCTTCTGTGCCTTCGATAGCGTGGCGATGCGTGCACGGACCGGTTCCTCCTTCCAGATGTCCAGATTGGCGCGCGCCGCCGCACAAGCGATGGGGTTGGCGGTGAAGGAGCTGGAATGAAAGAAAGTGCGGGCACGGTCGGTGGAATAATGGGCGTCGAAAATGGCCGATGTCGCCAATGTCGCCGCCAGGGGCAGCGTTCCCCCAGAGAGTCCCTTTGCAAGGCAGAGGATATCGGGTGTGATGCCGGCCTGCTCGCAAGCGAACATGGTACCGGTGCGGCCAAAGCCGGTCAGCACTTCGTCGGCGACGAAAAGCGTGCCGTGTTTCTCACAGATGCGTTTCATGGCGACGAGAATTTCCGGGGCGTAAGTGAGCATCCCGCCCGCGCCCAACAGCAGCGGCTCCACGATCAGGGCGGCGGCGGCGGGCGCACACCTTTCCAGCGCCGCCAGCGTGGCTTGGCCTCCACGTTCGGGAAAAGGCAGCCGGTCCACCTCGAACAAAAATGGTTCGTAGGCGGCGTTGAACACGCTCCGCGCCCCGGCCGCCATGGTGCCGATGGTATCGCCATGATAGGCGTGCTCCAGCGCCATGATGCGCTGTCGGGGTTTTCCGGTATGGCGCCAAAACCCCAGGGCCATCTTCAGCCCCACCTCCACCGCGGTCGAGCCGCTGTCGGAAAAGAACACATGCGGCAGGCCGGCCAGCGCGGCAAGGCATAGCGCCACATCCTCCGCCGCCTGATGGGTGAAATTGGCGAAGATCACCTGGTCGAGCCGGTCCGCCTGATCCTTGATCGCCGCAGTGATTTTGGGATGGCGATGGCCATGGGTGATCACCCACCAGGACGAAATCGCGTCCAGGATGCGCCTTCCGTCCTGGGCCGTAAGCCAGGCGCCTTCCGCGCCTTCGATCAAGGGAAAATCCGGGATCAGCGCATGCTGGGCGAAGGGATGCCAGACAGGGGATGATAAGGCGGTCGAGCCGGGCGGGGTCACCGGAAATCCTTGAGATCGAACCCGGCGGCAAACGCCTGACCGAGATTTTCCGGGGTCATCGGCGCGATACCGGCAAGCCGGCCCAGCCTTTTCACCTTGCCGAATTGCACAATGGCCTGCTCGCTGTCGTCATTGGCGTCGCCGATGAAAGCCAGTCCCAGCAAGGGTATATTCCGTGTACGGATGGCCTCCAGCGACAGCAGGGCCTGGTTGATGATGCCGAGCGAGGTATGGGCACAGAGGATCAGCGGTGCGTCCCATTGCTTGAACAGATCGATAAACAGAATTTCGCCGGTCAGCGGCACCATCAAGCCGCCCGCGCCTTCCACGATCAAGGGGGCGTCGGTGGCGGGAAGCGCCAGCCGGGCGATTTCGATGGTGATGCCTTCGGCGGCGGCGGATTTATGCGGCGCGGCGGGAAGCTTGAGGCGGTAGGCTTCCGGCAGCACCGGCCGGCCGGACAATCGCGCCACGGTTTCGGAGTCGGTTTCGCCGGCGAGGCCGGACTGCACCGGCTTCCAGTAAACCCCTTTGAGCGCCTGGGTCAGGGCGGCGGCGAAAATGGTCTTTCCCACCCCGGTGCCGGTGCCCGACACGATGAATCTTCGGGCGTTCACGCTTTTTCCAACTCCGCCGCCAGCGCGGCGAACAGATCGTCAAGCATTGGGGCCCCGGCGTGGAGTGTCAGCGACAGCCGCAGCCGCGCCGTGCCTTCCGGCACCGTGGGCGGCCGGATGGCGCGGATGTCGAAGCCATGGCGCTGCATTGCCTCGGCCAGCGCCACCGCGTTCGCGTCGGCGCCCACGATAATGGGCTGGATCTGCGATCCACTGGCCCGCACACCCATGGCGCGGGCCAGATCCCCCGCATGATGGACCAGGGCCTGCAAACGCGCCCGTTCCACTTCCATGCCGGCAACAATCCTGAGCGCGGCCCGCACCAGAGCCGCCATCAAGGGCGACGGCGCGGTGGAATAGATGAAGGAACGGCAGCGATTGACGATGAAATCGCGGTAAAGCGCGGGAAGCACGACCAATGCACCCATCGCGCCCAGCGCCTTGCCGCAGGTGTGCAGGGAAATAATGTCGGGCGCGCCTTCCCATTCCGCCGAGAGCCCGCGGCCTTGCGGGCCATAGACGCCGGTGGCATGCGCTTCGTCCAATACCAGCAGGGCTTCATGCCGGCGGGCGAGTGCGACAAGGTCGGCAAGCGGAGCCTTGTCACCGTCCATGCTGTAGAGGGTCTCGGCGGCGATCCAGACCCGGCCCTTGCCTCCGGTCTGGCGGAAATTGCGGATCGCGGTTTCGATCGCGTCCACGTCATTGTGCGGCGTCTCTGCGGCGGCGATGCGCGCGGGATCGAGACCGGCACGGAAGCTCGCATGAATCCGGGAATCATAAAGAATGAGATCCCCGCCGCGCGGCAGGGTGAGCGCGATGGCCGCATTGGCGGCATAGCCGGTGGGAAAATAAAGCGCGGCCTCGCCGCCAAAGAAGCGGGCGGCTTCCTCTTCCAATGCCTCATGTTCCGGGTGGTTGCCGCGCAACAGGCGCGAACCGCCTGCGCCCACCGGCACGCCCCGCGCGGATGCTTCGGCCGCCGCGGCCTTCAGCGCCTGGCTTTCGGCCAGGGCAAGATAATCGTTTGATGTGAAATCCCGTCCGCAGCGGCCCTTGAGGGCGCGCAGGCGCCCTTTTGCCGCCAGGGAATTCAGCACGTCCCGATGCGCCCGCTCCATCCTGGCGCATCCAAACCACAGCGTGACCGCCGGAGCAAGCAGGGGCAAGCGCGGGCATTGAACCAAAATTGCGCGTGTCCGTTGTCCCTGAACAAAAGAGGAAACGCCATGCTCAGAACCATTCTGCTGATCATTTTGATACTGGCGCTACTGGGTTCGGTCCCCCTTTGGCCCTACAGCACGGGCTGGGGCTATGGCCCCAGCGGCGGCGTCGGCTTGCTGCTGATCATCCTCATCGTCCTGATCTTCGTCGGACGGCTTTGAAGGAGGACATCCATGGCCCGCAAATATTCCAAAGGTGCATCCAAGAAAGTCGAGCGCGCAATGCATGAACGCAAACGCGGCACGCTGCGCAGCGGCAAAGGCGGTAAAGGAGGCAAGGTGAAAAGCCGCAAGCAGGCCATCGCCATCGGCCTATCGGAAGCGCGCCGGGCGGGAAAGAAGGTGCCGTCCAAGAAAAAAGGCGGCCGCCGCAAGCCCGGCCCCAAGAAAGGCTCTCGCCGTAAGTCTTAAGTATCAATTGATGAGACACGCCGGCCGCAAAGGCCGGCGTACTTCCGCATGGCAAAAAAGCAAAAGCAGAAAAAGACCAGGAAGGTCAGGAAGGTCAGCAAATGGTCATCCCGGGTGACGCGCGAAAGCAACGCCCTGGACCTGGAACAAGGTGTCTTCAAACAGAACAATCCCAGGAAGATCGCGGCTTCACTCAAGCGTTCGGCGGAACGCAGCAAGAGGCGCAAGTCGTCCCCATACCGTTCCGCCATGTCCATGCTGGTCTTCTATATCAACCGGGCCGGCAAGGACTTGCCGGCGAAACAGAAGCGCGTTCTGGAGCAGGCCAAGGACGAACTGAGGCGGCAATTCGGAAAAAATAGACTGCCCGCCCGAACAGCATGAACCTGGCCGGCGGATGCGAAAGCGGCTTGGCGCCTCTTCAGCTTCCGTTAGGAACCTTGATCCTTTTTTTCGCCGCCAGGAAACGCCGGTTCATCGCTATGCGCGCGTCGCCGTCGAAATGCTCCCGCACATCGGACCAGATATTTTTCTCCTCTTCCTGGATGTGATGGTCCACCAATTCCTTCAAGACTTTCGCGGTGGCGGTGAATTCCGGAGAGGTGACCGGTGCGATCTTCCCCAACTTGGTCAGGGTCTGGCTGGCCAGCGCGTGCTCCAGATAGCCTTCCGCTCCATCCACCTGGTTCTTGCGGCCGCGCGCTGCGATCACCGCATCATAGACGGTGCGTTCCTCGGCTTTGGTATGTGGGATCAGCGCCATTTTCACCTGTTTGAGCAACGACTTGCGCTCCCCCAGGTTTTCACTCTCCACCAGGTCGGAAAGCAATTCTTGGACCTCGTCGTGCTCCTCTTTCAGCGTATCAAGTACATCTCTTTCGTCAGGCGCCTCGCCCGTGGGGATGGAAAGCGCGCTGTTGATCTTGTCCGTGGCTTTCTTGAGCCGGGCTTTCATGTCCATGACTTGGTCCTTGCAAATGTTGGCCGTGAAGGAACGCCGGGCTCTTCGCGGCGTTCCGGTACGAACTGGAACCAATCGCATTCCGGCCGCCTTTAAACTGCGATATCCGGTTTCACGGAGCTCGCATGCTGGACCTGCTGCTTCGCCATTACATCCGCCGCGGCACGCTGAGCGTTCATTATCCGGACGGACAAACAAAAGTTTACGGATCCGGCGAGCCCAAAGCGGCCATCCGCCTGGCCGACCGGTTGGCACCCTGGGCCCTTGCCTTTGACCCCGACCTCAAGCTGGGCGAGCTTTACATGAATGGCCGGCTTCTGATTGAGGACGGCGATATCGTTTCCCTGATGGACCTCTTGGTCGGGAATGTCTCGCTGACGGGCGCCAGCGGCACACATCAGTTGCTGCGAATCGTACGCCAACTGTTCCGGATTTTCGGCCAATTCAATCCGGTGTCGCGGGCGCGTGCCCATGTCGCGCATCATTACGACCTGTCGCGGCGGCTCTATGACCTCTTCCTCGACGGCAGCCGGCAATATTCCTGCGCCTATTTCGCCCATGAGGGCGCTTCCCTGGAGGAAGCCCAGGCGGCGAAGAAGCTGCATATCGCCGCCAAGCTAAAATTCGACCGGCCCGGACTCACAGTCCTGGATATCGGTTGTGGCTGGGGTGGACTTGCGATGGATGTGGCGCGCGAACGCGACGCGGATGTCCTGGGCATCACGCTTTCCACGGAACAGATCGCGGTGGCCGAAGAGCTTGCGCGGCAGAACGGGCTTTCCGGCCATTGCCGCTTCTCGCTGATGGATTACCGCAAGCTGGACGGCCAGTTTGACCGCATCGTCTCGGTCGGGATGTTTGAGCATGTCGGCGTGCGCTATTACCCCGACTTCTTCCGCAAGGCGGCTTCGCTTCTGAAGGATGACGGGGTGATGCTGCTTCACAGTATCGGGCGGGCCGACGGGCCGGGCGTCACCAATGCCTGGATCCGCAAATACATCTTCCCCGGCGGTTACGCTCCCGCCCTGAGCGAGATCCTGCCGGTAATCGAAAAAATGGGGTTGATCGTCACGGATGTGGAGGTCTTGCGGCTGCACTATGCCAGGACGCTGGCCGAGTGGCAGAAGCGCTTCCAGGCCAACCGGGCCGAAATTTCCGCGCTTTATGACGAGCGTTTCTGCCGCATGTGGGAATTCTACCTGGCCGGCGCCGAGATGGCCTTCCGGCATGAGAAGCAGGTGGTGTTCCAGATCCAGATCACCAAGCGGGTGGATGCCCTCCCCCTGACCCGGGACTATATGATGGAACGCGGGGACCGGCCATTGGCCGACAAAGTGCGTCACGCGGCCTGACCGGCGGGGCTAGCAACTGCGCCTGCGCCGCATCATCACCGCCAGCCAAAGCGCGGCGCACGGAAGGCCGGTGACGGCGATCCCGGTCACCGCAACGCCGGCGCCCCATACCATCGCGGCCGGATCGCCGGCCTGCAGATAATCGATGAACAGAACCAGCAGATAGAATCCGCAACAGGCGCTGAGTGCATATTGCGCAATCCGGAATCCGCGTTGCAGGAGCATAGGCTCCTCCCAAACCTCGCCGGTGATTTAAGGGGAGAAGCTGAGCGGGCGCTTTCCGGCGCCTTAAACAAAGACCATGAAGGATGAAAAGCCTGTCGTGAAAATCCTGTCACGGAGGATCAAAAACTTTCCAGATCGAAGCCGTGGATGCGGCAGACGCGCGCGGCGATGCGCTTGAACTGGGCGTTGTGAAGCCCGCGGGTGCCGCCCTTCTCATGCTGGTAGAGATGGATCATCTCATGCGCCATGGTGGCCATCAGCATATGGGTGGAATGCACGATGTGCTGGGACACGCCGATCTCGTTCAGATCCACATTGTCCTTGATGCGGCCCTTGAAATGGCCGAAGCGGTCGCGGGCCCCCATCACCCGGAAGACGAGATTGTCCGCATGCGGAAGATTCATCCGGCGGAAGGGCAGCGTGGTACGCAGATATTCGTAGGCATGCTCCAGCATCTCCGGCGTGAGATGCAGCTTTCCGCGCTCCTCCTCCAGGAGGAAGCCCTGAATTGCCCGTTTTTCCATGGGGGTATCCAGCCATGGCGACGGGGGTCCGCCAAGCGCTTTTCCGTCACAAAAACATAAAGTTTTGTGACGCAACCGGTCGCCGGAATCCTCGTTTTCTGCTATTTTCAAGCTGGGAGGCGCCATGGTCCGGGTGCGGCTTTTTATCATCTGTGTACTGCCCATCGCCCTGGGACTGGCCGGCTGCTATGCCGACCAGAAAAAGCAACTCCAGGCCTGTGAGAGTTCCGCCTCCCGCTCCGGGCCCGGCGAGCCGCTCAAATCCATTCAGGCCTGCATGGACACGGCGGGTTATGCTTTTGTCGGTTATGCCAATCCCAATGGGGAAACGGTGGTGTGCGACCTGCCTGCGGTGATCCAGGGCCGCTTCACCAATACGGCGGCGCTGTGCTTCCAGCCCAAGGGCTGGCTGGCGCTGAGAATCTATCGCTGGGAAGTTCCGGATCGCGGCGTGCAACAGGCAGCGCCGGAACAGCAATAGAAAAGATCGCGCCCTAGATCACGTTCGCGTCGATCCATTTCTCGAAGGCAGCGAGGAAAGTCTTGAGGAATTTTTCCGTGTCCGAATTGATTAACCTGTCCTCCTTGTCGAACAGCTTGTCGGCAGTGCCGACATAGGCCTCGGGCTGCTGCATCGCCGGCATGTTGAGGAAGACCAGCATCTGGCGCAGATGATGATTGGCGCCAAATCCGCCTATAGCGCCGGGACTCGCGGTGATCACGGCGGCGGGCTTGCCGTACCAGGCGCTTTGGCCATAGGGCCGGGAGGCGGCGTCGATCGCGTTCTTGAGCACGCCGGGGACCGAGCGGTTATATTCGGGTGTGACGAAAAGCACCGCATCGGCGCGCTTGATGCGGTCCTTGAAGGCGGACCATTCCGGATAGGGCGTGGCTTCCAGGTCCGGATTGAACATTGGCAGCTGGGCAATGGGGGTGATCTCCAGCTTGAGGCCCGGCGGCTGGAGCGCAATCAGGGCATGCGCCAGCTTGAGGTTGAGACTTTCCTTCCTGAGGCTTCCGATAATCACAACAATATCACGGGACATGAAAAACTCCTGGGCGCCCCCCACTTTAGTACGGCATTCCGGCCGGAAAAACCGGAATTGCCCGCCTTCTTCACCCATGTTAAGGCCCGGTCATGCAAACCCATTTCACCGCCGAACAACTGAAGGACCCCGGAACCCAGGACGCCAACGCCCAACTCCGGGCCTGTGTCCATTGCGGCTTTTGTACTGCCACCTGCCCCACCTATCTGGTGCTGGGCGACGAACTGGATTCTCCGCGCGGGCGTATTTATCTGATCAAGGAGATGCTGGAGAAGCGGCTCAAACCGCCCGCCAACACGGTCAAGCATCTCGACCGCTGTCTCTCTTGCTATTCCTGCATGACCACCTGCGGCGCCGGGGTGAATTACATGCATCTGCTGGACCATGCGCGTGCCCACATTGAAGAGGCGCAGGTGCGCCCCTGGGGCGAACGCATGCTGCGCGCCGCGCTGGCGAAGGTGCTGACCAACCGCGGCCTTTTCCGTCTGTCGCTGCTTCTGGCGCAACTGGCCAAACCGTTCCGGGGTCTCTTGCCGGCGCAATTGAAAGCCATGGTCGCGCAGGCGCCTGCGCCGACCGGCGGTAGTGCCGGATTGCCGGGCGTGTTTCCGGCGGCAGGCACGCGGACCAAGCGGGTGGCGTTGCTCTCTGGCTGCGTCCAGCCGGTGCTGGCGCCCGAGATTGACGAATCCGTGATCCGGCTTTTGAACCGGCATGGCGTGGAGGTGGTGATCGCCGAAGGACAGGCTTGCTGCGGGGCGATGGCCCATCACCTGGGCGACGACAGAACCGCCCATGCCCAGGTCAAGGCCAACATCGCGGCCTGGGAAAAGCTGGGCGTGCTGGACGCCATCGTGATCTCCGCCTCGGGCTGCGGCACGGTGGTGAAGGATTATGGCTTCATGCTGCGCAGCGAACCGGAATGGGCGGCGCGGGCGGCCAAAATTTCGGCGCTGGCCAAGGACATTACCGAAGTGCTGGCGGGAATGGATCTGGCTGCGCCGGCGATTCCACCGGGCCAGGTGGTGGCCTATCACTCCGCCTGCTCGCTGCAGCATGGCCAGAAGATCAACAACCAGCCGCGCGATTTGCTGGCGCGCATGGGTTTCGAAGTGCGGGAGATCGGCGAGAGCCATATCTGCTGCGGGTCAGCGGGGACCTATTCCATGCTGCAGCCGGAGCTGTCCGGCAAATTGCGGGAGCGCAAACTGGCGAATATCGCCGCGACGGGTGCTCCGATTGTGGCGGCGGGGAATATCGGCTGCATCCAGCATCTGGCGCCCAAAGCTGGAATGGGAGGCGGCGCCACCATGATCCACACGGCGCAATTGCTCGACTGGGCGACCGGTGGGCCTAAACCGGACGGGCTGCCCTAGTCCAATCGTTGCCCATTCCCTCATACGCCGCTTCCAGATTTCGGGTGAAGCGGGCGGTGTCAAAGAGCGCGGTGGTATGCCTTTTGGCGGCAAGCTTTTCGCGCAACGCCGCCAGGCGCCCCGGATCGCTGGCCAGCGC